>CAYTLD010000022.1:0-3390 GCA_964438585.1 uncultured Blastochloridaceae bacterium | reverse complement strand
TGATGCAGCTTCGCCTCTACAACACCCTCACCCGGCAGGAGGAGCCGGTCTTCGCCGAAGACGGCCAGACCCTCCGCTTCTACTGCTGCGGGCCTACCGTCTATGGGCCGGCGCACATTGGGAATTTTCGCACCTTTGTCCTTCAGGATCTTTTCCGCCGGACGGTGGAAGCCACCGGACTGAAGACCCTGCATGTCCGTAATGTCACCGATGTCGATGACAAGACCATCCGGGGTGCCAATGCGATCAGCCAATCTCTGGAGAACTTCACCGCCCACTGGCTTGAGCAATTTGAAAAGGACGCCACCGCCCTCCACCTCCTCTCCCCTCACCAGTCGCCCTCGGCGGTGGCTCATATTAAAGAACAAATCGAACTGATCGAACGACTGATCGAAAAAAATCTGGCTTACGAGACCGACGACCATTCGGTCTATTACCGCATCTCCGCCTTCCCGGAATACGGGAAGCTGGCCCACCTGGACCGGGAACAGCTCAAGCCCAATGCCGACCAGCGCCTCAATGCCTCTGATGAATACGACAAGGAAAGCCTCAACGACTTCGCCCTCTGGAAAGCCTGGAAAACCGAAGATGGACCCTGCCAGTGGGACAGCCCCTGGGGCCCGGGACGCCCCGGCTGGCACCTCGAGTGCTCAACGATGGCCATGAAATACCTGGGAGAATCCTTCGACCTCCACTCCGGCGGAGTCGATCTGATCTTCCCCCACCACGAAAACGAAATCGCCCAGAGCGAGGGCGCCACCGGCAAGCCCTTCGCCCGCCACTGGTTCCACATCAATCACCTTCGCGTCGAGGGAGAGAAAATGAGCAAGTCGCTCGGCAACCTCCACACCCTCGCGGACATCGAAAGCTGGGGCTTCCGCGCCGACGAACTCCGCTACGTCCTCCTCTCCGGCCACTACCGGCAGCCCCTCAACTTTACTCGCGATTCCCTCCACGCCGCCCGCTCCGCCCTCGACCGCATCCGCAAGGTGATGAAAACCTGCCAAGCCATTGTGCCCGAAACCGATTCCCCCCTCCCCTGGAGCCAGAACCTCTTCTTTCCGGTTCTGGAAGCACTCTGTGATGACCTCAACACGCCCAAAGCCCTCGGCGCCCTGCACACTGTCCTCGGTAGCGTCGAAACCCGCCTGAAAGCCGGCAGCCTCCTGGATGGAGAAAAAACCGTCGTTTACGGCGACCTCTGCCTGGCCTGCGAGCTTCTCGGTCTCGATCCCGAATCCTCAACTCCCCACGCCGATGCCGCCATCCCTCCTGCCATCACCGCTCTGGCCGAACAGCGCCTCGCCGCCCGCGCCGCCAAAGACTGGTCCCGCGCCGACGAACTCCGCGACGCCCTCGCCCAGGAAGGCTGGTCCGTCAAAGACGCCCAAGATGGATATGAACTGACGAAGGCATAAATGTTAAGGGACGGAGTATTAAGCGCCCTCTCTGAATCTCCACACTTCCTGACAAGACCGGCTTAATACTCCGTCCCTTAACGCCCACATTTCTTTCGTGTCTTTCGCGTCTTTCGCGGTTGAATAGAATCCGTGATCCGATCATGTCTCATCATCCTGATTAAAGGCTATAAGCTCATCCTCTCGCCCATCCTTCACGCTCTCGGCGGGCCGGGATCCGGCTGCCGCTTCCAGCCCACCTGTTCAGAATACGCCATCGAGGCACTGCAAAAGCATGGCTCCCTCCGCGGAACTTGGCTGGCCCTCAAACGCATTAGCCGCTGCCACCCCTGGGGAGGGCTAGGTCATGATCCCGTGCCGCCCGTGCCGGAGAAAGATGGACGGTCAAAAACGGCTGTTGATTAACGAAGTGCTGCGCCTCGCCCGTTGGCAATCAACGTTGAACGTTAAAATTCCAGCTCATCGATTCCGTATATTTCACGACTTCCACAGTTGATGTGCAAAGAATCACGCACTCCCATCCGCAATCGTCTTATATAAGGCTTGATTATCTCGAAGACTCAATACATGATGTCATTCTTATGAATGCAAACTTACTTCTCTCCCTCATGTCCCTCTTCCTGTGCTCTTGCCTGATCAACTGTTCCCCTACGGCCGACGCACCGCCCCGTGACGGAGTTTTCATCCACATCAGCGAGGGTGCCGACGACCCTCATGAGGTTCTCATGGCTCTGAACATGGCCGCGCTCATGGCAGAGGATAAAGACGTGCTCGTCTATTTTGATATCGAAGGTGTCGGCGTGGTGCTCAAGGACAGTCCGGACGTCGCCTTCTCCCATTTCCCCTCCTCTAAACAACAGCTTTCCACCCTGCAGGAAAAGGGAGTCACCCTGATGGCCTGCCCGGGCTGCCTGAAAGCTGCCGGGAAGACAGCCGAAGACCTCGCCCCCGGCATCCAAGTCGCCGACAAAGAGAAATTTTTCTCCTTTACCAAAGGCCGCATCCTGACCCTGGATTATTAACATTCATAGCTGCGACTTCATGCGTTAAGTAGGCCCGTAGCTTCGAACGAAGATATCAACCATCCCAGCCCGCTTATCTTTAAACCGGTCTCGACAAAATTTTAACCCATGCCAAAGGTACCGCTATATCACCCCAAACCGGATGCTCGCAAAGATATAGCTCGTAGCAGAGCACTAGATCAAGTAACGTACAAATGTGCCAGAGGTTTTCCGACATCATGGATACAGATTTTTCTTTTTTAGCCGAGAAGCTGAGGATCCAATCCATATCCATGTTGAGTCTGCCGAGAAGTACGCCAAGTTCTGGTTGGATCCGATCCTGCTGGCTGAGTCGCATGGCTTTCTCAGCAAACATCTCAAGGAGATTCGAGAATTAATTGAGAAGCACGAACAACAAATAAGAAATAAATGGGATGAGCACATTACTACACACCGCCAAAGTTAAAATTGATGCGAGAGCCACTGCCGTTGAGGTTGATACGGATTCACTCCATGTGACGCTAGCAGACGGACGAGTTGTCTCCGCGCCGCTTGAATGGTTTCCACGCTTGAGAGATTCATCTCCAGCACAACGAACAAACTGGAGACTTATTGGTTCTGGCATCGGTATTCACTGGGAAGAGATTGATGAAGATATTTCGGTTCAGAGTTTACTTGCAGCAGCAATATAAATGCGAACAAGGCGGTGGTGGCAACCGGCTACCCGCTGCGAGTCAGAATGATCTTCGTAACTACAACCTTTAACCCAGTTGCGGAGTGGCGCCCACGTTTCTCCCTGATCCCTGGGGTCAAAGATCTGTGATTGAGATCGCAGAGGAGTTGCTTGCCGATGATGTTGTCCCCGAGAAGGCGTCAGATGATGCGCTTCACATCGCCTGCGCGGGAGTGCATGGCGTTGAATTCCTGCTCACTTGGAATTGCAAGCACATTGCGAATCCGCACAACAGGTA
>CAYTLD010000021.1:15879-18700 GCA_964438585.1 uncultured Blastochloridaceae bacterium | reverse complement strand
GCAGTCTTGAACATGCTGCCCCTTCCAATTCTCGACGGAGGTCACATTGTCTATGCGGTGATCGAGTGGATACGCAGACGCCCGATTAACGTGAAAATTGTTACCATAGTGAATACGGCGACCATGGTGCCACTGCTTGCTTTCATGCTCTACGTCACGTTTTTCGACTTTAAACGTTTACATCGTGAGCATCAGGAGAAAGAGACCCAAAAAGAACAACCCACTTTTGATGATTTGAAATTTTCCCCGTCCCATGATGAACTAGTTCCCAATGAGTGATTCCTATTGCCACAGTCCCTTTCGCTATCAGCGCCGCGTTTCGCGGGTCGTGAAAGTCGGTCATGTCGCCATGGGCGGCGATAACCCGATCCGGGTGCAGTCCATGCTCACCTCCGACACCATGGATACGTCCGCCTGTGTCAAAGAGACCCTCGATCTGGTCCGGGCCGGCAGTGAAATCGTCCGCATCACCGCACCCACGATCAAAGACGCCGCCAACCTCGAAAAGATCAAAAAAGAACTCCTGGCCGCCGATTGCAATGTCCCCCTCGTTGCGGACATTCACTTCAAGCCGGATGCCGCTCTCGAAGCCGCCCAGTGGGTGGAAAAGGTGCGCATCAATCCCGGCAACTACGCCGACAAAAAGAAATTTCAAATTCGCGAATATTCGGATGACCAATATCAGGAGGAGCTGGCCCGGATCGAGGAATCTTTCAAGCCACTCCTTAACATCGCCAAAGAACGCGGCATCGCCATCCGGATCGGCACCAATCATGGATCGCTCTCCGACCGGATCATGAATTATTACGGTGACACCCCGCAGGGCATGGTCGAGAGCGCCCTCGAATTCGCCCGCATTGCCCGGAAATACGACTACCACAATTTCGTCTTCTCTATGAAGGCCTCGAACCCGAAGGTCATGGTCAACGCCTACCGCCTCCTCACCGCCCGTCTGGAAAAAGAAGGTCCGGACTGGAATTATCCCCTCCACCTCGGAGTGACGGAAGCCGGAGACGGCGAGGACGGACGGATTAAGAGTGCCATCGGAATCGGCTCCTTGCTGGTCGATGGTCTCGGCGACACTGTCCGGGTTTCTCTGACGGAAGATTCTATCTATGAAATCCCGGTGGCCGAAGCCCTGGTCAAATATTCCCAGACGATTGGAAATTACCAGCCGGGCCCGGAAGCATTGGTTTCCAGTTTTGATCCCTACGTTTACGCCCGGCGCTTGAGCCATAAGACATCCGTTCAGGGCATCGAATTGGGCGAGAATGAGCCCCCCCGGGTCTTTACCACCTGTGACCGCATGGAGGCACTTCAACCCCGGTTGGAGGAACTCGGAGATACCGCACCGGAAATTATTTACGAGGAATCCGGGGTGGTGGAAATCGATCCCCTCGACGATGACCAGGTGGCCGCAATCAACGCGCAGGAATCACCTCAATGCGTGGCCGTGGCAGACGGCGTTAAACTACATCCGGTCGTCGCCACCCGCATCCTGGCGTCACGTGTTCATCCCCGCCACCCGGTTCTCCTCAAAGACACCCTCAACCCGGATCAGCACCCGGAGACAGTCGAGGGTCTGCTCAGCTCCTCCATTCACATCGGAGCCCTGCTTTGCGACGGCATAGGCGACGCCATTCTCATTCGTCAGGAACCGGCACCCGGAGCCAGCATTCGACTTGGCTTCAATATCCTCCAGGCCAGTGGCAGCCGAATCTTTAAGACCGACTACGTGGCCTGCCCCTCCTGCGGACGGACGCTCTTCAACCTGCAGACCACCACCGCCCGCATCAAAGAAGCCACCGAACATCTCAAAGGCGTCCGCATCGCCGTCATGGGTTGCATCGTCAATGGCCCCGGTGAAATGGCCGACGCCGATTTCGGCTACGTCGGCGGCGCACCCGGAAAAATCAACCTCTACGTCGGCAAGAAACCGGTTAAGTTCAATATCCCCGAAGACGAAGCCGTGGACCGACTCAAAGACCTCATCGCCGAGCACGGCAAATGGGTCGACCCGCCCGAAAAATCCAGAAGCCTGGTAGAGGGCATCGCCTCTTAGACTATTAAATTGACGCTCAACAAAGCTTCAGCTAACTGTAAAACATGAAAATGATCGGATCAAGGCAATTGGCCACCAAGCCGGGTCAGGTTTGGAAGGATTTGGAGCGGGAAGGTGCGCTGGTGATTACCAAGGATGGCATTCCACGTAGTCTTATGATCCCGACCAGTGACCAGACGCTTCTCGAAGACATGCAGGAATTGATTTTTGCACGGGCTCGTCGGGCACTTCGCTCCATCCGTCAGAAAGCAGTCAGGGAGGGACGCCACCAGTTGACTTCCGCAGACATAGAGTCTGAGATTATTGCAGCCCGGCGTGGACGGAAACCCCGCTAAACTATGTTGCCAGCCCCAGTATGGGTCATTGATACCAATGTAATCGTTTCAGGCTTGCTACGCGTTGACGGTCCGCCGGGGCGACTGGTGGATATGGTTGTCGCCCGCACATTGAGACTTGCGTTGGATGACCGGATCGAAGATGAATATCGCCGCGTTTTGGCACGTCCGAAGTTTTCCATTGATCCAGAGCGTCAGGAGGCCTTCTTGGCTATTCTGCAATTTCAGGAACATCTGGTTGCCGCACCATGGCCCCATCCGATGCCGCCGGACTTGGATGATACCATCTTTCTGGAAGTAGCCAGTCAGACTGCTGAGAGAATATTGATTACCGGCAATTTGCGTCATTTTCCGAAGCACTCGCGCGGCGACGTCCTCGTTTTGTCGCCCCGGGAGGCTTGGGAAAGGTTCCTTAGCCTCTAAG
>CAYTLD010000021.1:12004-15779 GCA_964438585.1 uncultured Blastochloridaceae bacterium | reverse complement strand
TCCGGGAGCTTTCGTCCCACATCAACGATGATGCGTGCTCCGCTTCGGAATCGGCTGTAGGCATAGACCCACTGAAGCAGGACGGATATCTTATTTCGGAAACCGATCAGGAAGAGGAGGTGAACGGCGAGCCAGAGTATCCAGGCGACAAACCCGTCGATGCGTAGTCCGCCGATGGCCGCTACGGCTTTGCTGCGCCCGATGGTGGCCATGGTGCCTTTATCCCAATAAGCGAAGGCCGGACGGTTGGATGTTTCGCCAGCTAGTTCATTTTGGATGATTCCGGCGGCATGCTTGCCCATTTGCATCGCAGCCGGGGAAACTCCGGGAACAGTGACGCCGTTTTTATCGACGAGCTGTGCGATGTCACCGATGGCAAAGGCTTCCGGGTGGCCCGGCAGGCTGCAATCCGGCTCGACTTTCAAGCGTCCGGCTCTGTCCTTGGGAATATCGAGGTCGCGGGTAATGGGGTTGGCCACCACCCCGGCGGTCCAGATAATCGTTCCCGCTTCAATGGCACCTTGGTCCGTGATAACGCGATGCTCCTCGATGTCTTTGACCATCGTGTTCAGTCGGACATCGACATCCATTTTCTTCAGTGCGCCTAGAGCTTTCTCTGGAAGCGGGGCCGGCATATTGCCGAGGACTTTATCGGTAGCATCCATGAGAATGATTTTGGCATCCCGGGGATTGATGCGCCGGAAGTCGCGCAGGAAAACTCGGTGAGCCAGCTCGGAAATCGCCCCGGCCAGTTCCACGCCCGTCGGCCCCGCGCCGATGATGGCTATCGTCATCAGCTTCTGGCGCACTTCAGCATCCGGTTCGACTTCCGCCTGCTCGAATGCGCTGAGGATCTGGCGGCGAATGATCATGGCATCGCGCAGGCTTTTTAATCCCTGAGCGTGTTGCTCCCATTGCGAGTTGCCGAAATATCCGGTCACAGCTCCCAGCCCGATGACCAGGTAATCATAATCGAGCACCGCATGACCGAGCTTGACCTGCCTCTTCTCCAAATTAATCGATTCCACCGTGTCCATGATGCAGGACACATCCGGGCGGTCGGAAAATATCGCCCGCAGCGGCTCAGAAATATCAGGCATGGTCAATCCAGCCACCGCTACCTGGTAGAGAAGGGGCTGGAAAAGATGGTGGTTACGCTGATCAATTAGCGTAATCCGTGTGTTGGGCGCTTTGAAATTCTGAATAAATTCCAGCCCCCCGAATCCACCGCCGAGGACCAGAATGTGTTTTGACTCCTTTTTCTTCATGTTCAAACCATACGCCATCACGCTTTATTGGCGAATGATACCTGCGCATTAAGAGAAACTGCGTTATGCGCTTGGATGGCGATAATGTGGACCGGACAGTTGGCCTCGGCGTCACGGAGTTGGGCTTCATCCTCCCGAAACCCGTGGCCGAGTTCGAAGTGGCCCTGTCGTCCGGTTTGTGTATTAAGCCGGGCCATGCCGTCGTCATCGAGATGCCAGTAATCAGGGGCGATCTCGACGCAGGCGGCGCAGCCGATGCACTCGATGGCTTTATGCCGAATGCGCAACATGTTTGCTAGCCTGCCCCTGTTGGATTTGTGAGTCGTCTAAGGGTTCCATGAGGTAGAGTTGGTCGCCGGGGCGGACCTTGGAAGCGACTTTGATGCTGAAGGTGGTCTCCTTGTCGTGGATAGTGGCCAGTGTGCAGGTGTCGGTGTGGATTTCCTCGACCTTGCCCGGCACCACCCCGGTGGTCTTCCCGATGATGACGAAGTCGTCTCCGACGGAAAAGGGAATGGAAGCTCCGGCGACTTCGGCCACACCAAGTTTTGCGTAATATTTACTGACCCGGCCCACGTAGGTTTTGCGGCGGGTGGCTTTGGAGCCATAGGTCCCGGACCAGCCTTGCTCTCGTCCGAGGTAGTAGCCGGAGGAGAGGCCCCGGTTGTAAACTCCCTGAAGGTTTTGCATCAGGGATTCGACCAGGTCCGGGCCGTAGGTGCCCGCATCGAGCGCATCGAGTGCCTGGCGATAGGCGTGGGTAACCGTGTAAACGTATTCCGGAGCGCGCCCGCGGCCTTCGAGCTTGAGGACGTTGATGCCGGCATCGACGATCTGGTCGAGGAAGTCGATGGTGGCAATGTCGTTGGGCGACATGATGAAGTTGTTGTCGATCTTCAGTTGTTTTCCGGTTTCGCTGTCGGTGACGGTGTATTCCTTTCGGCAATTCTGCTCGCAGGCTCCCCGGTTGGCGGAGGCGTTGGAGGTGAAGAGGGACATGCCGCAGCGTCCAGACATGGCGATGCAGAGGGCTCCATGGGCAAAAGCTTCGATTTCCATGCGCCGTCCGGAGGGGCCGCGCAGGTCGTCGCGCTTGATTTGCTCACTGAGCTTTTTTATCATAGGCAAACTGAGTTCGCGGGCCAGAACAATCCGGTCGCTGAATCGGGAATAGAATTTGAACGACTGATAGTTGGAAATCGAGAGCTGAGTCGAGATGTGGACTTCGAGATTCAGCTCGCGGGCCATCTGGATGGCGGCCATGTCGGAGACGATGACACCATCGACGCCGAGTGCAGCCGCATCCTTCAGCATTTTTCTCGCCGCCTGAAGGTCATGGTCATAGAGAATTGTATTCAGGGTCAGGTAGCCGCGGACGTTGGCCGCGTGCGCACGGGTGAGAATTTCCTTTTGGTCCTCGCGCATGAAGGAGCGGCGGGCCCGGGAACGCATGTTGAGCTGGGCCAGCCCGTAGTAGATGGCATCCGCCCCGGCATCAATGGCCGCCTGCAGGGAGGGAAAACATCCCGCCGGTGCCAGTAGTTCCGCTTTTTGTCTCATCAACCAACATGATAGGAACTACATAACAGTTATGCAATGTCTGACTCTTAGACAGCCTCTTAGGTGGCAAGGCCTACACATCCCTGACTTCCGGCTCCCATCGACGCAGCACCCTACCTTCGGCCATCTACGCCCATCTTGAATGTTATAGCTATAACACTCAAGATGTGGCAGCACGCGTTTGACCGTCTGCTTCTATTTTGATGCGTAAGCCCTGCTCAGGCGGGCATCGGGACTTGGGGCTGGATCGAGGCTGGCTGCTCGGGCGGCGTGGTGGTCGAAGATTCCGCCATTTTCCAGGCTCGGTAGGTGACGGTGGCGCTGGAGGCGAGCATGAGGAGTGCGGCGTGGACCGGGTGGAGGAGGCCGCTGACGGCGAGGGAAATACCGATGCCATTGTACCCTGCGGCGAAGAGGAGGTTTCCGCGGATGGTGCGGACGGCCCGGCGACAGAGTTCGATGGCGGGCAGGAGGTTCTCAATGTGGTGTCCGCTGAGCACGGCCTGTGCGGTCTCCCGGGCCACCGGGCTGCCTTCTTCTATTGCGAGGGTGGCGTGGGCGGCGGTAAAGGCGGGGGCGTCATTGATGCCATCGCCCACGTAGAGCACGTTCCTTCCCGATTGCTGAATTTCCCTGAGGCGACAGGTTTTGTCGGCGGGGGTGAGGCCGGTTTCGACCGGGATGCCGAGTTTTTCCGGCCAGTGTTGGGCATCAGATGAATTGTCCCCGGTCAGGATGAGAAGGTCGTAGCCGTTTTGGCGCAGTTCTCCGGTGAGTTCGGCGGCGGTCAGGCGCAGGGATTCCCGGTAGCGGGCAAAGCCGGCCGGCTTCGCGTTGAAACGGAAGTGGATCAAACGTCCGGGATGGTCAGGATCTACGTCCGGGGCGGATTGTGGCAGGTGATGCTGCTCGGGGGTTTGCACCAGAGAGTCGTTGCCAATTTCCAG
>CAYTLD010000021.1:0-11904 GCA_964438585.1 uncultured Blastochloridaceae bacterium | reverse complement strand
TATCCGTCTGCGCGATGCGTTCGATCCAGTCGGTGGTGCGGGCGGTGATGCCGAATTGCCGCAGACGGTAGAGGGTGCTCCAGAGGGCCAGGGGGGTGGCCAGTCCGAGGGCGCAGGGGCAGGCGACGACGATAACTGCGAGGGCGTGGAAGAGGGCCTCGGTCCAGGGGGCCACCAGGTTCCAGCCCAGAAATGTCAGCAGGGATATTATGGTCACGGCGGGCAGAAAGAGCTGAGAGAGTTTGTCGGCTTGGGATTGCAGGCGCGAGTCCTGTAACCGCGCGCGGTCGAGGGCGGAAAGGATGCCGTCGAGTTGGCGCTCCCGTCCGTCAGTAGTCGCCCGCACCAGCAGGGTGCCGTCGTGACAGCGGCTCCCGGCCAGCACCCGATCGCCGGTCTGGCGCACCACTGCGTAGGGTTCACCGGTGAGGGCGGTTTCCGTCACCGTGGCCCGGCCTTCGAGGATGGTTCCGTCAATGGCGATCGCTTCTCCCGGGAAAATCTTAAACCGGTCGCCGGAGTTGATATCGGCAACCTTGACTATATTTCCGCAGCATGTCCTGGCTTGGGAGTAGTCGCTCCGCAGCCGGTCCAGCGCGGCGAAGGCCTTCTGGCGCTGGAGGTTTCCGAGTGTTGCACCCACCGTGTAAATCGCCAGGAGGATGGCTACCACTTCGTAGTAGATATCACCGGCCCCGGAGAGAGTGGAGTGGAGTGAAGCGGCAAAAGCACCGCCTATACCGAGCAGGAAGAGGGCGTCCATGCCGGGTTTCCCGGCTTTAACTTGACGAAAAGTATTTTTCAGGATCGGTTCGCCCAGCAGGAAAAAAACATTCAGCACCGCCACCGCCAGAATGCCGTGCACGATCCAACGGGACTCATCGTCCGGGGGAGTCAGGTTGACGCCCAGACTGAAGGTCATGGTCAAACCGGAAATGACCAATGCGATGGCGAGTTTCAGCCAGTGGGTTGGGGATGTTTCAGCAGTGGTAGGGCCCGATGCCGATGATGTGCTGGAGCAGCAGGCACCCATCGGTTATTCCTTCCCGGATCCGCCCCATATCTGGAGCTTTTCCAAAGGCAGTTCGAAGGAATTCCAATCGTAATCCCCGGCCAGAACGATCAGATAGAAAAGCAGTCCGATAGCCATGGCGATGTAGGTATGCCGAAGCCACCACGGCACCCGGCGATAGAGTTCGACCGGATCGGGAAGTTCGCGCATGATACTGCCGTGCACTTCCCGGATATTCATGGCGTCATCACCGTCCGGACGGGTAAGATCCTGATCGCTTTTGTCGGTCATGGTTGTACTCCTTCGGGGGCTGGTGATTCGCTCTGACGCAGGGAGATAAGGTAGGCGACGAGGGCGCGGGCTTCGAGCTTCGGCACAACTTCATAACCCTCGGGTGGCGCATATTCCCCGCTCAGGGCGAGGGCATCGGGTGAGGGCTCGCCCTTAATTTTTCTTTTCTCAAAGAGGAAGGGATAGGGGGCCATGACAGATCCGGCGGAGGTAATTTGCGGGTTGTAGAGATGGACCAGATGCCAGGTCTCGCTACCCTGACGGATGCCGATATTACTGAGGTCGGGTCCGGTGCGCATGGTGCCGAGGAGGGCGACCTTATCGTTGAGATAATCCTGTGGGTAGGAGCGGCGATTCCCCCAGCCCATGCGGAGGTCTGATCCGGCTGACTCCGGGCGTACCTGCTGGCTGTGGCAATAGACACAGCCGTAATCCACATAGACACGCCGTCCTAGATTGATCAGCGCGATCTGATCATCCTCTGCCTCTATGCTGGGAGCATCCGGAATGTCCAAGGCTTCGAGCCGACCGAGGTTGAGAACCGGGAGGATGACCAGCCCCACCCAGGCGGTAAGGAAGGTTCCGAGGAAGCCGATCCAGACACGGATAAATTTACTCTTGTTCATAGTGTGCCCGCACCTTTCGCGGTCGCTGGTGCCAGGAGGGTGGCTCGGCCGGCTTTGGGAGCCCATCCAATCCAAACGAGTATGAAGGAGAGGGTGAACGTGAGGTGAGCCAGCGTCAATATCCCGCCCGAGATGCTGCGGGCTTTCAAATAGGGCACGGTCATGGCCACGATGTCCAGAAAGGGGAGTTCTGCTTTGCTCATGGCCAGGCCCTGCTGGAGTCCTCCGACTGTCAGGCTTACAGTCATGAGCGTGATCCCGATGACACAGAGCCAGAAATGGGAGCGGATCAGGAAGGCGGATGGCCATTCGCGCCTCAAGACTCGGGGTAGAATATAGTAGATTGAACCGAAAAGCATCATGGTAACAAAGGCATACATCCCGACGTGGGCATGGCCGATGGTGTAGTGCGTGAAGTGGGTGATTTCATTGAGGGAGCGGATGGCCATCGAGGAACCCTGAATGCTGACCAGGGTGTAACTAACGGCGGCGAAGACCACGAACCGCAGGGTCGGGCTCCACCGAAGAGCTTGAAAGTTTCCTTTCATGGTCAGGTGGTGGTTGAGGGCGACAGTCAGCACCGGAATCAACATCATGACGCTGGCAGCAATGCTGGCACTGATTAGCCAGGCCGGAAACGGGCCGCCGATTAAGTGGTGCATCCCGTTCCAGGCATAGAAAAATGCCAGCGTCCAGAAACCGACCATCGACAGGTAGTAACTGTGAATCGGCTTCCCGATGACCTTGGGTATAAAGTAATAGGCGGCGGCCAGGCCGATGGGGGTGAACCAAAGACCGAGAGCATTGTGCGCATACCACCAATTAATGGGAGGCATGGCTGGAGCCTGGACCGGAAACCAAACTAGCAGAACAACGGCGGTCGCATAGAGCCAAGGAAACCAGCAAAAGGCGGCCATGATATACCATTGGGAGATGTAAACGTGCCCCGGAGGTCGCTTAATCATCATGCGGATAATTTCGATCATGAAGAAGAAAAACCCTGCCAGCAGAAATGGAGTGGCATAAACCGGGAATTCCAACCACTCGATTGATGTGCTGTCGCCCCGCAGGATGCCTACTGTTCCCACCGCCAGTCCGGTTTGCCAGACCCAGAAACCCACCCAAAGTCGTCGCGTGTTTGAGACAGCCACCCGGGTCAGACGTGACATCAGCCATAGTCCGACTCCGATACTGGCGGTCGAGACCCATCCGTAAACCATCGTATTCAAATGCGCGGGCCGGACTCGTCCGAAGGTCAGCCACTCAGTTTCTCCCAGAAACTCGGGCCAGTGGAGCTTGAGGGACGCGGCGATCGCCAGGGCGGAACCTAGCAGCAGCCAAAATAGGGCACTGGCGAATAAGGCGGTTACGATGGATTTCGCAGCAGCGTCGATTTCCATGCGCTGTTGCCGATCCTGCGCCAGGGCCTCAGCATCCACCTCCTGGGTTCCCTTCGCCGCATTGACATGAGAAGTTGCGGCTTCATTCATGATGCGCCTCCGGGAAATGATCCGTCGATTTTCCGACCGGCTCGTCCGCATCAAAAATACTTCGAGCACCTTCGGTTGGATTGCTGAACTGTCCTGAATCCGCTGCCCACCAGAAAGCCAGAATTGCCGAGGCTGTCAGCCCCAGCAATAAAATAATTACCAATGCACCTGCGATATACATTGCATAAAACTAGGTGCAGGTCTCCGGGATGCAAATGAACATGACCCTCATTTCATAGTTATGATCAGAAGTGATCGTGATGTTAGATGAATTTATACCGGCTAACAGACTCCAATACACCCGGCATAGGGCTTACGGATAACGACTATGGACCGCATTTAGGGACAGTGAGCGAATTCCAATCTTACCATTGTCATCTGACAATATGTTGGAATTCGCTCACTGTCCCTAAATTCGACCCTCCTTGTTCGCAGATGGCGGTCAAATGGCTGCACTTTGAATCATGTGCGTAAGCTGAGACATCCGGCATTTTTACATGGTGACTTTCAGAGATTTCTCTATCATTAATATAAATGGACTTGGGACTGAAAGGTAAGCGCTGTCTGGTGACGGGAGGGACCAAGGGATTGGGGCTGGCTAGTGCGCACGCTTTACTCGCGGAAGGTGCCCTGGTAATGGCTGTATCGCGTTCCGATACCAACCGGGCGCAGGCCCATGACCAGCTGGCCGATTTCGGTGACCGGTTTCTAACATCGAAGGGCGATCTGAATGACACGTCTGACATGGAGGCGGTCTGTGCCCGCCTGGAAGACGTCTGGGGCGGTATCGACATCCTCGTCGGGAGCAGCGGTGGGCCACCTCCTTCTTCCGCCTGGGAACTGTCCCGCGAGAATGCTCGCAAGGCGCTGGAGGGGAATTTCCTCAGTCTGGTTTCCATTACCCAGCGAGTGCTGCCCGGCATGAGGGAACGGAAATGGGGGCGCATTGTCTATGTGGGCACCGGAGGGCTTCTGGAGCCGATTCCCGGCCTCGCGACCTCGAATGCCGCCCGCTCCGCCCTAGCCTCCTTTGCCAAGACCCTTTCCAATGAGGTTGCCGCTGATAGCGTCACCGTCAACATGGCCATCCCCGGCATGATTCAAACCGACCGGCTCATGGAGCTATTCAACGATGCTGCCGGGAAGACGGGAAAATCTATCGAGGACGTGGCCGGGAGCAAAGTGGCCGCCATCCCGGCCGGACGACTCGGGCAACCAGAGGAATTCGCCGCCGCCGTGGTCTTCCTCTGCTCGGAATCGTCCGCCTACATCACTGGATCGGCCATTCGTGTGGACGGTGGGATGATCAAATCACTGTAGTCGTCAGGGAGCAATATATGGTCAACTTTCTGCTTTCCCTGGTAGGGTGCCGTCTCCGGACAAGCCGGAAGTGGCAGATGGTAAGCGGCTTGTCTGGAGACTGCGCCCCACCCCCGAAGCGTGATGCCTGGGCTGAAGGCAGATGTATCATGACCAATCGCGCTGCACGCATCGTTTTGTTAATCCTCATTAGTGGGACGCTTCAACTCCTGGCCCTCGACATTCCCGCTCCGCAATTTCCCTTCCGCGACATCGATTTCCTCGGGAGCTGGAAAATTCGGGGAACCCTGGCGGGGATGTATCTGGAAGGAATGTGGAGCGTTAATCCGGACGGGACCGGCTCCATGGTTTATATCGCCACCGTCCGGGGCGAGGAGGCCAAGGAGGTCGAGCGCACCGACGGCCAGAGCGCCTTCAATTGGAAGGTGGACCGCGACGGCTATCTCATCATTCATTTCAAGCCGGAGTCCACCCTTCCGGAGGACATTCTGCGCCGCCCCCGATTCTTTGTGCCCATGAAAGTCAAGCCAGGAGACAATAAAGAACAGAAAGAAAAGAAAGGGGTAAAATGGGATAAAGAAGATAAAGGCGCACCGGAACTCGTCTTCCGGCAACTGCCCGAATCCCCCGACGGCCACGACGTCCAGTTGGGGGAAGAACTCATCATCCGCCAAACGGGCAATCCCTACTGTGTCCTGCCTTAGAGGCTGTCTTAAAGTGGCCAATCAAACCGGTTCGGCGGAGGATGCGGAGATCCTCCCTCCATCCTTTTCTCATGAAAATAATTTCAAATCGTTCATTTTTTCTTGAACCGGATGAATGAAATGGCTAATAAGGGATATATGTCGATGGCAGAAGCCAACATTGCACCTGAGGGGGCAGCGGGTCAGACGGATTTGGAACGGGAGGTGATCGACCTTTTTGTTCAGATGGCTCGCATTCTAGGGCAGCCGAAATCAATCGGAGAAATCTACGGGCTTCTTTTTATTACGGAAAAGCCGATGCCGATGGACTCGATTATCGAAAAACTTCAGATGAGCAAGGGATCGGCCAGTCAGGGGTTGAAATTTCTCCGGAACATGCGGGCGGTGAAACTGGTCTATGAGGTGGGCGACCGACGGGACCATTATGTGGCTGAGGCCAGTCTGCGGGCGTTGGCCTCGGGATTTATCAGTGAGGAAGTGGAGCCGCATCTGATCAGCGGGAAGACGCGTCTGGAGAGGATGCAGCGGCTACTCGAGGACGAGCCGGGTGCCGGCAGTGCCTACCACGCGGAGCGGGTCAAGCGTCTGGAAAACTGGCATAAGCGCAGCGGGCAGCTCCTCCCGCTGCTAATGAAATTTATCGACTGATGATGACGTTGCGCGTGACGAGTGAAGAGTGGCCAGCAGGATCCGACACCGGAAACCAATGGTATTGCCTGAAGGCGCCGGTGCTGCGGGAGCATCTGGCGGCGGGAATCCTGCGGGAACACGCCGAGGGCGTGGCCGATGTCTTTATGCCCCGCATCCGGTTTCAGCGCAACACACGTTCGGGGAAAAAATGGTTTCAGGAAGCACTCTTCCCTGGCTACTTCTTCGCCCGCTTCGATTACCAGGACTCCGCCTATCAGGTTCGGAGTGCGCCGGGGATCCTCAAGATCGTGGAATTCGGCGGCTACGCGCCCCCGATTGCAGCGGAGGCCATCGAAATGCTGGCCGCGCATATCCCCGCAGAAGGTGTCGTGGAGGTTACCAGCGAGTTCAAGGTCGGCGATGAAGTGCGCATTACCGAAGGTCCGTTTGCCGGACTGCTATCGGTGTTGAAGCGCGTCATGCCCGGACGTCAGCGCGTGCAGGTGCTGCTGGAATTTTTAGGCAACCCCGTTCTGGCCGAGGTCGGAATGGAGGCTCTCGAGCATCCGGATCCCTACCGCCTGAAAGGCAGAGCCCAGGCGATAGGAGTGGGGGAAAAAGCTGAAAGACGAAAAGCTGAAAAATCTTGATCGGGATAGCAACGCTTGAAATCGGCAGTCGAGCTGCCGGGAATCAAATGAAGTTGGAAGTGAAAAAGCCTGATCGGGTGGAGAGAGCTAGCGGCGGGTTCTGACCCGCAAGTGATGATAGAAAGATATGGCAGGGAAGCTTGCCGACCGGTTTTGCGTCAAGAAGGCGCAAATGACCGGGGGCGGAAGCGTGCTCAGAGGGCTGAAAGCGGAGACCTGAAACTTGAGTTGTGCTACGCAGTCGTGAGTTGCGAAAATTGCTATCGACTTCTCAAATTATAACGAATTCAGGTAAAGCAATAATTCTTTACATTTTTGTAAAGAATGTCTATTTTTACCAAATGAAAACGACCATAAGCAGCAAGGGCCAAATCACCGTGCCGGTAAAGATCAGGCGTAAGCTTGGACTTGAACCGGGGATGACGCTGGAATTTGATGAAACCAGCGATTTCCTGCTGGCCCGACCCGCCTTCGATGAGGTGGAGATGGATGAAATTTTTGGATGTGCCGCCGGGGTTGAGCCTGAAAAAAGCAGTGCGGAGATGCTCAAGGAGCAACGTGGCTATGAGCGCGCGGAGCTTTGAAGACTGCCGTCGACAGTTCGGTCATTCTCTCGATTTTCAAGGGTGAGTCGACGGGCCGTGAGTGGCTGCACGTTTTGAAAAGTCGGCGACGGGAATCTTCCCTGATCGTATCTGAAGCGGTTATTGCCGAGACCCGCCCTGCCTCGTCGTCGGATAATGAGCACCTGGATCGAATGCGTAAATTAGGTGTGGCCTTTCAACCCATGAGTGTTCAGGCCTCATGCCACGCGGGAAATATTTACCATCAATACCGCCAGCAGGGAGGCACCAGAAACCGAATCCTGCCGGATTTTCTCATCGGAGCCCACGCCTTCATTGACGCGGGTGAACTGGCGACGGATGACCATGGATTCATGCGGAAATATTTTCAGGGATTGAAGCTCGTTCAAAGGATTTGATGGGAAGCCGTAATCGAGAGTGAACAGTAAGCAATCAACAATGAGCAACCACTACAACGAAGCTGAGCGCGTTTTTCAGTCTGAGATTGAGGGCTTGGAGAAGGCGCTCAAGGCCATAGCGCCGGACTTCGACCGGGCGGTGGAACTGATTCTGGCGGCGGAGGGAAAAGTCGTCGTCACCGGTTTGGGGAAATCGGGGATCATCGGGCATAAAATCGCCGCCACCCTGGCCAGCACCGGAACGCCGGCGGTCTTTATCAGTGCTTCGGAAGCCCTCCACGGGGATCTGGGTATTGTTTCGTCCGGGGATGTGGTGATCATGCTTTCCCACAGTGCGGCCACGGTCGAGCTGGCCCGGATGCTGCCCTCCTTAAAGCATTCGCAGGCCCGGTTGATCGGGATTTTCGGAAAGAAGGATACCGAACTGGCCCGGGCCTGTGACCTGGTCCTGCATGCGGCGGTAGAGAAGGAGGCCTGCCCCTTGAACCTGGCACCGATGACCAGCAGCACCGTTTCACTAGTCATCGGAGATGCCCTGGCTGCCGCTTTGATGACAGCCCGGGGCTTTACCCCGGAAGACTTTGCTGTTTACCATCCTTCCGGCTCGCTGGGGCGGAAGCTGCTTCTGAAGGTATCCGATGTCATGCATCGGGGAGACGGTCTGCCCAGAGTTTCCGAGCAGGCGTCCTTCAAGGAAGTGGTCGTCGAGATGACCCGGACCAACCTCGGCGGGGTGGCTGTCTGTGCGGACGACGGCAAACTCATCGGCTTTATTTCCGACGGAGATGTGCGGCGCAAGATCATCGAGGACGATGCCTTTACCTTAAGGGCGGCTGATATGATGACGCGCCACCCGATCACCACCGGCCCGGAGGTTCGTTTGGGCGAGGTTCTGGAAACGATGGAAAACCCGCAGCGCCAGATCTACATCCTCCCCGTCGTCGAGGACGGGCATTACGTCGGCATGATCCGGATGCACGACATCCTTCAGGGCGAAGCGCGGTGACAGAGGACAGAGGACTAAACCTCCTGACCTCCGACCTCCGACCTGAATAGAAAACTCAGGCTAAGCCCGAGAATAAACTCTATGCTTCCACGGGTAGCAGGTAAACTTAGTTGACTTAGCTAAGTCTCAAGTCCATTTTAGCATAGATCAGTGTCAATACACACGAGGCTAAGACTCGACTATCGGAGTTACTGGGACAGGTAGAAAAACGTGGAGAAGTCGTTCGTATTTGCCGGTCGGGGAAGCCGGTGGCCGAGTTACGGCAGTTGCCCGCAGGGACAAACCGGCTACAGGAGCCTCACCCGGTCTTTGGAGCCATTAAGGTCAAGGGTAATCTGACGGAACCCCTGGATGAACCGAACCTGCCGGAAGATTTAAAAAACTGGAGCCCGGATGATCCTGCTTGATACCTGCACCTTTATCTGGATGCTTCAAGGCGGCAAGGATCTCTCGGAGATGGCAAAAGAAAAAATTTATCGCGAAACGACCCGGTTACGCATTTCGGCTATCTCCGCTAGTAGTTCATGCAACATCGTATGATGAGTTATTGATGAGAGCAGGTAGGGCGCAGTCTCCAGACAAGCCGCTAACCATCAGTAACTTGCGGCTTGCGTGGACGCAGCGCCCTACCCGTCGCATCACGTTGCACGAACTACTAGTGAGATTGGTATCAAGGAAGCTAAGGGCGATCTGGAACTGCCTTCTCATGGAATGGGAGAACAATGGTTTGTCCGGGCCGCCGGAGATCTTGGAGTGGAGGTGTGCGAGGTGACCTCGGAAATCGCATGGTTATCGACTCGGTTGCCTTGGCATCACAAAGATCCATTTGACCGCATCATTATAGCGACGGCGCGTTTGCTGAATTGCCCCGTAGCCACTCCCAACCGTCATTTCGACCCCTACGATGAAATCATCCGCCTTTGGTAGCTGCGATCTAAGCCCCCTCATGGAAAACCAGGAACTAAGAACCACGAACCAGGAACAGGCCAGTCGCCCGCCCATGCGAACTACCATCTACACCCCTGAGCCGCTGCTGCGGAATCCGCTCCGCCTCCTGCGCGAGATGTGGGCTGATCTGCTGGCCTCGCGCGAGCTGGCCTGGCGTCTCCTGATCCGCAATATCAGTGCCATGTATCGGCAGACGATGTTCGGCTACCTTTGGGCCTTCCTGCCCCCGCTGGTCATTTCCATGACTTTCTTCTTCCTCAGTAGAGGTGGGGTAATGGTTCCGGGCGATACCGGGGCTCTGCCGGTCGCGGCTTTCATGCTCATCAGCACCTCGCTCTGGCAGTTCTTCGTCGACGGCGTTTCCAACCCGCTGAAAATAGTGACAGGATCGCAGCAGATGCTCATCAAAATCAATTTCCCGAGAGAGGCACTGATCCTGGCCGGGATGGGCGAAGCGATCTTCAACTTCCTCATCCGGCTCCTTATCATCGGAGGCACCCTGATTTACTTCCAGATCCTGCCACCACTGAGCGCCTTCATCCTCTTTCCGCTTGGAGCCTTGGGGATGCTCATTGTTGGGACCAGCCTTGGCTTGCTAATGACACCCGTAGGTATGTTATACAAAGATATAAGCAAAGTCATCCCCATGATGATGCAATTTTTGATGCTGGTATCGCCGGTCGTTTATGCCCCGTCTCGCGACGGGATTCAGGGCCTGATCATGTCCTACAACCCCTTCAGTCCGGTCCTCACCGCCACCCGCGACTGGCTGGTAGCCGGAACCAGCGAACATGTGATGGGCTTCAGCATCGTCGTCGGAGCTTCTCTCATTCTCCTCTTCATCGGCTGGATTCTCTACCGGGTGGCCCTGCCCCACATCATCGCCAGACTTGGCGGCTAGCGAAAAGCGGCGGAGCCGCTGGTTGGCGGTTGCTGGTTGCTGGTTGCTGGGTTGGATAAAAAACTAACAACAAAGAACAAGCCCCGATCTGATTTCAATTCCATCCGGCAGAGCCGGATATTTCATTCATCGGGGTCCCGCTGTTGCGGGAAACAAGGAACCACGCGCGAAGCGCGTTCCATCACCGATGAGATCTGATACAGACCGCAAAAAGCTGGAGGCTTTCATGGAAACTCTGGGGCAGTTGGTAAAGGGGGAGGGCAACATTTACCTCACCGGTGGTGCAACGGCCATCCTGCACGGGTGGCGCACGATGACTGTAGATGTCGATTTAAAAGCCTACCCGGAACCGGTGGGATTATTTGAGGGAATCCGTCAGATCAAAGACCAGTTAGATATCAACGTGGAACTGGCTTCTCCGGACGACTTTATTCCGGAATTGCCGGGGTGGGAGGTGCGCTCGATCTATATCACCCGGCAGGGACACCTGAATTTTTACCATTATGACCCCTATTCCCAAGCCTTATCCAAGATCGAGCGTGCCCACCAGCGCGATCTCGATGATGTGGAGGCCATGATCCGCCTGGCTTTAGTAAAGAAGGAAAAATTAATGGAATACTTCACGGAAATCGAACCCCGCCTGATCCGGTATCCCGGCATTGAACCAGAATCGTTTCGGAGAGCCGTCGAAGCCGTCTGCTCATGAAAACGGATGCCACCACGGACCTCCACAACTTTCCGGGAGGCGAACTCATGGCCAAGGGCATAAATGACTGGCAGAGCGGTCGCAGCACGGTGGAATCGTGTCTGGTTGAAATTTGCTACCCCAGACTGCGCCGCAACGGGATCGATCCGGGAGCCAACCGCGAGCCCTCGCACGAGGCGGAACTCAAACTCTACCGTCTGCTCCGCGCGGAGGGGGGCAATGCCTACGGACGTTACAATGCGCTGCTCAGGAGCACCGTCAGCTTTTGCCGGGCACTGGAGCATCGAAACCGCTAAGCGGCTGCGCCGCTAGTTGATGGTTGCTGGTGGCGAAAAAACGAAGAACAAAGAACAAAAAACAAAGAACCACGCGCAAAGCGCGTTCGATGGGATATGGGAGAGATAATGATTTTAAAATGAAACGTGGAGGAAAGCGCTCTCCGCCTTCGCCAAGGCTTGAGTCTTCGTCCCGATTGTATCGAAGCGAAATCGGGATCGGGACTTCGCCCCCACAAGTCGGCGGACAGGCTGCCGCTTATTTTAAAAGGCGGTGGAAGCCTTACTCATCACCCGCTATTCTAGATCCCTTACACAAAATACATGAAAAATTGGACTGAGCCTTCCGCTCACCTATAATTT
>CAYTLD010000020.1:16944-18812 GCA_964438585.1 uncultured Blastochloridaceae bacterium | reverse complement strand
AACGGATTTTATCCGCGACCATTTTAGCGCTGAGGAGGACGAGGGGGATGCCGCCGCCGGGGTGGGTGGTGCCGCCGACAAAGTAGAGGTTCCGGTCCAGGGGGGAGCGGAGCGGCGGACGGAGGATGGAGGTGCGGATGGAGTGGGAGGCCCAGCCGTAGAGTGAGCCCTGGTTGACGAGATGGCGGTCGGAAAAGTCCGCCGGGGAGATGGATTCCCGGACCTGGAGGTGGGAGCGGAGTCCGTCGAGGCCGCGGGATTCGAGGATATCGAGAACCCGTTCCTCGATTTTCGGTCCGGCCTCCGCCCAGTCGATCTTCCCGGTTTCGGCAGGAACATTGACGAGGACAAACCAGTTGTCGCAGCCTTCGGGAGCATCGCCGGGTTCGTTGCGGGAGGTGATATTGATGTAAATGGTGGGGTCCTCGCTCAGGGGAATCTGCTTGTCAAAGATGTCGGAAAATTCTCTTTCGTAGTCATCGGAGAAGAAAATGTTGTGGTGGTCGAGTTGCGGGTAACGGTGGCTAACGCCCAGGAAAAGGACGTATCCAGAATGCGCGCGGGTGGGGCGGGCGTAGGAGCGGGCCAGTTTTTCTGCGCCCGGCAGGCGGATGCGGTTCCGGTAGGCGATGGTGGCATCGCCATTCCAGACCACAGTGGGTGCCGGCATGGACTGCTCTCCGGAATCGGCCTCCCGGTAATGAATCTGCTTCCCATCGTAGCGAGTCACCTCGCATCCGGTCCGGATGACCACCCCGGCCTGGCGGCAGAGTTTATCCAGAGTTTCAACAATCCGGTGGATGCCGCCTCGGACATACCAGCCTCCGAAGGCGTGTTCGACGTAGGGAATAATGTTAAAAGTAGAAGGGGTCCGGTAGGGGCTGCTGCCATTGTAGGTAGCGTAGCGTTTAAAAAGCTGGTTGAGGTGGGGATCGGGAAAGGCGCGGTCCACGACTGAGGCCAGGGTGCTGAAGGTGGCTACTTTGGGCAGGTGCTTAAGTTTCGGCCAATTGGCGGGGGCAAAGGCGCGCCAGAATTCTTCCGGGGGGTAGTTGAGGTAGGCCTCGCCGGAGAGATCATAGATCCCGGAAGCATAACGGAGAAAGGTGGCCACCTCCGGGCGCTTGAAGAAGGCCTCATCCTCATCGATGACCGTGCCGTCGCGCCAGAAGTAGCGGCAGATGGGATCGAGCCGGATCAATTCCAGGTGGTCCTCCATCCGGTGACCGGTGTCGCGGAAGAGTGCGGCGAGGATGTCGGGTAGGGTGAAGAGCGAGGGGCCGGTGTCCCAGCGGTAGCCGTCACGTTCCAGTTGCCCGGCTTTGCCCCCGAGCTGTCGGTTTTTTTCCAGCAGGGTGACCTCGCCCCCTGCGTGTTGCAGCCGCAGGGCCGCAGCCAGTCCGCCCAGTCCTCCGCCCACGACGATGACGCTCTGTTTCATCTTCTGACTATACGCGATCATGCAACCTTGGAAAGCGCAGCACTTCATGAAACCCTGCTGATAAAATCCGGTTTCCATCCGCGTGATCTGCGGTAGAACAATTTGTGGTTTACAGGTTATCCGGTTTTTTCTGCTGGCTTTTTTTTCGCCTGGTGACGCGGGTGGAGGTGAGCGGGCCCCGGCTTCCGGAAGGAGGGGTGTTGATCGTGGCCAATCATGTCAGCCACTTTGATCCGCCGCTGGTGGGGGTGTGCTGCCCACGTCGGGTTGATTTTATGGCCATGGAGGAATTGTTCCGCGTCCGCTGGTTTGCGTTCTGGTTGAAAGCGGTTCATGCCATTTCGACGGATCGGCATGGCGTGGATGCCGGTGCCTTGCGCACGGCCGTCCGCCGACTCCGGGCCGGGCGGGTGGTCTGCATTTTCCC
>CAYTLD010000020.1:0-16844 GCA_964438585.1 uncultured Blastochloridaceae bacterium | reverse complement strand
TGGCGGCAATCGCCGGACCACGATCCGGTCATGGAAGCGAGAACGGCGGAGGAGCGGATGAGTGGCAGATGGGAGATGGGAGATGGGAGATAGGATATAGGATATAGGATATGGAAGATGGGATATGGGATATGGGAGACTGAATGAGTTTTTTTAGAAATACGTCGGCCATTCTATATGATGGTATTTCCTTTGGGATGATTAACCTCCTTCATGTGCGCGGGGCGGCTGGAACACATACGGCTGATGCCATGGAGGCCTATATCGAACAGTGGGAATCCAAGTCATTGGAGGAATACTATGCGATCCCGGAGGAGGTCGCGGCCCCGGACTTGCCGGACCGGGGACACCGTCGCCTGCCCACGCCGCACACCCATCCTTACGATTGTGACGAGAACAGCCATGTTTCTCTCGAATACTGGCCGGGGCCGAAGGGCTGGCAGTCTCCGGTCATGTTCATGCTGCACGGGGTGATGTCGGTCAGCGATGTCGGCTACCGGCAGTGGGCGAAAAAACTCAACTCCCTCGGCTGGGGTGCCATTTTCTTCCACCTACCCTATCACTATGGACGCAAACCAAGACGTGTGCTGAGCGGGGAGATGGCTCTGACTGCCAACCTGCTCCGCACCGCCGAGGGCATCCGCCAGGCGGTCATCGAGCTGCGCTGGGTCTCCCGGGAACTGCAGGCCCGCGGGGTTCCCCACCTCGGGCTCTGGGCTACCAGTTATGGAGGCTGGATCGGATCACTCCTGGCCGTGCTCGATGACCGCATTTTGACCGCCATGCTGCTCGAGCCCATCGTCGATGTCGATCTGGCCATCTGGGAGTCTCCGGCAACGAGGGTGCTTCGCCGCCAGTTGCGTCACCGGGGAATTTCCCGCGATCTGGTGCGCCGTCACATGCGTCTGGTTTGCCCGACGCATCATCGGCCAAAGTTGGAAACTGATAAGATCCTTCTGGCGGCCGGACGGTTCGACCGGATCGCTCCCCCCAGTAGCATTCAGCGCCTGCATCGGGAATGGCAGGGCTGCCACTACCTCGAACTGCCGCAGGGACACGTGGGCTACCAGCTCATGCCCGAGAGCTTGAAATGGGCCACGAACAAATGGCCGGAGCTTTTTGGGAAGGCCGAAACTTCAAATCCCATAACTATCCTAGGCAAGAAATAAGGGACAGACACCTATTTCCCCTCTTTCCCTGCAGCATAGTCTGCAAATGTTCTGCTGGAAATAGGTGTCTGTCCCTTATTTCTCACTGAGCGCGCACTCAAAATAGTATTGGAATTCGCTTATCAGCTGACTCTGCGTCCCCATCTTCAATCGTGACGAAATCATAATCGTACTGTCAAGTTTGGCTTTGCCAGCGTGGGTAATGACTCCATAGTCTGCGCTGATGTCAGATCCCGAGCAGGAAATTATTAAGAAGCCGAACTGGCTGCGGCGGTTGTATAACTGGACGATCAGTTGGGCGGAGAAGCCCCACGCCACCGGTGCGCTGGCGGGACTTTCATTTATTGAATCTTCTTTTTTCCCGATTCCGCCCGATCCCCTGCTGATGGCGATTTGCTTCGCCCACCCGAAGCGCTGGTTCCGGGCGGCGTTCTGGTGCACGGTGGCCTCGGTCCTGGGCGGGGTGCTCGGTTATTACATCGGCTATGCGCTCTGGGAAGCGGTGGGCCAGCCGATTGTGGCCTTCTATCATGGGGAGGAACTTTTTGAGAGTCTGCGTTCGAAATTTGAAGAATACAGTTTTCTAGCCATCCTGGGAGCGGCGGTGACTCCGATTCCGTATAAGATATTCACTATTGCAGCCGGGGTGGCGCATGTGCCGTTGGCGACCTTGGTGGTAGCCTCGATCGCCGGTCGGGGGGCGCGGTTTTTTGCCGTCGCTCTCGTCATCCGCCTGTTCGGGCCGGCCATCCGACCTCAGTTGGAAAAATATCTGGAAGTGACGATGGTTGTGCTTTTCCTGGTGGGAGTGGCCGGTATTATTATACTTAAATGGCTGGCGTAATATCAGAGCCACCGGGGCTACCTCCGAAACACAGCCCGAAAGAGCTGGTCTATTGGAGAAATAAATTTCTCGCCGGGGTCTTTGTGCTCGTTCCCCTGGTGGCGACGATCTGGGTGTTGCTCTTTATCTACCGGTTCATCAGCGGACGGACCGAGCCGCTGGTGGTGCGCATCGTGACCGGCTTTCATGAGAACATCGCGGATTTCCTGCTCACGGCCGGACCGCGGGAGGATACTTATACCATTCCGGGGGTCTCGTTTGTCCTCACCCTGCTGCTGGTGATTATCATCGGTCTGCTGGTGACCAATGTGTTCGGACGGCGGATCGTGCACTGGCTGGAAGGAGTGCTGGAGCGGGTGCCGCTGGTCAATGTCATTTACTCTCTGGTCAAACAGGTGACCGATTCCCTGCGCACCATCAGTGAGTCCAGCGAGAAACTGGACGAACGCGATGCCCGCGACACCGTTTATATTCGCTATCCCGGAGTCCAGGGTTATCTCATCGCCTTCCAGACTGGAACTTTTATAAGCAAAGAAGGGCGTAAGATGGTGTCAGTCTTTTTACCCACTGCCCCCAATCCGATTACCGGATTTGTCCTCGTCTTCGAGGCCGATCAGGTTCTCCCGAGCGACCTGACCATGGAGGAAGCCTGGAAGCTCCTGGTCTCAGCGGGATTTATCACACCCCGGGAACTAAGTAGTAAAACCACACCAGCAGTGCCAGACCTAGGGCAAGCCGATACCACGCAAACGGTTTAAAACTGTGGGTTTGAATAAACCCGAGTAGCCACTTGACAGCGATAAAGGCCACCACGGCCGAGACGATAAAGCCCAGCCAGAACTGGCCCATGTCGTCGAAGGCCGCCGCCCCCTGCTCATCATATTCCTCATAAGCCAGATAAAATCCGGCGGCGAACATGGTCGGAATCCCGAGGAGAAAGGAAAATTCCGTGGAGAGCATCCGGGACACGCCCAGGAGCATGGCCATGATGATGGTAGCGGCGGAACGTGAGGTGCCCGGAAAGATGCCGGCCACGACCTGGGCGGCCCCGACCCAGAGGGCAATCGACCAGGTGATCTGCTCGCGCGGGGTCGTCCGCTCCAGTCGCCATTCAGATATAAAAATAAAGAGGGCGCCAATAAAGACGGCCCAAGCGACCGGAATCGGATCTTCGGGAAGATCGAATCCGGCCTTGCGGGCCAGGAGTCCGAGGATGACGGTGACCCCGAAAGCGGCAGCCAGCTTGAGATTATAATCGAGTTGTGCGGGCCGGGTGCAGTGGATGGCCAGGTCCAGCAGTTTCCGCCAGTAAATAAGGACGACTGCTGAGACGGCCCCCGACTGGATGCCGACGTTAAAGAATTCGGACCGGTGGTCATCCATAAAATGCTGAACGATGAGCAGGTGTCCGGTCGAGGAAATGGGAAGGAATTCCGTGATCCCCTCCACGATCCCGAGAATGATGGTATAAATCCAATCTGGCACAAACTTTGATAGGTAGGGCGCAGCCTCTACGCAAGCCGGAAGTCTCAGAGGCTTGTCTAGAGACTGCGCCCCACCTCGTCTACCATGCGTCCGGCATGAAGGGAGAGAGGGCACAAACCAATGCGCCTTTCCCTAATCCTATCGGACTTTGTCCTGAAATATGCCTTACGTTAAGGACAGGCGGGACTGTGAGCTAATTTGTCATGGTAGAATGCTTTATCGACAGGTCAGAGAAGATTTGCTAATGTTTCAGAGTGGACATCAGCTACAAGGAAGATATCCAGCCCCTGATCAAGCCGGTTCTGATCGCAGCCGTTGCCTTCATCATCGGATATGTCATCTTCACCTGGAATCTCGATGAAGAGGACAGCTCCGGGAAAATCATCACCATGATCATCGGAGCCATATTTTTTGCCGGCGGGGCAGGCTTCGTTATCTGGCCGGTCGGACGCCTGATGGTGTCCGCCTTCGAGGCCATTTTCTGGCCGCAGGATAATTACAAGGCTCCCGCCAATTACAAACTCCCGGAGTGGTATTGCCAACAGGGCCGTTTTGCCGAGGCCCTGGAGGAGTATGAAAAAATTGTCCAGAACTACCCGCATGAGCTGGACGGGTGGATTGGGTTGCTCAACGTCGCGGTTTATTACATGGGTGATGTGGGCAGTGGAGAGAAATTTTTACAACGGGCGATGAAGGCGCTTCCGGAAGCGAGCGACCGGCAGGCACTCGAAGAGCACTATGCTGCCATTGCCGTCGGCGCAGGCATTCAGCACCCGGAGCAGGACAAGTCCTATGAGCCGGAGGCTGGGCAGCCGGAATGATCTCAGATTCGCATTTGATCATTTTTGATTGTGACAGCACCTTGTCGTCGATTGAGGGGGTGGATGAACTGGCGCGGATTCGGGGGGAGGCCATCTTTGCGGAAGTTCAGCAACTCACGGTCCAGGCCATGGAGGGCCGGATTCCTCTCGAAGACGTTTTCAGAAGGCGCATGGATGTGATCCGGCCCTCCCAGCGGGATTTGGACGATCTGGGCCAGCGCTATATCGAGACCCTGGCACCCGGTGCGGAGCAAGTCATCGATACATTACAAAAGGCAGGGTGGCAGCTGGCCATCGTCAGCGGAGGGCTTTACCCACCGGTCAAATGGCTGGCTGATCACCTGGACATCGCTGCTGTCCGAGCGGTGCCGGTCGAATTGACCCCGGAGGGTGCTTATGCGGATTTCGACGCAGACTACCCGACGGCCCGATCCGGAGGGAAGTGCGAATGCGTGCGCGAGTTGAAGTCTGCCTTCAAGTCGCAGTTTACGGTCATGGTGGGCGACGGCGTCAGCGATCTGGAAGTGAAACCGGAAGTGGACCTTTTTATCGGGTATGGCGAGTTCGCGGTCCGCGAACGGGTTCAAGCCGAAGCGGATCACTTCATTACCTGTTTTCCCGACCTGATCGGGGCACTACAGATCTAAGAGGCTGTCTAAGTCGCCTACTCTCTTCTACCCGGCGATGAGGGAATCGAAGGCTTTGGCGAGGGCGAAATCCTTTTCGGTGAGCGCACTGGCGTCATGGGTGGTGAGGTGAACATTGACGCGGTTATAGACATTGGACCATTCCGGATGGTGGTTCATTTTCTCGGCGACGATGGCGGCGGAGGCCATGAACCCGAAGGCGCGGGTAAAGTCAGGGAAGGTAAATTCCCGATGCAGTTTATTCTCCTGCAAGGCCCATTCCGGGTGATTGTGTAGAAAGGTTTCGATTTCTGCGGGGCTGGCGGGGGTCATGATCGTTTCTCCGTGTTGAGGTTTTCGGCTTGTTTTTTCAGAGCTTCAATTTCCTTTTGTAAATTATTGAAGCGTTGGCGGTCAAATGATTTCGGAAAAGCGGGCAGGTTACTTTTCCAGGTGGCGATCCGCTTCAAAGCGGGTTCGAGGACGTGGGCGGGAAGGGTGTCGAGAGCCTCGGCGGCCAATTGATAGCAAGCCGGATTATGACAGAAGAGCGCGATGTCGTTTCCGGCCTCGATGGCCAGGATAGTGGCGCGGGCGGCGCCGTAGGTTTGGGCGATAGATCCCATTTCCATGTCATCGGTCATGACCAGTCCCCGGAATCCGAGTTCGTCGCGCAGCAGATCACCGACAAGGGTCCGGGAAAGGGAGGCGGGGTAGGGATCGTCATGCCAGGCGGTGAAGTGGGCATGCCCGGTCATGATGGCGCGCATCGGGCTGTTTAATTTCCGGTAGGGGACGAGTTCGGAGTCGGAGATTTCACTGATACTGCGGGTGACTTGAGGAATGCGGCCATGGGGATCCTGTTGGCAATGAGTGTAGCCGGGAAAATGTTTTAAAGTCCCGCGGACACCGCAGGATTCCATGCCATCGAGGAAAGCCCCTGCATGGGCTATTACCTCATCCGGGGTGGCACCCAGGCAGCGTCCGCGCAGGGAATTGTCCCGTCCGCTTTCAGTGCGGAAATCGACAACCGGGGCCAGGTTGAGGTTGAATCCGAAGAGGGCGAGTAATGACCCGGTCAGTTCTCCGTGCCGGCGGCAGAGATCTGCCTTTCCGCTCCGTCCGAGCGCCTCCCCACTGACAGAGGCGGCACCAAAGCGGTCGAGGCGGGCGACGCGTCCCCCTTCCTGGTCGATAGTAAAGAGAGGAGGAATCTCACAGAGGGCGTGCAAATCTGAGAGCAGGTCATAAACCTGTTCCGGATGGGCGAGGTTACGGGCGAAGAGGATAAAGCCTCCGGGCTGGAGGTGCTCGATCAAGTCGCGGAATCCGTCCGTCAGGGAAGGACCGGGCACGCCAATGATGAGAGTCTGGGCAGAATGACGCATCGGCACACCCTGCCGATACGACGATGGATAAGAAAGAAAAAAGCGGATTTCAGGTGTTCGGTTCTGCGGATAATCTCACTTGCCAATTGATCACACCAACCGGATATTAGGGTTAACTATGTTCCAGATCATTTTCAATCCGGTCAGCTCCGCAGAGATGTCCGCCCTGCCCAAGCCGCTGCAATTGAAAATTCTCAGTGAATTTCACATCCTGACCCCGAATTTTCTCGAGGACTACCCGGATGCCTTCGGGAAAATGCGGCGTGATGACCGTGAAATTTACCGCTACCGGATGGGGGACTACCGCTTGTATTTCGAGCAGACAAAGGAAGGGTTGATGGTTCATCGTGTCCTGCACGCCAACACGCTGAAGGATTTTTATTACCGCGCTCAGTTGCCGGTGACCGAGGATGAGGAGCTACAGAAAAACCCGAATTTCTGGAAGATGATTGACGATCCGGAAAAATTATCGACAGACGACGAGTAAGAGGCTTTCTAGTAAATGCAGTTATTTTTTCTTGCCGAAGATGTTGTTAAAGAGGCTTTTCTTATCCTCTTTACTCTCGGTGGAGAGATTTTTCCAGGTGATGGGTCCACTGATTTTTGCTGTAGGCCGGATAAATTTTTTGGGATCTAACTTGCTGGTAGTGAGCGCAGTTGTAAGCATTTGGCTGTGTGCTTGAGTTGCTGACTCGGGTGCGAGTGACTTGTTGATTTTGCGTTTGAGTTTGACATCGAGTGAGAGTTCGACCGCTCCGATCTGGAAGGTGTCACCGGCTTGAAGCAGGCCTTGAGAGATCAGTTCACCATTAATGCGAGTTCCATTGGTGGAGCCCAGATCGATGACCTGGATGCAACTGGGATCTTGGATCAGGCGGCAATGGTGGCTGGAAACTGATCCGTCCGGAAGGATGATGTCACAATCTTCAAGACGCCCGATCAGACTGATTCCCTTTTCCAGATAAAAAATAAATCCCTTGAAGGCCGAGTTCAGCACCGTGAAGGAGACGACGTAGTTGTTAAAGTCCACCATCTTAACCTGCTGGCTTGTGGACACCTCCGAGGAGGCGAACGCGTTCCGGATGTCGTCCGGCGTGGCTTCTCCGGCATCCTCCAACTGAGCGTATTGGAAAATGAGGGAGTCGTAGGGATGACGGAAAAGCACGCGCGGCGGTGTTTTTCCCGCTGACCATTGCAATTGAGGTTGCTGCCAGGTCATGGGAATGAAAACCGCAGCCATGCCCTGGTCTGCTCCACATTCCGCATAGACTACCTCCCCATCCAGAAGATAAATCATGGCCCCTTCATCAACGGTGGAAACTGAGATTGCACCGGTCTCATGCATCTGGCCATGGATCTGCAACAGATCGACTAAGTTCGTATCTTCCATCTTCGTTTACGTTTTTGTGTGAGGCCGTTTACTTCCTCACTGTATAAATGTCAATTATCTACCTCATGGGAGGAAGGTCAAAAGCGAAAAGTAAGAGGAAGATGTAAATTTATGATGTCGGAAATCAGTCCACTTTCTTCGACTGGCATCAGAAGTCTGTGAATATGTCTTGCTTCAACCGGGAAGCTTGCTAACGAATTAGCCGAATACGGCAATTGGAGGGCGAGAACAGCCTCCGCAGAACCGTGCAGTTTGACACCCCATGAATGATCTGAGAAACATAGCTATTATCGCACACATCGACCACGGCAAGACGACGCTGGTCGATGCGTTGCTCCGTCAATCCGGAACCTTCCGGGCCAACCAGGATGTTGCCGAGCGGGTGATGGATTCGATGGATCTCGAGCGTGAGAAGGGCATCACCATCCGGGCCAAGAATGCCGCCATTGCCTGGGAGGGGCACCGGATCAACATCGTGGACACGCCGGGGCACGCTGATTTCGGTGGGGAAGTGGAGCGCATTCTCAACATGATCGACGGAGTCGTTCTCCTCGTCGATGCCTTCGAGGGCCCGCAGGCCCAGACCCGATTTGTCCTCCGCAAAGCCCTGGAACGGAACCTGCGTCCGATCGTAGTCATGAACAAAATCGACCGTGACCTGGCCCGTCCTCATGAAGTGCTGGATATGGTCTTCGAGTTGTTTCTCGATTTAAATGCCACGGATGCCCAACTGGATTTCCCCGTCATCTACGCCTCGGCCCGTGATGGCTATGCCGTCAATGAGTGGCCTGGCTCCCTGACCGAAGAAATTAAGAATGCGGGTATGGAAGCCATCTATAAGATGATTGTATCCCATGTCCCCGCGCCCGAAGGAGAGCCGGATGGGCCGCTTCGCCTGCAGGTCGCCAACCTGGATTATGACGATTATGTCGGCCGGATCGCTTTTGGGAAAATTATTTCCGGATCACTGAAAAGTGGCGCGAGCATCGCCGCGCTGCATGCCGATGGTTCCACAGATGTCGGAAAGGCAACCAAGGTCTATCGCTACGAGGGCCTGCTCCGTGTCGAAGCTGATGAGGCACGGGCCGGTGAAATTATCGGTCTGGCCGGAATCGAAGCGGTTCATATCGGTGATACCATCGCTGAGAGCAAGGAAGTGGAGCCTCTGCCTTTCCCGCCCATCGATCCGCCCACCATCCAGATGTCTTTTCTGGTCAATGACTCGCCCCTGGCCGGACGGGATGGAAAATTTCTCACCGCCCGCCACATCCGCGACCGCCTCGAGCGCGAGGTCCGCACCAATGTCAGCCTTAAATTCGAGGACGGAGAGACGGCGGGCAGTTTCCAGGTCCGGGCCCGTGGGGAAATGCAAATTGCCGTCCTCGTCGAGCAAATGCGGCGCGAGGGGTTTGAGCTGATGGTCTCCCGCCCGGAAGTCATCCTCCGCAAGGAGGGCGACAAGGTCATGGAGCCCTATGAGGATCTTTACGTCGAGGTGGATAATGAATTCCTCGGAGACGTGATTCAGAACCTGGCGGAACGCAAGGCGGAGACCCGCGACATGAAGCACCAGACGAAAACGGTTATGGTCGAGGCGGTCATTCCGACCCGGGGCTTGATCGGGTTCGAGACTGATCTCCTCAACCTCACCCGCGGCACCGGTATCCTCAGTCACCTCTTCCGTGAGTATGGACCCCATGCCGGACCGATCCGCAGCCGGGCCGGAGGGGTGGTGGTGTCTATGGAGAACGGAGAGAGCACCGCCTACGCCCTCGACATGCTGCAGGCACGGTCGCGACTTTTCATCGGACCCGGGGAAGCAGTCTATGATGGCATGATCGTGGCTGAAAATGCCCGCTCCGAGGACATGACCGCCAACCCCTGCAAGGCCAAACAGCTCAACAACATGCGCTCTCAAGGAGAAGGTAAGGGAATCCAACTCAGCCCGCCCATCAACATGAGCCTGGAGCGGATGCTCGAATACATCGCTGAAGACGAACTGGTGGAAATAACCCCCGGAAAAATCCGCCTGCGCAAGCGGGTGCTCGACGCCACCCAGCGTAAGCGCGCAGCCCAAAAAAACGCCTCCCTCGCCGGATAGAAAATCACAAAATGGGGACTTTTCAGTCCCGACTTCGTGTCGTTTGCGGCAGCTGAGCTTCCGACTGACATGGGCCGGGATCTCGATTTGATTGATTCTCTGGCTTGGCCAGAATTTGAAAGTAGTCAAATCGGGGCTTTTCAGGGGTTCGGGTTTCAGGTTTTATATCTGTATGTCTATTGCTACTAAAACTGGCGACTTAGGAGAGACGTCTCTTTATTACGGTCAACGTGTTCCCAAGGACGATCCCCGCGTTGAGGCTTATGGCACTGTCGATGAACTCAATTCCACCCTCGGCCTGGCGCGAAGTTTTTGCGTAATCGACATCAACCAGTCGCGCCTTCTGAAAATCCAGCAGGGCCTAGTGCTGGTGATGGGGGAGCTGGCTGTTCCAGAGGATCGGCTCGACGACTACCGGAAAAAGTATCCCCTCTCCGACATCGAGTTACTTCAGGCCTGGGTGGACGGAGAAGTGACGGCCATCGAGGCTGCCTTGCCCCCGATGAAGGGCTGGTCCATGCCGGGGGAATCCCAGGCGGGTGCCGCCCTCGACATTGCCCGCACCAAATGTCGTCGCGCCGAACGCCGGGTCGTCTCCCTGCAAAGCAACAGCCAGCGAGACCTCGCTTTCCTGATTATCCTCCTCAACCGACTCTCCGACCTCTTCTGGCTCATGGAGCGCCTCGAAGACGAAAACGGGAAATAATTAACGGTTCTTTGTCATCAGTCATCGATTTATTATCCCACGCGATACCGAGAATAGATAACTAATAACCAAGAAACCACATGCCTTTAGCTTGATTAAACGTGCGATTGCGAATACAAAAATAACATCATGCCACAACCCGTCATCTTCAATAACACCGTCCTCCGCGATGGCCACCAGTCCCTGGCCGCCACCCGCATGACGACGGAGCAAATGAAACCGGCCGCCCCCCTGCTCGATGCCCTCGAATTTGGCGCACTTGAGACCTGGGGCGGGGCCACGATTGATTCTGCCATGCGCTTCCTCGGCGAGCACCCGTTCGACCGACTCGATACCCTCAAAAAATTGGCCCCGAATACGCCGCACATGATGCTCCTGCGCGGCCAGAACATTGTCCAGTATGCCCACTTCCCGGACGATGTGGTGGAAACCTTCATTACAAAGTCAGCCGAGCACGGGATGGATATTTTCAGAATATTCGATGCTTTGAACGACCCGCGAAATATGCAGACAGCTATTGAGGCGGCCCGGAAAGCGGGCAAGCAGGCCCACGGCACCATCTGTTACACCAGCAGCCCGGTTCATACTATTGAGAAATTTATTGAACTCGGAACCACTCTGGCCGATATGGGCTGTGACGCCATCGTCATCAAGGACATGGCCGGGCTCATCCCTCCCTACGTTGCCTATGAAATGGTCAAGGGCATCAAAGCCAACGTCAAAATCCCGGTTTGGATCCACACCCATGAAACTGCCGGACTGGGCGCACCTACCTACTATGCTGCCATTGAGGCAGGTGTCGATGCCATCGATACCTCGATCACGCCCTTCGCCAATGGAACTGCCCAGCCCGATACCGGGCGGATGCTGGCCCTGCTGGAAAACCACCCCCGCCAACCCAAATTCAGCGATAAAAAAATGGAGATCCTGGTCGAACTCCGCCACCATTTTGAAAAGGTCTATCACCAACTCTCCTCCTTTACCGCCCACAAGAATGAAATCGTGGACAGTGATGCCCTCATGTATCAGGTTCCCGGCGGAATGCTCTCGAACTTCCGCAACCAGCTTAAAGAGCAGAAAATGGAAGATAAATTCGAGGAAGTTTTTGCGGAAATTCCCTATGTGCGCCAGTGCCTGGGCTGGATTCCGCTCGTGACCCCGACCTCCCAGATCGTCGGCGTCCAGGCCATGCTCAACGTCAAATTCGGACGGTGGCAGAATTTCTCCCCGCAGGCCATTGATATCGCCCTCGGCTACTACGGCACCCCGCCGGCACCGGTCGATGAGGAGGTTCGCAAGCTGGCCGCCCAAAAATCAGGCAAGGATCCGATCACCTGCCGACCCGCCGACCTCCAGAAGCCCGGCATGGCCAACCTGATGCAAAAGCTTAAGGATGAAGGACTCGACGCCACCGAGGAAAATGCCGTCCTCTACGCCATGTTCCCGCAGGAACTTACCAAGGTGCTCAATGGAACCTTCGAGGCTCCCACCCCGAAATCCACCACCCCCGCAGGCCCCAAGCCCAAGCTCGCCCTGACCATCAACGGCAAGCGTCACGAGGTCCTGGTGGAAGAGGTTGCTTAAAACACCTTTTGTGCTCAAAAAGCACGCTATAGAAGACATATCAACAAGCCATATCTCTTCCCGATTTAAGGTCGAGCGGGAATTCCTCCGAAGGTTATATCGGCTGAAAGTGAGAACTACGCGCAAACAGCCTCTAACAGTAAATCTTGTGATTACCTGAATATGTTTCAATTGATCAGTAAATAATGATTAACTATTCTAATATTTAGTCTTGACTAGCGCCGTTCTATTAAATTATCTTCTAACCAATGACTGAAAAAGTTTCACCACCTGAGTTGAATCTGAAAGAGGCTTTTGCCGGGCATAGTTATGATGATTGGAAGGAGGCGGCTACGGCTCTTCTGAAAGGAGCCCCGTTTGAAAAGGTGCTCTATACCGGCACCCATGAGGGTTTCGATCTTCATCCGATATACAACCCGTCGGACACAGCTGATCTGCCCCATGTCAAAGACCTCCCCGGAAATGGATCGCGGGTTCGACACGCCCGCCCGTCGGGATACACGGCTGAGCCCTGGCTTGTCTCCCAGGAATTACCTTACAGCACTCCGAAGCAGTTCAATGAAGTCGCGCGTCAGGAAGTGGCCAAGGGCACGACGGAGCTGAATATCCTCCTCGATATGGCGGCTCAGGAAGGCAACGACCCGGATACCGCGCCTTCCGGAGAAGTCGGTGCCTGCGGACTTTCGCTGGCGTCACTTCAGGATCTAGACGTGGCTCTTCAGGGCATCGATCTGGAAAAGACCTCCCTCTACTTCCGGTCGGGTGTTTCCGGTCTGTCTGTCGCCGCCCTCCTGCTCGCCTTGGTCGAACAGCGCGGGGTAAATTCGAAGCAGGTGCGCGGCTGTATCGAGTCCGATCCCCTCGGCACCATGGCCTGGGCCGGACGCTTACCGGTCAGTCAGGAACGGGCCTGGAAGGAACTGGCCCTGCTCACCAGTGCCGCCCACAAGCACCTGCCGCAGGTGCAAACCATCGCCATCCAGGGCCTGCCCTACGGCGATGGCGGCGGCAGCATGTCGCAGCAGTTGGGCTATGTCCTGGCCTCAGCCGTGGAAACCGCGCGCTGCCTGGATCAGCACTTTATTAGCCTGCCCGTCATCTGTCGTCACCTCCGTTTCAGTTTTTCTCTCAGTGGACAATTTTTCATCGACATCGCCACCCTCCGGGCTGCCCGGCTTCTTTGGAGCCGGGTCGTCGAAGCCTGGGGCGGCAAGCCGGAGGAAGCCAAATTCCACTGCCACGCCCGCACCGGTCTCTGGAACAAGACCACCCTCGACCCCTATGTGAATATGCTCCGCACCACCAGTGAGGCCTTCTCCGCCGTTCTCGGTGGCTGCGACGGTCTCCATGTCGGGCCTTTTGATGAAGTCATTCGCTTGCCCGATGAATTCTCCCGGCGGATCGCCCGCAACACCCACATTATTCTCCGTGAGGAATGCGAACTCGCACGTGTCATCGATCCCGCCGGTGGCTCCTGGGCAGTGGAAGCCTTAACCGATGAGATCGCCTCCCAGGCCTGGTCCCACTTTCAGGAAATCGAGAAGGCCGGAGGCATGAGTCAAGCCCTCGCCGATGGCCTCCCCCAGTCCAAAGTCAAGGCGGTGGCCGATGCCAAACGCAAATTGCTTTCCCAACGCCGCAGCATCCTCGTCGGCACCAACCAATACTCGAACAGCACCGAGAAACCCCTCAAATCCGAATGCCCCAACTACACGGCCATCCAGAGAGAACGCTCCCTGGAAGTCGCCACCTACCGGACCAGCCTGGGAGCCGACCTGGACACCGAAGTCCTAATGCGACTAAACAGTCTCCTCGACACCGATGATAAGAATATCCTCGAGGAAGCCGTGGCCGCTGTCCGCGCCGGTGCCACCCTGGGCGAAATTTGCCGCGGGCTCCGCGCCAATGACCGGGAACCCGCCACCTGTGATCCCATTCCCCAGAAACGCTGGGCGGCGGAATTTGAGGCCCTTCGGGCCGCCTCCCGTTCCTGGAAGGAGAAGCACGGGACAGCACCGCAAATCCTCCAGATCAATATCGGACCTTCCCGCCGCTTCCGCCTGCGCGCCGACTGGACCACCGCCTTCTTCCAAACCGGCGGGTTCGAAGTTCTCAGTGACGAGGATTTCGACAGCCCGAAAGCCGCCGTCGAAGCTCTCAATGCGTCAGGGGCCGGCATCGCCGTTCTCACCTCGGATGATGAAACCTATGCGACCGACGTGGAGAAATATGCCAAGGCCCTCAAGGACGTCGCCCCCGCCTCCACCCTGATCGTGGCCGGTGCCCCGGGCGACAACGAGGCCCAATGGAAAGCCGCCGGAATCGATGACTTCGTCCATGTTCGGGTCAATAATTACGAAATGAACCGGCAACTACTAACCAAACTCGGAGTTAGCTAACCACTAATTAACACTAATTTTCACTTATTATTTTCCATGAAGACCATCAATTTTGCAGAAATAGACTACAAACCTGCCAGCAACGGCGGTGCTCCCTCTTATGACGAGTGGAAGGCGGCTTTGGAAAAGGAAAGCGGGCAGAAGGCGGAGGATTTGATCTGGAACACGATGGAGCAGATCCCGGTCAAACCTGTTTACACCGGCGAGGATCTTGCTGATGCCCAGCACCTGGAATACACCGCAGGCATCCCCCCCTTTCTGCGCGGGCCGTACGCCACCATGTATGTCTTCCGCCCCTGGACGGTGCGCCAGTATGCCGGGTTCTCGACCGCTGAGGAGTCCAACGCGTTCTACCGCCGCAACCTCGCGGCCGGGCAGAAGGGGCTTTCTGTGGCCTTCGACCTCGCCACCCACCGGGGTTACGATTCCGATCACCCGCGCGTGGCCGGGGATGTCGGGAAGGCCGGGGTCGCCATCGACTCCATCCTCGATATGGAAATCCTCTTCGGGAACATCCCGCTCGACAAGGTCTCGGTCTCCATGACCATGAATGGAGCCGTCATTCCGGTCATGGCCTTCTATATCGTCGCCGCCCTCGAACAGGGCGCGAAGATGGAGGAACTGGCGGGAACGATCCAGAATGACATCCTCAAGGAATACATGGTGCGGAATACCTACATTTACCCGCCTCTTCCCTCCATGAAAATCATCGCCGACATCTTCGAGTTCACCTCGCAAAAGATGCCCAAGTTCAATTCCATCTCGATCTCCGGTTATCACATGCAGGAGGCCGGTGCCACCGCCGACCTCGAAATGGCCTACACCCTTGCTGACGGGCGGGAATACCTCCGGGCCGGACTCGACGCCGGGATTGATATTGACGCCTTCGCCCCCCGCCTCTCCTTCTTCTGGGCGCAGGGAAAGAACTACTTCATGGAAGTGGCCAAAATGCGGGCCGCCCGCGTCCTCTGGGCCAAGATCGTGAAAGACTTCAATCCGAAGAGCGCTAAATCCCTCGCCCTCCGCACCCACTCCCAGACCTCCGGCTGGAGCCTGACCGAGCAGGATCCCTACAACAACGTCACCCGCACCTGCATCGAGGCCATGGCCGCCGTCCTCGGGCACACCCAGTCCCTCCACACCAACGCGCTCGACGAGGCCATCGCCCTCCCCACCGACTTCTCAGCCCGCATCGCCCGCAACACCCAGCTCTTCCTCCAGGAAGAAACCGGCATCTGTAAGATCATCGACCCCTGGGGCGGCTCCTACTATGTCGAAGCCCTCACCCACGCCCTTATTGAGAAAGGCTGGGCCCACCTCTGTGAGGTCGAGGAACTCGGCGGCATGGCCAAAGCCATCGAGTCCGGCCTGCCCAAGATGCGCATCGAGGAAGCCGCCGCCCGCCGCCAGGCCCGCATCGACTCCGGCCTCGAAACCATCGTCGGGGTCAATAAATACCGCATGGAAAAAGAAGATCCGCTCGAAATCCTCGATGTCGATAACACCGCTGTCCGTGAATCCCAGCTCAAGCGGTTGAAAAAACTCAAGTCCGAGCGCGATTCCGCCAAATGCAACGCCGCCCTCAACGCTATCACCACCGCCGCCGAATCCGGTGAAGGCAACCTTCTCGCCCTCGCCATCGAGGCCGCCCAGGCCCGCGCCTCCCTCGGGGAAATTTCCGACGCCATGGAAAAAGTCTTCGGACGCCACAAGGCTGTGATACGCTCCATCACTGGCGTGTATTCCTCCGAATTTGGCAAATCAGAAGAAATCGAGTCCGTCCGCGCGATGGCCGATGCTTTCGCGCAAAAAGAAGGCCGTCGCCCCCGCATCATGATCGCCAAGATGGGCCAGGACGGACACGACCGCGGAGCCAAAGTGGTCGCCACCGCCTACGCCGACATGGGCTTCGACGTCGATGTCGGTCCCCTCTTCCAAACCCCCGAGGAAACCGCCCGCCAGTCCGTCGAAAACGATGTCCACATCGTCGCCATGTCCTCGCTTGCCGCCGGACACAAAACCCTCCTGCCCCAACTGATTGCCGAACTGAAAAAACTGGAGCGCGACGACATCCTCGTCGTCTGCGGCGGCGTCATCCCCGCCCAGGACTACGACTTCCTCCTCGAAAACGGCGCCTGCGCCATCTTCGGCCCCGGCACCGTCATCACCGATTCCGCCAAGAAACTCCTCACATTACTCAGCGAACAATAAACAACAGCCCGCATTGTTCTGCACCTGAGTGACGACATCGCGGTCACTTTTAAATTTGTTATCTTCTTTTATATGTTAGATAATTTTCGAGTCAATTACTAACACGCTGTAAACCAGAAT
>CAYTLD010000019.1:17822-19480 GCA_964438585.1 uncultured Blastochloridaceae bacterium | reverse complement strand
CTCTTTAGTTAGTGGGCTATTGGAGGAGGCGGTTTTCGCGGGTTTGCCACCAATTTTCTCCGTAGGAGATGAAAATTTGTTCGCCGGGGTGGATGTCGCGGATGGCTTGATAGACGAAGACGTTTTTTTCGCTATCGAAGAGGTAGTGGGCGTTGTTCTCGAAGGAGTGGTTGTAGATGCTGCCGAAGCCCAGGACGAGGGCGTTGCATTCGCGGTCGTCCTCCGGGGTGTGGTCGCTGTCGGCCATTTCATAGACGTAGTCGTTAATTTTCAGGCTTTGGCACTCATCGCGCTTGTAGCGGATGAAGTGGCATTCTTCGAGGATGGTGTCTTTGGGGATAAACTCGCGGGTGAAGACGCCGAAGCCGTATTCGCATGGTTTGATGTAAATGCTGGGGTGAAAAGTGAGTGCTGTGTCGTCGTTATTATCGTTCATAAAGTAAAAAAGCTAGCCACTCACAACTGATTCTCAAGGAATAGATTGGCAGGGGAGAAATTCATTTATTCATTTTGACTGGGGTGGAGGCGGGGTAGGGTATGGCCGTGGAATTTAAATTAGAGGCTCCCTTTAAAGCGATGGGCGACCAGCCGCGGGCCATTGATTCACTGGTCGAACGTGTCCGGGGCGGAGACAAATACAGTGTGCTGCTCGGGGTAACGGGGTCGGGCAAGACCTATACCATGGCACGTGTCATCGAGGCATGTCGGAGGCCAACCCTGATTGTCTCCCACAACAAGACGCTGGCGGCTCAGCTCTTCAGTGAATTCCGGCAATTCTTTCCCCACAATGCGGTCGAGTATTTTGTCAGCTACTTTGATTACTACCAGCCGGAGGCGTATATGCCCCAGACGGATACCTACATCGAGAAGGATTCGAGCATCAACGAGGAGATCGAGCGGCTGCGGCTCTCGGCAACCAGTTCGCTGCTGACCCGGCGGGACGTGATCGTGGTGGCGAGTGTTTCTTGTATTTACGGCTTGGGCTCACCGGATGATTACGAGGAGATGCTGGTGACTCTGGACGTCGGGCAGGCGATATCGCGTGATGAGCTGCTGGCCAAGCTGGTCGAGATTCAATATGAGCGGAACGACCTCGAGTTGGAGCGGGGAAAATTCCGGGTGCGCGGGGATGTGGTCGAACTCGGGCCCGCTTACCGGGAGGACGGGGTCAGGGTTGAATTTTTCGGGGATGAGATTGAACGGCTTCAGCGGGTAGATCCGCTGACCGGGGATGTCCTGGAGGAGATGGAGCGGGTGATTGTTTTTCCGGCGCGTCACTTCGTCACGCCGCGGGACAAGATGAAGCGGGCCATCGTCCAGATCGAGGAGGAATTGAAGGAACGGATCGCACAATTCGAGAGCGGCAACAAATTACTGGAGGCGCAGCGGCTGAAAATGCGGACCAGGAATGACCTGGAGATGATGCAGGAAATGGGATTCTGCAATGGTATTGAGAACTACTCACGGTATATGAGCGGCCGGGCACCCGGCGAGCGACCGGGGACGTTGATCGACTTTTTTCCCGATGATCTGCTCTGTGTGGTCGATGAATCTCACGCTACTCTTCCGCAAATTCGGGGGATGTATGAGGGCGACCGATCGCGGAAGATGGTGCTGGTCGAGCATGGGTTCCGCCTGCCCTCCGCGCTGGATAACCG
>CAYTLD010000019.1:16120-17722 GCA_964438585.1 uncultured Blastochloridaceae bacterium | reverse complement strand
ATCGAGCGGGTCGAGATCCTCCGCAACCTGCGGGCGGGGGAATTCGATGTCCTGGTTGGGATCAACCTCCTGCGTGAGGGGCTCGATCTGCCCGAAGTGTCGCTGGTCATGATCCTCGATGCCGATAAGGAAGGCTATCTGCGCTCGGAGACATCGCTCATCCAGACCGCCGGGCGGGCCGCGCGCCATGTCAATGGAGAGGTCATCCTCTTCGCCGACACTGTGACCCGTTCCATGAAGCGGATGATGGAGGTTACCGAGTACCGGCGGGCCCGGCAGATCGCCTATAATAAAGAACACGGGATTGAGCCCACCACAGTGAAGCGGGCCATTCAGGAAAGCTTGCAGACCATTTTCGGGCGGGCCGGAGGTGGAGATCCTATCGGAGGGGAGTCGGGCATCGGATTAGGGGAGGATCGGGACGTGCTTGAAGTCATTCGCGAATTAACCGAAGAAATGCTCGAAGCCTCGAAGAAGTTGGAATTTGAAAAGGCGGCATTACTCCGTGATCAGATCGAGGAGTTAAAGGCCAGTGCGCCAAGTGGGGAAAAAGCAGAGAAGAAAACCGTTTACCGTGCGAAGCGCCAATCGAGGAAAGCGTCCGTCCGGTGAAGCGAACAATTCAGCCGGAGATGCTCGATGAGCTGCCCTGGGAAGATGCCGGAGCCAGGGCCAGCCGTCGGGATTTAAAGGGGCTGAACCGCTGGATGGGAAACTACCGTTTCCTGGCTGCTCAGATCCGGGAGGCGGCAGGAGGCGATGACCTCTGCGTGGAGATTGGGGCCGGGGAGGGGCAGTTGGCCGACTGTCTCGGTGAAGATGTTTGCCGGGTGACTGGAGTGGACCGGGTGCCGCGTCCGGCGGACTGGCCCGGCCGGTGGAGCTGGGAGCAGGGTGATCTCTTCGACAGTGTGGAGATGGGAAAAGCGGATATCGTTGTCGGGTCGCTCATTTTACACCATTTCGATGAGGCGGCATTGCATGGCTTGGGGCGGCAATTAGCTGCAGGGGTAAAGCTGCTGGTATTTGTCGAACCGGCGCGGCGGTGGTGGGGTCATGTTCTGGCCCTCCTCCCGGAAGTGACCGGAATCCACCCGGTCACCCGTCACGACATGCATGTCAGTATCGATGCCGGATTTCAGGCCGGAGAACTGGCGGAGGCACTGGGACTATCAAGGGAGGAATGGAAGATACGTGAGTGGGAGGATTGGCGTGGCACTGTTCGCATGGTAGCGTATCGCTGATGAAGGGTCATCCGATCACCATTGTAGGAGGAGGACTCTCCGGATTGACTCTGGGAATTCAGCTCCGGCGCTCCGGTATACCAGTTGTTTTATACGAATCAAAATCGTATCCGCACCACCGGGTCTGTGGCGAATTTATTTCAGGATTGCCGGACGGGTTACTGGAGAGTTTGGGAATCGACGATTTATTTTCTGATGCGGAGCGCCATCGGGAGACGGGGTGGTTGAACCGCTCCGGCCATGTCTTTCACCGGTTTGCCTTGCCGCGTCCGGCACTCGGTTTGTCGAGGTTCCGGTTGGATGAGCGTCTGGCCCGGAGGTTTATCGAACTCGGAGGGGAATTGCGGCAGGAGCGTTT
>CAYTLD010000019.1:0-16020 GCA_964438585.1 uncultured Blastochloridaceae bacterium | reverse complement strand
GAGGGCTCCATCCTTATGGCACATGCATCGGCAGCCGGGTTGGATTCACTTGTTGATCGTCTGCGCGAGGCTACTCCGGTCAAGGCGAGCGTCTGCGGCACTGTCCACTTTGTTCCCGGACGCCAGCGGGTGCGGCGGAAGGTGCTGGCCATCGGTGATGCCCTGCAGCAAATTCCCCCCTTCACCGGACATGGCATGGCCATGGCGATTGAATCCGCAGCCATCGCCGCTGGACCCCTTCAGGCTTATGCGAGTGGGGAGGTGGTCTGGGGAGATGCGAGAGCGGCTATCGATCAGAAGTTAAGCCGGGTATTCCGCTCCCGGCTGCGCCTGGCTCAGGGGTTGCACCCCTTCCTGCGCAGTGGCTGGCTTCCGGGAATCTGGAACGCACTGCCCATCGGTCGGGAGGCGTCCACGGAAACATTAACCGGAGCCCTCTGGGGTTTTAGCCCGGCGAAGGTGGGGCCATGATCCTTCGCTCGATCGCCCCGGCTTTTCCCCGCGAACAGGTCTCCCAATGGCAATGCTGGGAACGGATGCAGCAGTCCGGAGCACTGGATGATTTGCGTCCGGCTTCAGTCGAACTGCTCCGCCGTTTGTTTACCAACGACAACGGCATCGAGTCCCGCCACCTGGCGGTGGGAGACCTCGCCTACCTGAAATCGGCACGCGCCTGCGACCTGAACCGGACCTTTGAAGCGGAAGCACCCCGGCTGGCGGCACAGGCGTTGCAGCAGGCGCTGGAGCGAGCCTCTCTGCTGCCTGCGGATTTGGATGCACTTTTTATCTGCACCTGCACCGGCTACCTCTGTCCGGGACTCACCAGCCATGTGGCCGAGCAGGTGGGGCTGCCTGAATCCGTTTTCCTGCATGATCTGGTCGGCCAGGGGTGCGGTGCCGCCATTCCCATGCTTCGGGCAGCGAGTGGATACAGTCATCAGAACCCCTCGCACCGGGTGGCCTGCGTGGCTGTCGAGGTATGTTCATCCGCCTTCTACGTCGATGACGATCCCGGGGTTCTGGTCAGCCTGGCCCTTTTCGGAGATGCGGCCTGTGCCACCATCTGGGAAGGCCGCAGTGAGGAAGGCGGATATGTCTGCGATTCATTTGAGAGCCTCCACTGGCCGCAACACCGGGAGACCCTCCGTTTTGTCAACCAGCAGGGCTACTTACGCAACCAGCTTCATCGCAGTGTTCCGGCAACGGCGGCAGAGGCCGTGGGAAGTCTGCTTGAGCGCATGAACGGGAACGCTCCAGACCATATTCTCTCTCACAGCGGTGGACGTGATGTCCTCGACGCCCTCGTATCTCGGCTCCAGTCCCATCCGCTCGATGAGGCCCGCGAGGTGCTCCGCCACTACGGAAATACCAGCAGTCCTTCCGTGCTTCTGGCTCTGGAAGCACATCTTTCAAAAAGGGCACCCTCCCATGACCTCTGGCTGGTTTCCTTCGGTGCAGGCTTTACCTGTCATGGGATGCGCTTGAAATACCAGTGACATTGTAGATAGTAATGTCACCTGTTAGTAAGCATAATGTAACAATTGGATGCGAAGTTACCCTGATGTCAACGACCAAACCACCCGCCAAACCTTCCACCTACTTCATCTGGGGCCTGCTCTCGATGGCGCTCCTGGCTGCGCTGATCGTGGGCATCTATATGTTTACCGGTGGGATGGTGAGTTCCGGTGACCTGAAGGCCGCCAGAGAGGAACTGCAGCTTGCTCAAGCTCAGATCCTCACATTGGAAAAAGAAAATCAGAACTTAAAGTCCTCCAACCTCCAAATCAAACAGGAAGCGGATGCCCTCCAAGCCAGTCAGCAGGAAAAAATGGAAGCACTTAACCTAAAACTGGAAGAAATGCGCCAAGAGGCTCAAAAAGTTAATGAGGTAGCTGATCAGGAAGAGGAAGTGCAGTTTGTTGCGCGCCGCACGTCCCTCGACTTTCAGGGCTTGGCCAGGCAGATCAATGAGGTAGAGGGGTTGCAGGTAAAAGTCCTTGATAGTGGGCTATTGATTTCCGGTATGGCTACCCCATTCCGCCTCGGCTCATCTGAAATTAAAGAGGACAGCCTGATCCCGAAGTTGAAGGACATCGCCGCCATTCTTAAAGATCGCCAGCAGGAGACCGGCACCCGCTTTTATGCGGCAGCGGTCGGAAATACCGATATTACCCCGGTCCGGTCCGACAGCCTCTGGGGCTCCAACCTCTGGCTGGGCGCCCATCGGGCCCGAACCCTGGCCGATCTCATGATCGAAAATGGATTTCCCAAAGAGGAGGTTTTCCTCGTCTCCTGGGGTTCGATTCAAGCCTCCGACGAAGTGCGTGATCCGGAATCCCGCCGGCCGGAAATTTTAATCGTAACCAAGGAATTTCTCGAAAAGTCAAAAGAGCACCCCCCGAGCGGGTTTTAGACGGGAGCATAAAATTACGTGTTTTTACGTAGTTTAGTTGCGCTTTAAGTTAAATATATTAGTTATTCAAAAACATGAAATTTGGAACTTATCAGACGATGCTTCGAGCAGGCACCCTGCGGGCGTTGGTGGCGGGCATGGTTTGGAGTTTTATCGGAGCCATGCCGGGTCTGGCCGGATTGACCATTACCATCACCGGATCCGGGCCTACGGATACAATGCCGACCATTGCCTTTTCCGGCAGCGGGGCCTTCGGAGCTTCGACCTTCAACTTCTTACAGCTTACCGCAGCAGATTTAGGTGGAGGACAGTATGTAAATTCCACCTTTAACAACCAACAGGTGAATCTCACCGGCGGGGCCCTCACTTTGGAGGTTTTTACCAGCGGGAATGTTCTGAAATGGTCGGACACGGTTGATTTCTTCCTCTTCGATAATGACGGGGCGGATGCCACCCCCACAGGCGGAGAGTTGGATATAGTTTTTAATAGCACGAATTCCGTGCTGGCGGGCGACCTCTACGTTTTTTCCGGAACGGCTCAACTCAAATTATCCGATTCACCGCTGGTGGACACCACTTTTTCCGCCTTCAATAATGGCAACTACTCTACGAATTCGACTGGTGTCGTCCTCAGTGCAACACCCAACACAGTCATGGATGGCGAACCAGTCACGGTGACCATCGTTCCAGAGCCTTCATCGCTGATGCTCATATTCTTGGGAATGGCTACTTTGACCTGGCTGAAAATCCGATAAAAATCCGCATCGCTTTTATTTCCAGCCTGATCTTTAATGCGCCATGAATTGGCTGAAAGTTCTTCTGGCCGTGCCGGACATCTCCAGTAGCAGGGGGCAGCGTGAATTGAAGCAGATGGCACTGGTGGCTAAATCTCGCATTATCCTGGCCTTTATCTTGGCGACTCTTTCGCTGGTATCACCCTCCCAGGAGGTAATGGTGTGCGCCATGTCCTACCTGCTGGCCGGGCTGGCTATCCAGTGGAGCAGCTCCTGGCTTTCGCGTAATTACTTAAAGCACCTCCCCATCGCCATCGATATCGTGGCCATCTGCGCCTATACGCTCATCCGCCGCGATCTTGATCATCCGCTGGAGAATATCATGACCTATACGGCGGGAGCCGCGATTGTGGTGCTGGGTGCATCACTCCTGCTCTGCCGTCCGGGAATTATCCTGGCGATTATTTTGGCCATTGGCGGCTATGCCTGGCTTTTCCATGACTTTCTCTGGAATGCCCAGGTATCAGTGGGTTCACCATTGATCCTGCTTTTGATGGCCACAGCCGGACTCTACATCCACCGCCTCAGCCTGAAAGTGGCCGATGAAAGTCAACGTTTCGAAAAGCTTTGCCGCTTTTTGTCTCCAGCCGTCGTCAGTGAAATCGACCGGAGTTCACATCTCCAGCAATTTCTCAAAGCCCAGAGCTGTGAGATCACCGTGCTCTTTGCTGACATCCGCGGATTTACGACGCTCTCGGAGAAATGGCCGGTCGAAGAGACATTGGAAACCTTGAATGAATATTTTTCCCTCTGCACCCGTGTCATTTACGCGCACGAGGGCACGGTGGATAAATTCATCGGCGACTGTGTCATGGCCCTGTTTGGCGCACCGATTTCCAACAGTGACGATGCCCTACGGGCGATGCGGGCGGCGATGGATATCCAGGAGGAAGTGGAGAGTTGGAATCGGAAACGCCTGGCGCGCGGAAAAGAGGAGATCCGGATCGGAATCGGAATGAATACCTCTGTGGTCATGGCCGGTGCTGTCGGAACACCACAGCGACTGGAATACACCGCCATCGGGGATGGAGTCAATGTGGCCTCGCGACTCTGTGACATGACCAAGGAGGTAAAAACTCCGCTCGTCTTTTCAGAATCCACCCGACTGGGCGTGGAGCCGGAATTCAAGTGCCACCCGCTTGGAACCTGCCAAATCCGCGGACGGGCCCAGGAAATTAAAATTTACACGCTGCACGGACAAAAACCGTATGACCTTCCGGGCGTATAATTAAGGGACAGTGAGCGAACTCCGTACGGATAATTACTGCCACCATCGTCGGAGTTCGCTCACTGTCCCTTAATTACAGAACCTAGCTGTTGGCTGTAATTCTTGTCCTGAGATTATGGTTGCCTCGATTCGTTCCGGGGTTATGAATATATACATGGCACAGGATTTCGACTTTAATTTTCCCGAAGGCACTAAAAAAATTAACCTATCTGCGTCGGCCATCGTTATGGTCGTGGTCGGACTGTTGGTTCTCTTTGGGGCCTTCACCAGCTTCTACACCGTGCAGCCCGACGAGCAGGGAATCGTACTCCGTTTTGGCAAGTATCAGAAGACGGTGTTTCCTGGTTTGCGTTTCAAAATTCCTTTTGGAATCGATCAGGTGCTGATTGTCCCTGTTGAGCGACAGCTTAAGCAGGAGTTCGGATTTTTCACCGCCGGAGCCACCGACAGCTTCCAGTATTCCGCCTCGGATCGTGAGCGAACCGCCGAGCGGATTATGGTGACTGGTGATCTCAATGCCGCCAGCGTGGAGTGGGTTATTCAATACCGCATCACCGACCCCGATCAGTTCCTTTTCGAAGTGCGCAACCCTCAATCCACCCTTCGGGACATTTCCGAATCGGTCATGCGCGAGGTAGTCGGGGACCGGACCGTGGATGAAGTTATTACCGTGGGTCGTCAGGAAATCGAGACCGTGGCCTTGGCCAATATGCAAAATCTGGTCGAGAAGTATCAGTTGGGCCTAAGTATCAACCAGGTTCAACTCAAGGACGTCAACCCGCCCAAGCCTGTCCAGCCTTCCTTTAATGAAGTCAACCAGGCCCAGCAACAACGGGAGCAGATGATCAACATCGCCAACGGTGAGTATAATAAGGTCGTCCCCCGCGCCGCTGGTGAGGCGGAGCAGAAAATCCAGGAAGCGGAAGGTTACGCCCTCAAACGGGTCAACGAAGCCGGGGGGGATGTGGCTAAATTCGCCGCCGTGTTTCGGGAATACAGCAAAGCACCGGAAGTGACCAAACGCCGTCTCTACCTGGAGACGATGCGGGAGGTGGTTCCCCGTCTGGGGGGCAAGATCATCCTCGATAAAGATGCCTCACAGGTGTTACCCCTCTTACAATTGGGGACAGAAGGAGTGAAAAAGAACTAATGAGAACTGTTATACTAATCGTCGGGGCCGTCATTGGTCTGATCATTGTCGCTGCCCTCTCAGGGGTGTTCTTTACCGTGGACATGACCAAGCAGGCCATCATTACCGAATTCGGCAAACCGATCGGAGATCCCATCACTGAAGCTGGACTGCACTTCAAAAAACCCGTCGTTCAGGAAGTCCATTACATTGAGAAGCGGGTGCTGGAATGGGACGGAGCGGCCAGGGAAATGCCCACCAAGGACAAGACCTACATCATTGTCGATACCTTCGCACGCTGGCGCATCAAAGATCCTCTGCAATATTTTAAGCGCCTGCGTGACGAGCGCAGTGCCCAATCCAGACTCGATGACATCCTCGGCAGTGAAACCCGTAACGCCATCGCCAACCATGAGCTGATTGAAATCATTAGAACGACCAAGGATCGCGAGCCGGATGAAGATGCGATCCTGGTGGAAGAGGAAGGCCGCGTAGGCCAGCTCTATTCCATCAAAGTCGGGCGCAGCCAGATTGAGAAAAATATCTATCAGGCGGCTTCGGAAAAGCTGGAGGAATTTGGCATCGAATTGCTCGACATGCAATTCAAGCGGGTCAACTACAACGAAAGCGTCCAGCAGCGCATCTATGACCGCATGATCAGTGAGCGCCAGCAAATCGCCGAGCGCTTCCGCTCCCAGGGCGAGGGGGAAGCGGCCAAAATCAATGGTAAGCGGCAGCGGGATCTTCAGAAAATCCAATCCGAAGCCTACCAGAAAGTTCAGAAAATAATGGGTGAGGCGGATGCCAAGGCCTCAGAAATTTACGCCAAAGCCTACAATCAAAGCCAGCAAGCGGTGGATTTCTATGAATTCATGAAAACCATGGAAACCTATGAAGCCATGATGCAATCGGATTCCACTCTCATCCTGACCACCGAAAGCGACCTCTACCAATACCTCAACGGTATGGAAGGCAATTAACTCTCAAGTCACTGCGGCTACAGGTTAGGGAAAAACCCCTCTTTCATTTTGACGGATGCACCATCCTTGTCGATGAACTCGGGTGCTTCGGAGAGAAATTGCACGGCTTTTAATTCGTCCGCTTCCAGATGGAGGGAGGCTTGCACGAGGTGGTCCTCATCATCCCTCAGCCAGGTGTCCAAACGCAGCGGGCCGGGGTCGGACACCTTTTCTGCTTCGGGATTGTCGCCGCACCAGCCCGCCATGGTTAAGTCCTGACCCTCGTGTTCGAAAGTGACCTGAACAAATCCTCCTTCACGCACCCGTTGGATGAACTCGGGGTTCATTATTTCAGCTTCAAAAGGCGCCAGAGCGTAAATTTCAGACTCTGCCACCAGGTGAGGGATGATTTGCTTTTTTTCATGCGATAGGGCTCATCAGAGACCCGATTCGGTCGCGGTGAATCCCGTCGCATGTAATCACGATTGTATATACCCATTGGAATTGTTTATTTTTAGTTTTTTCCTTGCTCGGCCGTGAAAAGGCACTCATTGACTCTAACCCTGGATGGCCGGTGTATCAACCGGTAATGCCGGATAAATTTGTAGAAGTGCATATCGGGAAATAAGGGACAGAGACCTATTTCCACAGCATACCGTGTAATCATCTGTAGATTTCAGGCGAGAAATAGGTCTCTGTCCCTTATTTCTAGCGCCGCCGCCGTCGCCGGGAGGTGGGGGCGGGGGTGTCATCGAGGAGGGCGGTGTATTTATAATCAAACCCCTCGACTTTCCGGCGTGGAACGCTTTTGCCCAAGGTGTGCTCGATGGCGAGGATATGATCTTTATCGAAGCCGGTGATAAAGGTGATGGCGTCTCCACTTTTAGTGGCCCGCCCGGTGCGCCCGATGCGGTGAATGTAATCATCCGGATTATCCGGCACATCATAGTTGATGACATGAGAAACCCCGGCGATGTCGATGCCCCGCGCAGCGATGTCCGTGGCGACCATGACCTCCGCTTCACGGGTCTTGAACAGGTCGAGCGCGCGGGTGCGCTGAATCTGGGATCGGTCGGAGTGAATGACCGCTACTTTATGGCCTTGGGATTCCAGGGTCGAGGCGATGCTGTCCGCCCCCATCTTGGTCCGGGAGAAGATGATGATCCCATCGTATTGGAACTGGTCCAGAATCGCGAGCAGAAGGTCAAACTTCTGATCAGAGGCAACGGGGTAGAACGCGTGATCGACGGTTTCAGCGGGCTGCCGCTCGGGATTAATCTCAATTTGAACCGGATCATTCAGAGCCCAATCGATGACGTGCTGGATTTGAGGCGGGATGGTGGCAGAGAAGAGGCAGGTCTGCTTGCGGTTGGTGCACTGGCGGACGATGTTGCTGACATCCGGGAGAAATCCCATGTCCAGCATCCGGTCACCTTCATCGAGGACAACCGCCCGGATGGTATCGAGGGAAAGGTTTTTCGATTGCAGGTGATCGAGAAGGCGTCCGGGCGTGGCCACCAGAAATTCGGGCTTCGCCTGCATGGCAGCGATTTGGGGTTCGTATTTGACCCCGCCGTGGAGCAGGCATGACTTGGTTTTAAGGAAGTAGCAGAACTCCGCCAGCGCTTCATGCACCTGGGCCGCGAGTTCGCGGGTGGGCTCGACGATCAATACCTGCGGACCATCCGCTGCCGGGTTTTGCAAAATCATCGAGATGAGTGGCAGAGCAAAGGCGGCTGTCTTCCCTGTCCCGGTTTGAGCGGAGGCGATCACGTCCCGTCCTTGCAGAATGATGGGAATGGCTTGCGCCTGAATCGGTGACGGGTCGATATAACCCATACGTTGCACCGCATGAACAAGTTCCTCTTTTAATCCGAATTCCGTGAATGACATAAGCGAGAAAGTTACCCCCCAGCGCAAAGGATGCAACCTCAACCTAGCCCGCCCCATCCCCCACGTCCCATCTTGAATGTCATACGTATGACATTCAAGATGGGAAGTTAAGGGACGGAGTATTAAGGCGATCATCACCGATTTGCTTCCGTCCTCAGGTGTGCTTAATACTCCGTCCCTTAACGGCGGGGGTTAAGCCGCTGCCGGTAGGAATGCATGATGCGCAGGATGGCGGGTGAGAAGAGTCCGAGAAAGAGCAGATTACTGAGGGCGTGGGTGAGGTCCGAGAGGCCTGAGCTGACGATGCAGGTGGCGAGGAAGGTCGTGATGGTAAGGTCCTGAATAGTGGTGAGCCAGATCCAGGTGTTGTTGATCCAGCCGAAGAGAAATCCCCAGGCGAATCCGTAGAACCCGAGGGCCCAAGGCTGGTGCGATATTCGTTTGAGCAGGGGAGATCCGGAGACCAACCCGCAGAGCCCCCAGCCTAGCATTTGCCAGAGTGTCCACGGGCCCTGGCCGAGGAGCATGTTCGAGACCACTGGAGTCAGGAGTCCGATGAACATTCCAGCGCGGGCTCCGAAGGCGAGGGCGCTGCAAATGATTAGCGAGGTGGCGATTTGCACGCCCGGGATGGCGGCCATCGGCACGCGGGAGAGGCCGATGAAACCGGCCATCAGGGCGACCAGAGCCAGTTGGACGGTGGTAAAGCGCGTCTTTTCCAGAAGGAGGACGGCGGCCACCATGACCAAGAGGAGGATAAGTATGCCCAGCGTGGATGGATTCATGGTGTTGAAGTCTCGAGACGACCCTGCTCCAAGCGGAGGAATCTGTCAAAGAGCCCGTTGATTTCCGCATCCTGGGAGGTGATCAGGAAGGCGGCACCTTGCGCGCCTAAGGTGGTGATGAGGCGGATCACCCGCTCCTTCTGCTGATGATCCAGATGACTGGTGGGCTCATCGAGAAAAAAGACCGATGCCGGTGAGGCCAGAACCAGACCCAGCGCGACTACCTGCTCCTCGCCCGCGCTCAGGGTGCGCAATTCCCGCTCGTGTAGGTTTTCTATTTCTAGCCTTTGCAGGACTAACCGGGATTGATCGGCTGTGTGTGAGGGATGGAGCCGGGATAAAAATGCGAATTCCTCCCCGACCGTGTGGTGAAGAAAAAGGTCGCGCGCTTCCTGGGGCAGGTAGGCCATGGGGCCGGTCGGGTGAATGGCATCGCGCAGAGGTGCGGGAGGTTTCAGCAAGGTTCGGAGGAGGGTGCTTTTTCCGCTGCCATTATTTCCCCGGAGCAGGACGATCTCGCCGGAGGCCAGGGCGATGTCGATATCCTCAAAGTAGAGGGGTTCGCCGGGATAAGGGCGGAAGGTCAGTGGTCCGGCCTGGAAGAAGATTTTGGCGGGGGTGGGTTTGGCGGTTTTCGGCACCGATAAGGCTTTGGGAGGGACAGAGTTGGAGGGGGCTGCCAGAAGGCGACCGTTGTCCAGATGTAGGACGGTGTCCGCCCAACTACGGTAGCCGGAATTCGGGTGGTCGAAGATGAGCACGGAGAGTGGAGCATCGCCCAGGCGGGGTGCGAGCAGATCGAGGAGTGCCCGACTGGCGGACGGGTCGAGGTGGGCTTCCGGTTCATCGAGAATGAGGAGGCGAGGGTTGGACATCAGCGCGGCGGCCAGCGCCACTTTTTGTTTCTCACCTAGCGAGAGGGGCAGCGGATCTTTGGGAAGCAGGTGGGACAGGTTGAAACGATGGCTCAGGTCGGTGAGGCGGCGTTCGATTTCTCCGGGGGGGACGTTCCGGTTCTCGAGTCCGAAGACCAGTTCCTGTTCGACATCGGGCATAATTAGAGTCTGGCTGCTGTTCTGAAAAACCAGGGAGGTGGCCCGGCGCAGATCGTCTCCGGCGGGGGATACTGCTTGGCCATCCAATAGAATGGATCCCTCCACAGGCCGGGACGTGAGTCCCGCGATCAGATGGGCCAGGGTGGACTTTCCGCATCCGGAGGGGCCTTCGATCAAGAGTCGCTGACCGGGCTCGATTTGCAGATCGATTCCGTCCAGCAGCGACCGGGAGGAATCCGGATGCCGGAGCCGGATATTATTCAGAGCGATCATGGCGAAGGGAGAGAACAGCCGTGCAGACTAGGGGCAGCAGGAGGGCCACGCTGAGACTGAGGATATCTGGAGAAAGCGGGGTCGTTCCATCCGCCTGCCAGGGAAAGCGGAGAATGTCCTGCCAGATCCCGGCCAGGGTGAGCAGAAACACCATCAGCGCGGCGGAGGTGAGAAGGCGGTCACTTCCCTTCCAGTCTGGACGGCGATAACAGGAACGCGGCCCGGTGTTCCAGGCCCGCGCGTTGAGCACGTCCGCAGTTTGCAGGGAGCAGCCCAACACGTAATGAAGCAGGGGAATCCAGAGTTGAAGTTGTATCCCAAGTCGTCGGTGGCGCGGTAAATGATCCGGAATCCGGCAGCCGATGGCAAAGGCGGAGCGCTGGAACTGATCGCGGATGGCGGGCATCCCGGCCAGTGCGATCGAGCAGAGCAGTCCGGTTTGCGGGAGATGGCGCATCATCCAGCGGATGATTTCCGAGCGCTGTCCCAGGGAGAGGGCGACCATGAAGAGGGCCATGACCAGCATGATTTTGATGAGCATGACGCCACTGAACAGCATTGGCTCAAGCATCACCGTCCGACCCCAGGGAAGTTCCATCAGAGGCGTATATCCGGATCCGGAAAAGAGGAGGTTGATCAATAAAAGCACCGGAAGAAAAACGATCACAAGCCGGAGGAGCATAAATAACGCCCGGGGTCGGCATCGCAGCAGGATGGCCGCGAAGGTGCCAGCCATGAGCAGGAGTGGAAGCGGTTGATCGATCAGGCAGGCGGAGAGTGTCCAGAAGAGAAGAAAGAGGATCAGCGCCGCAGGGTGTCGCGGGCGGGGGCGTGGCGAGGTGTCGGGACTCATGGTTGACGGGCATAGCTGCGCCGGGGATTCCAGTAACCATTCTCCTCATCCGGCCCAAACCAGCCAATCTTCGCGTCCTCGTTATTACCGCCGTATGCATTCGGACCGTCAAAGGTGGTGGGTTTTTCCGCGCTGACCCGTCCGTCACACCAGGCAATGAGTGCTTTCCCATTGGCGCGAAAGTGGGTGCTGGGTTGTAAAGAGCCGGCCAGGTCACCATTGGGGGCGACCCAGCGATAGGGCTCAGTGTAGGGGTATTCCTGAAGACCGTTTCCCTTTGCGAATGCGGTGGTTGCAAACATGACCGTGGTCGAGGCGTATTTGATCTGGCTGATCCTTGCCGGTTTAAATCCGTTAAGATAGGTGCCGCCGATGTAGGCCGAATTATAGCCGTAACCACCTGCTCCCAGTTCAAAGCTGCTGGAATCATCAATGTGCTCCACAAATAAAGGGCAAGCACTGACCTGTCGGCTCTCTCCGAGATAAGGAGAGAGGAAGCCCTCGGTGGGATCGAAACGGTCGGACCCCAGAGCTTTTCTGCCATGCCAACGAATCCTATTATCGGTGCTTTGGGCGGGGCAGAACGCACCATCGTTGTCGGCAGCGTAGGCCAGGTTGGCAGCGGCCAGTTGCCTGAGATTCGAGACAGAGGCCGTCGCCTTCCCGGATTCCAGCACCCGACTGATGGCAGGAACCGAGAGTCCTACGAGCAGAGCAATAATGACGACAACAACCAGCAGCTCCACCAGGGTAAAGCCCCCGGATGATTGACATCGCTTGGTTGGGAAAGGATGCGACATGAATCAGTAGACATGGAGTTGATAAAACCCGGAAGAATGTGAGCGTTGATCTGACACTTCCACCTCGCCCGCAGCGGACTGAGTTGCCGAAACATTGCTGACCAGTGACTGCCATGCGGACCCGGATGGTTTGCGGGCAATCGGTGTCCAGTCGCTGCCGCTCAGGTTGGAAGACCAACGCACTTCGACGGTTGCTCCGGAAGCTGCGGTATCCAGTTGGAATTTGAAAGCAGGTGCAGCCGGTTCAGTGAGATCAAGTCCGGCTTCGGGGCCATGGTCTTTGACCCCGGCGTGAGATCCCAGCATGTATTCCAGCAAGTTACTGCGCCCATCGCCATCGGCATCATCTGTGGCCGAACGCTTTCCCGGATCAGTTACTTGAGTCATCATTTTCTGTTCAAAGGTTATCATCTGGTGGATGACACCCACTGCATCGAGATCGAAGCCCGCTGTGCCACTGGTCGGGTAGGGGTCGTAAATTGGGTTGCTCAAAGAATCGAGGGTATTTCCATCGCCCAAGATATCGATAATGCGCACATGGGTAATGGCGTGGATGTTCAAACTGGCACTGACGCCGCTGAGTTCTGAGAGGTCGAAGGGGGTTCCATAGGCTGCCCGATACTTCCCGGCCAAGTTGGTGACATCAGTGGGATCGACTATGCCGAAAAATCCGTTAATCGCAGTCGGAGTCAGGGAGATTCCCGGGAAGCGGAAGAAGTCAATGCCGTTAGAACTGACCTCGACAAAGGCCAGTTCAAGAAAGCCGTCGCTGAAGGAATTTTCAAAGACGGCAAAATCAAATCCTTCTCCATCCATAATCGGGGCATTAAAGGTCAGGGTGATTTCCCCTCCCTGCCCGAGTGGATAAACCGGGTGTACGCCACCGGTGGCATCCGACGGGCCGAGGGTCAGGTCAGGGGTGTAGGTTTCTCCAGTATAGGGATTGGGATCCGCACTGGTGCCCGGGCCGAGAATGATATTCTCGAACCCGCTGGCCCAGGCCACGAATAAGGGATCCGAGGCCGCGATGGCGGTCGAGCCCACCTGCCCCGCAGCGGGGGCATAGGGACCGGCCACCGAGACTCCGGTGATGACCGTCGTCAGGCCAGCCACCCATGCCAGTAAGAATAAATAACGAAGCTTCATCGGGAAACTCGGGAGCGCCAGCCAATGAGACCCGCCAGCCCCAGCATGAAAAGAAGTGCGCTGGATGGTTCAGGAACAGCACCGATGTTATCAAGCGCGACGTAGGTGGGCGTGTTGATTCCAAACATCCCCGTATCCGTCGAAGTATAATCAAAGGTAAGCGTATCGACGGTTCCGATGGCGGTGAGGTCGATGAAATTCCAGTCATCGATGATGTAGTCTAGAGCGTTGTTGGCGAAGCGGAAATCAGCCAGGTGAAAGTCCACGCTGCCGGTTTGGGTGCCACTGGTGCCGCCGATCCATCCGGTAATGGTGAGGATAAATTCGTCCGGGTCATCGCCGGACGCACCGCCAAATTTCTTCGCGAAACCATCCCCGTTCAACATGCTGAAGTAGGCGTAGGTGGTATTGGTGGCGTAGAGCCCACGTCCGGTAAAGTCTTGTGCGATGCTGAAGCTCAGCGCCGCTCCCGCGCCAAAAGATATTCCATAGTTGGCTGACCCGGAAAATCCAGAACCGGCTTTGGCGCTGTATTGGTTGCCTAGTCCAGGCGTGGTATTATCCGTCACCTGCGAATAGGCCCACGGGCTCCAAGTGTCGAACTGAAACGTCCCGGTTCCGTTGGCACCATCATAGAATGCGGAGTACTCCGTGTCGAAAGTCGCGGTATACGCGGAACCCGATGTAAACGAGGAGGTGTTCGTGACTGAGCTCCCTGAGCCGGGCCCGAACGGGTCGTTCACGATGACCGGGGTTCCCCCCAGGTTGGCGCCATTTTCAAAGTCTCCCGAGGCAAAGCTGAGATCCTCGAAGTCAATGGGTTGGCTGTAGGAAGTGGTGGTGATGGCAAGTGTTGCGATCACGATGGCAATTCTTTTCATTTCTAATCTCCTTTTAATGTTAGGGATCAGAAACGTAGAACCTAGGTTATCCCGAAGGGGCGCTTTTGATCCCTGTTCTTCTTTTTTGCGAAGAAGTTTTTAACGTGCCCGGCACCTACCGGGACGAACAGGGACAAACAGGTCAAGTGTTCTGACTTCTGGCTTACCCGGCCCTTTCTTTGGGCCGATTCCTTCTCTCCTCCTTCACCCCCGGCGGACCGGAGATTGGATCGTGGAGAGTCGTATCCAGTTACAGCAGCGCGACTGTTCCTGACTTTCACAGGATTCCATGACGTTGTCTGTCGTTATCGCAAAGATCTAAATACGAGCATGCGCTGTGGAGTCCTGGGCACAAGGAAAAAATAATCAGACTTCCGCGCCCTCCGCCGCATCATCCCGGATTGCTGATGACTTCTTCGGCGGGCAGGGGGAGGCTTCCCTCGTATTGGTAGGCGGTGTATTTACCGCGCACGGTTTCCGGGACCACGGCCAGGATGAGAGCGTTCTGGCCCTCGTATTCGACGTTGAGGACATTGGCTTCCCGGTGGAGTTGGGCGATGAGGTCGGAGCGGGATTGGGGGATGCTGAGTTCCATGGCCCCGGTCTTGCGGGCCAGGATGTCGCTGAGAGCGAAGTGAAAGTCTTCCAGCCCCTCGCCGGTGTGGACGGAAATGGGCAGCGCGTCCGGAAAATCCTTTTTCAGCACCTGGCGCTGGGTGAGGTCGGTGACGGTTTCGATTTTATTGAGGAGGGTGATGGTTTCCTTCTCTCCCGCACCCAGTTCATCGAGCACCTCGCAGGTGGTCTGATGGATTTCCCGGAGTTCCTCCTGACCGGCATCGAGGACGTGGATGAGGAAGTCCGCCTCGCCGGCCTCTTCGAGGGTGGCTTTAAAGGCGTCGATCAACTGGTGGGGGAGGCGGCGGATAAAGCCGACGGTATCGGTTACCAGCAGGGTTTGCCGGTTGGGGAGTTCCAGCTTGCGGGTGGTAGTGTCGAGGGTGGCGAAGAGCTTGTCCTCGATCAGGACATCAGCTCCGGTGAGACGGCGGAGCAGGGAGGACTTGCCGGCGTTGGTATATCCAACGATGGCGGCATGGGGCATGGGAATGCGCTGGCGGCTCTTGCGCTGGGTGGCCCGGGTTTTCCGCACCTGCTTGATTTCCGCTTTCAGGCGGGAGATTTTTTCCCGGACCATGCGCCGGTCGATTTCGAGTTGGGTTTCCCCCTCACCGCGACCCCCGATCCCGCCCGCCTGCTTCCCGAGGTGGGTCCAGGCGCGCTTGAGCCGGGGAAGGGAATATTGCAGACGGGCCAGATCCACCTGCAGGCGGGCCTCCCGGGTCTGGGCCCGACGCGCAAAAATATCGATGATGACCTCCTGCCGGTCGAGGACACAGGATTTCGAGAACGTCTCCCAATTCCGCTGCTGCGCGGGGGTGAGTTGATTATCGAAGATTATGGCGTCGATTCCCTGCCCGCGCACCAGATCTTTCAATTCTTGGGCCTTCCCGGTGCCGATCAGCAGCCGAGCCTTCATCTCCCGCACATGAATAAGCTGACGATCCACCACTTCAACCCCGAGCGTGCGCACCAGTTGGGCCAGCTCCTCCAGTAATTCCTCAGCGTGGCCTCGCTCCGTTTTGTCCAGATAAACACCAACCACACAGGCGGTCTCGATCAATTTCGGGTTTTGCTTAATTTCCTCCACTCCCTCAATTCAAGCGAATCCACCGGAAAAGGACAGGACGAAGATTAGACCGGAAGACACGAAAAAACGGCAACACGACAGTCCGAATAACCGCCAATTT
>CAYTLD010000018.1:3953-19481 GCA_964438585.1 uncultured Blastochloridaceae bacterium | reverse complement strand
ACGTTCGCGTGGACGCCGCTCGGGCGGAGGACGCCCCCGCAGCGGAGAACGAGGGCGCCGCCGCAGTGCAGCCCCCGCCAAGAAACAGAACCCGATCGCAGCATTCTTCTCCCGCCTCTTTGGTGGAGCGGAAGCGAGTCACAACGCCAGAAATCAGAAGAATGGAACACCCTCCCGCAATGGGAAGTCATCCACTCGGAGTAAACAAACCAGGAGGGAGCGGGGTCCCGAGCAAATGCCGGAAGTCAATTCCACCCGCCTCTATGTGGGTAACCTGCCCTACGAAACCTCTGAAAGTGATGTTTTCGATCACTTCGGACAAGTGGGTCAGGTGAAGAACGTGGAAATTGTCCGCGATAAAAATGACCGCTCCAAGGGCTTTTGCTTTGTGGAAATGAATTCAGTAGAAACCGCCAAAACGGTTTCTGAAAAATTCCACCGCACCGATTTCCAGGGACGACAAATCATTGTCGCAGGAGCCAAATCCTAAAGGCATCTAGATCGATATTCAAAGCGGCTCCGGTTATCCGGAGCCGCTTTTTTTTACAGCCTTAAGCCGCTAAGAGGATGTCTAAAGCATCTTTTTCTCGAAACTGCCCCAGAATTTGAGGGGGACGAGTCCGATGGCGGCGAACATGAGCTGGAAGAAGACAAAGGCAGCCAGCCAGAAGAAGGCTTTGTCCATGAACCCGTAGGAGTGGAGGCCGACGCCGAGCATGTTGGTGCCGAACCAGGACCAGGCGGTGACGATGTTGCCGAGGACGGCCAGGATCATCAGTCCGCGGGCCCGGATCAATCCGCCCCAGCGGGCATGGAGGATGACCGCGTTCCAGAGCACGATTAGGAGGGCACCGTTTTCCTTGGGATCCCAACCCCAGAACCTGCCCCAGGATTGATCGGCCCAGATGCCGCCCAGGAGTGTTCCCACCAGACTAAAGAGGGTGGCGAAGCAGATAATGCCATAGACCATACGCTGAAGAGAGGATTCGGTTTTAGTATCCAAACTGGAGGTAAAAAATCCTCTCAGGATGTAGATGATGGCCAGGAAACCGGCCAGGAAGGTGGCCGCATAGCCGAGGGTGATGATGACGACGTGGGTGGCGAGCCAGAAATTGGTATCAAGAACGGCTTGAAGCATGGCCAGGGTGTCTCCCTGCTCGGCCAGGTGGTGGGCAACGATCAGACTGAGAAATCCGATGCTGGCGGCTGAGGCGGATCCGATGCCATTCTTAAAGAATCGTTCAAGGATGAGGCCGAGCAAGACCGCCCCCCAGCCGACAAAGACGGCGGAGGAATAAAGGTTGGTCACCGGAGGACGCCCGTGCAGGTGCATCCGGATTCCCAAACCGATGGTGTGGGCAACTAAAGTCACGGCCAGGATGCCGACCGCCACCGCACCCAGTGTCCGGGGCCATTTGATCCAGGAGAGGATGACGAGCAGGAAAGCGAGCACGTAGAGCGCGCTGGAACGGTAAAAGACTTCGGCATGGTTAAAGTCAGCTTCCAGGCTGGCGCGGGCGGACCAGTCCGGCTGGCGTGACTGAACCTCCGCCTCCAGGCGCTCGTGGGCCTGGTTGAACGAGTCCACCTCCCCACTGCGGTAGGCTTGGGCCATTTCGGCGTAGGCCAGCACGACCGGGTCGGCACGACCCGCCGCGGCTTTCAAAGAGGCGCTGCCGACCGTCCACCAGTCCGAGAGTGGCTCGTTGCGGGCAACTGTCGGCGGTACCAACCGGGGGCCGTTCGGGTTGTCGAGTCGACGCAGGATGGAGGCGATTCCGAGGAATTGGTCAAAGGCGGCCTGATCATACTGTCCACCCCGCTGATGGAGATCGAAGGCCTTGCGCCCTTCGATCATGGACTCGGACGCGCTCCGGATAAATTGCAGCGGGTCGCCGGTTTCCGGTAGTTGCAGGAGCGATTGCAACTGGGTCAGTTGACCGACGGCGTTGGCAATCTCGATGACCTCGCGCTGATACGGGTTGCGCAACTGGGCTTCGATCTGGCTGGCCTGCCGGGATTGCTCTGCCAGCTTGGGCAGGTTGGGGTGGATTTCATCGAGGGAAAAGTGCTTGCGCTCCTGCCCGCCCTCGGGTGCCAGGAGAGCGACCAAATCCGGGTGGTGAATGGTAATGACCTTGCGCTGCGCGGCCCGGTCGGGGGTGAAGATGACTTCGGCCAGCCATTCGATAGCCGGTAGCGACTTTTCTTCCGCCTCGAAACTCTGGCGCTCATGAATCAGGAGCAGGCTGACACGGGCGAGTGAGTCCAACGGCTTGATTCGCCCCTCGCTCTGAACGGGGATACGGCCTAAGGCCTCAAAGTGGAAGGTGTCCGACTTATCCGAACTTCTCAGTCCGGAAAGCAGATAGATGAGGGCGATGATCGCCCCGGCGGCGAAGGCCAATTGAGTGAGTTTGAATTTCATAAACTAGAATACCTGGGCGGGTAGGGCGCAGACTCCAGGCAAGCCGAAATCACCATTTTCTCGCGGCTTGCGTAGACGCTGCGCCCTACCTGTTAAATATCGAGTGTTCATTGGTTGAAACCTAAAATATGTAAGATGCCTCATCGCGCCCGCTTTCTGAGAAAGGCAAAAAGATGAATGCCGAATTGAACCAGCAGCCCAAGCGCCAGGAGGGCACAGGAAATGTAAGGCAAGAGCCAGCCGGGATTTTTGACCACCTGGAAGATTGAAACCGTATCGTTCTCGGCAAAGCTCATTTGAAAGTAGGTTCGTCCGGCATAGCGCAGCGGGTTGTTCATGTAGATGAGTGCCTCCCGGTTGTCACCTGAGTCCTCACTGAGCAACTGAACCTTGCTGGAAAAATTAAAGGGCACCTGGGTGCCGGGATACTTGTCATGGCGGAAATCGATCAGGCGCAAGGCATAGGGCAGGTAGGTGCGGGTCGCCCTCAAACTGATACGAAACGTCCGGCCACCCGCTTCAACTGTTTGCGGGGCATCCATGGCATTGGTGAAGAGCCAGGTGCCGAGGTCGTTACCGGTAGCTTTGTCGATGACGCGAGTCGATAGCGCGATCAGGTTTTGTTCGTTCTGCTTATAGGTCACCGGATGTGGAACCACGGAGACCCGCTGCCCGAAACCACGGTTGATCTCGGGCATTCTTCCATTGAATTGACCGGAATCCCGCATCCGGATACGGGAATTGGGAAAGTGCTGGCGGATTTCAAACTCAAGGGGAAGTTCTTCATGCCCGAGGCGGGCACCCTTGTCAAAAAGGGAATGCTGAAAGGCATAGACCCGGTCCAGCGACTCTCCGGACGTGTCGATCACCGCCAGTTCCCGATCCTGAAAACTCTCGACAAAATTACTCGTTCCGCCTTCCTTCAACCTCATGCTCCCCTCTTCCGCCGTGATGGCGGCGATAAACCCGGCCACGAGGAGGAGCAGGATGCCGATGTGGGTCATAAAAATCCCGGACTTTTTCCAAGTCCATTTAAAACGGGTCCCATGAGCGGCCAGCAGGTTGATAAAAAGCACTACTCCGACGAGAAAGCCACCGGGCAAAACGGGAATTTGCCAGGTGACATCTTCCGGCCCCCACCAGACGAACCAGGTCGAGAAGTAGCGCTGCTGGGCTTCGTAAATACCTAATTTCACCTGAGCCAGGGTTCCGAAAAAGACGAGAACGCAGGTGATGAGCAGGCAGACGACGGTCAATTTCAGGGACGACCACGCCTTGAGCCATTGTTTCCAGTTTAGCAGGGCGTGGGTCATGGGCTGGGCTGCTCCTCCGCCGTTGGACCTGGGATTCGGATGGATTTCAGCCAGTTCTCAAATGGTGCCTTCTCGGCGGTCACCCTTTCGCTGGGACCGGTTAATTTAAAGAACCAGCTTTGCCCCTGATACGGCACGATTCCGGCCAGGGTCGATGATTCCGGTCCAATCAGTTCGACCATAGTGACTTCGATCCCCTTGAGGGGGAAGGTTCTGGCCTGACGGGCAATTTCCTGTTCTGATTCCGGCTTCAGGTTGACCTGTCCGCGCCAGCGGTTGACATTGGCGGCCAGGCCCCCGGCGTCGCCCCCCAGACGCACTACCGATATATCGATAGCGCCTTCGGCGGCCTGGTAAGATGCGAGGCGCATGGGCTTCTCGCCGGCACCTTCCCACGTATCGGGCACGTCCCACTGCAAATCCCCTCCCCCGGCGGCAGGCGCGGATGCGGTCTGTGGGGGTGCACTGAAGGGGTTCTCGGTCACCTCTTCTTTGGCGATATCGTAGACCCGGACTGGCTCACCGGAACAGGCTACCAGCATGGAAATTAAAATTAAGTTGATGATCAGTTGGTTGCGCATAATCCCTTTCCTAGTTGTGCTGCATGAGATCGTGCCCACCAACCTATCACGGCGGCAACCAGTAAGATCGCCCCCAGTTGATGCAGAACGCCCAATATTTCCGGCACCTCTCCCCGCGATTGCAGGACGGTCAGAATTCCGAGAGTCATTTGTGTCAATAAAAGTCCCAGCGTCGCAATACCAAGAAAGCGGAGGGCCCGATCCGGCGAAATTCGCAGACGCCAGGCATAGCTTCCTAAAACGATTAAGACCGCCAGGGCAAACAAACGATGAAGAAATTGAATCAATGTCGAATTCTCCAGCAGGTTCATCCAGCCCAATTCAGCCTTCCAGAGCATAGGCGGGATCCAGTCCCCATTCATGGTGGGAAAGCTGTTGTATTCCAGAGCGGCACGCATGCCGGACATCATACCACCCAACGCGAGCTGGACAACCAGGAGACAGCTACCAAGTAGCAGCCAACGCACGCGCCTGCTCCCGGAAGGCAACGGATCCGCTGTGGCCCACCTCAAGGCCATGGCCAGGTAGAATATGTAGGCAAACAGAAGTGTCGCCAGAAGCAGGTGTGCGGTCAGACGCACGGGACTCACCCAGGGCCGATCCACCAGACCGCTCTGGACCATATACCAGCCCATCAATCCCTGTCCGGCCCCAATGATCAGGGCAACCGATAAAATGCCGATGAATTTAAGATTGATCCTGCGCCTGATAGCAAACCAGAGCAGCGGCACTATGAAGACCAGACCGAGACCGCGCCCGAACATCCGGTGAATATATTCCCACCAGAATATTTGCTTGAAGCCCTGTAAATCCATGTCGGGAAAGGTGATCTGGTGCTGGGGGGTGCCGTGGTATTTGTCAAAGAGTTCCTGCCAGTCGCTCTCATTCATAGGAGGAGTTCCTCCAATCAGATTCCATTCCGTCATGGAAAGCCCGGATTCCGTCAGGCGGGTAATGGCGCCGATCACCATCATGATCACGATGCCGAGAGATACGACTAGCAACCAGTTGCTGATGGCACGTAAGTGGTTCAATTTCACCACAAAAAGATAGATGGGCTGCAGGTAAATTCAACCGGGCGGACTGAACTATAAGACCGCATCGACTACGAATTAGTAATCGTGATATCTGGTTGAGTTAGCACGGGAAGTTGCCCTGCCGACTCGGTCGATGGGGACTCGTCCTGATTCGATGTCTTGACCTTCTCGGCTGCCAGCTTCGCTTCCCTAGCACTTTGGGCACTCTTGACCTCACGGTCCTGCCATTTCAGGTAATCCTCCTCGTTCTCGATAACCAGCCAGGCCTTCATGCTGTAGTGACCTGAGCCGCAGAGTTGACCACAGATGATTTCGAACTCACCCGTGCGGATAGGAGTAAAATTAACCGGAATCCGGAGACCGGGAATGGCGTCCTGTCCAATCCGCATGTGTTTGACGGCAAAATTATGAATCACGTCCTTGGAGGTAATCTCAGCGATCAAGGGCTGATCGATCGGTGCGGTCAGCTTGTTTTTGGTGACAAAGTCGTCAGCGGCGGCCGGATCTTTGTAATCCAAGCCGATGGGATTATCGACGCTGACCAGAGACGCGGAGCGCTTACCAAATTCCCCATCCGGGCCCGGATAGTGAAAATCCCAGCCAAATTGATAAGCGATGGCATTGACCCGGATCACATTCTCCCCGGTCGGGTAAGATTTGGTATCCACCCGTGCGGCCCAGAGGGGAAAGGCGAAGCCCAGGAGCAGGACTGCCTCGAAGATGATGACACCAAATTCCACGTGGGAAGAAGCATGGCCCCGGAGACCGGAGTAACTGGCCCGCTTCTGCCGTTTTTGGCTAAATCTCCAGAGGGTGTAAAAAAAGAAAATGCTCCAGCCAACAAAGAGGATGAGCATGAACCAGTGCACCAGCTCGTTAAAGTGGTCGATTTGTTCACCGTGAACGGAAGCATTTTCAGGAATGCCCATCCATTTAAGCAGGATTGCCAGGGGTGTATGCATGGTCAGGTCTCCGGGTCGTAACCCAGCGCATTAACGAGGTTCTGATGTTCCGAAGAACGCTTCATCATCACATAAAAAAATCCGATCACACCGGCCAACATGGCAGCGACGAAGATGAAAAGAAAGAGAATGGCATATCCGGCGGCATCAACCACTGGATCCCCTTCCGCCCCAAAGCAAACTGCACAAGCTTGCGAGGTCGAAGTGGCGGCTAGATAAATTCCGGTTATCAGCGGAATCGTAAGGGCGGGACCGGTAGGGCGCAGTCTTATGTTATACTCCAACCTCTTGGCACAGGACGGAAGAAGCCGCTCAATACTAGTATCGGGTCGTTCGTTCATTAGTCGTTTCATCTCAGCGGTAAAACCCCAATTTGACCATTTTTTTATAGAAGTATCGTCCGTAGATGGGCAGCAGAATACCGGCAGCCAAACATAGAATCCCTAAAGTAATGTAGGAGACGGAACCCGCTTCCGGCAGCCCCGCCAGGAAAAGGTAGGCGGTTGCCCAGGCCATGACCGTGCTGCAGATGACAAAGAAAATATGAAAGTTCTTCAATGACATATCAGAATATACACTAGTTTCCCGATCCCGGTAAGGCGGGAATATCAAAAAATCCCCAGACGAACAAAAGCATCAAGCCGATGGCGAAGGCGGCAGTAAAAATGAGAAAGAGGTAAACGGTGCTCTTTTCATTCGAGAGGTGCATGAAGAACAGGGCCACCAGGCTGGCCTTGACGGCTGCGATAAAAAGACCGACGAGAATATTAAGGGTGTGTCCTTCCCACCCGACCCAATGGTCAAAATCACAGAACTTGGCAACCAGAACCGTCAACACCGTCAGCACCAGCAAGGCGCCAAAGATGCGGAGATAAAATTTGACCTCGTTTTTGACGTGCTCGGCGTCGTGGTGGTCGATTTCAGAATGTGATACTTCGTGGCTCATAAAATATTTAATTACATCAGATACATAATCGGGAAGAGGAATATCCAGACCAGATCGACAAAGTGCCAGAAGAGTCCGGCCACCTCGACCCGGTTGGCAAAGTGCTCCCGGTTGGTGAAAAACATTTTCGAACCCGGCCCCCAGAAGTAGGCCATTACCAGCGCCCCGCCGATGACGTGGAGAGCATGAAGCCCGGTCATGGTGTAGTAGATGGCCAGGAAGCTGTTGTAGCGTGGGACAAACGGGACGTGGTACTTTTCCGACCCCGGGATGACCTTGCCATCCTCATCGAACTCTCTGGAAACCCGGGCCACGGAGTCCTTGGCAATTTTCAGCACCGGGTGTCCATGGTATTCCTTATCGGTCTTTTCGACTCCGGGGTGATCGAATTCGTAGCGGTCAAAGGGGTGGGAATGAGAACCGTCGTGGCTGTCTGCGGCCTGACCGTCTGTGGAGCTATCAGCGGCATCTTCGGTATGTGCTCCGGTGCCATACACTTCCTCGGCTGAATACCAATTCCAGGGTTGATGGTCTGGAGCATCCGGTGCCAGGAAGATGTGGGTTTCTGTTTCCTGGTCTTTAAGCACATGGCCGGTAACTTGGAAGGCCCAGCCTTTCGGATCCTGAATGTCTTCGATAAAGACACCATGGTGCTCAAATTTGACCCGGTATTCAAACCATCCCTTAATAACCACGAAAAGCAGTGCCGCCGCTAGAGTAATCCCGAGGTAGATTTTGAAGTCGCGGAAACGGTTCAATTTGATCGAGGCCCAGGCCAGGACGACGGTGACCGAGGAGGCGATCAGGACGGCGGTATTGATCAGTCCCGGCCAGACACCGAGCATGCCATTCGGCCAGGTGCCGGGGGCGGCTCCGAGGCGGAGAAAGACGTAGGCGGAAAAGAGCCCGCCGAAGAGCATGATTTCCGAGGCCAGAAAGAGCCAGATACCAACCTTGGCATTATAGAGACCGGTGTCCGGGCGGGGTTTGACTTCGTAGGGAATTTGCATGGCAGGAATGGGTCAGGTGGTGGCCGGTTGGGCGGAAGGCTGACCCGGCCCCGGGTCGGTGCGTATTGGCTGGTTCTGGGGGCAGAAGTCTGTCTCCTCACCGGGCACGCTGTATTCGTAGGGACCACGAGTGACGACCGGCTCAATCAGGAAATTGCCGTGGCCGGGAGGTGTAGGCGTCTGCCATTCCAGGGTGGTGCAGTCCCAGGGGTTGTCACTGGCTTTTTCACCGTATTTCCAGGCCAGGAAAAAATTGAGTATGAAAGGGATTTGGAAGATGAACATGACAATCGATGCCCAGGTCATGACCTCGTTCCAGTGCAGGGCCGGAGCGGACAATTCATAGGAAGCTCCGCCATCATACCAGCGGCGGTGCATGCCCGCCATCCCCTGCAAAAGCATGGGGCCAAAAATCAGGTTCATACAAACCATCGTCGGCCAGAAGTGCACCTTGCCCCAGAAGTCGCTCATCTTGCGTCCGGTGAATTTGGGATACCAGTGGTAAACCCCGGCGAAGAGTCCGAAAAGAATCCCCGGTGCCACCACGTAGTGGAAGTGGCCGATGACGTAGTAGGTATCATGCAGATACATATCGATCGAGTTAAAGGCCAGAGGAAGGCCAGTCAGTCCGCCGATTCCGAAGAGCGGCAGGAAAGCGGTGGCGTAGAGCATCTGGGTATTGAATCGGATCGATCCGCCCCACAATGAAATCAGGAGGGCGGTCAGAATAATGACGGACGGAATCGAAATGATGGCGGTGGTGGTCTGGAACCACATGCTGATGGTATTACCCATGCCGGTCAGATACATGTGGTGGGCCCAGACAAAGAAAGAAATGAAGCCCAGGAAGCAGGTGGCAAAGACCAGTGACTTGTAGCCCCAGACCGGCTTGCGGGCATTGTTGGAAATCACTTCGGCAACAATTCCGAAGGCCGGGAGAAGCATGATATAAACTTCCGGGTGGCCGAGGAACCAGAAAAGGTGCTGCCAGAGGAGCGGACTTCCGCCCCCGACCCATTGGGTGGTTTCACCATTGATAACCAGTCCGGTCGGCATGAAGAAACTGGTGCCCGCGACCCGGTCCATCAATTGCATGATGCCCGCCGCTTCCAGAGGCGGGAAAGCGAGAAGCAGAAGCCAGGCAGTGACAAAAATAGCCCAGGTAAAGAAAGGCAGTTTCATCCAGGTCATACCCTTGGCCCGCAACTGGATGACGGTGGCAATGACATTCACCGATCCCAGCAGTGACGAACTGATGAGAAACACCATCCCCATCAGCCAGAGATTCTGCCCATTCCAGATCAGGTCGAGTCCCTGCCCGACATAGACGGCCGGGTTGTCGGCAATTCCCGCCAGCGGCGAGTAACTGGTCCAACCGGATTTGGCCGCTCCGCCGGGGACAAAGAAACTGAGCATCATCAGGAGCCCGCCCGGCAAGTAGCTCCAAAAACTTGCCATGTTCAGACGCGGAAAAGCCATGTCCGGGGCTCCAATCTGAAGCGGCACGATCATGTTGCCAAAGGCGGCAAAGCCCAAGGGCACCACCCCAAGGAAGATCATCGTCGTCCCGTGCATCGCTCCCAGGGAATTGTAGAAGGTCGATGTCATGACTCCATCGGGAATCATTTTAGCTCCTTCGGCACCGAGCAGGGCCTCGACAAATTTCCCGATCCCGAGCGGGATGGCTTCGCCCGGGTAGGCCAACTGCCAGCGCATCAGCATCATCATCATGAATCCGGCCAGGAGGAAAAGCAGGGACGTGATTCCATACTGGATTCCAATCACCTTGTGATCGGTGGACCAGACGTATTTTCGCCAGAAGCTTAATTCCTCGTGATGATCGTGATGGTGCTCGTCCGCATGTGTCGCTGTCGTATCGTGTTCCATGACTTTAGTTTATTATTATTTTGTTCTTATACAAGCTAGCGTGGCTAATGTTCAATCGTAATCGTTTACTGGCGGACGGCTTATTCCGGTAATGCGAGCAGTTCCTCCGCGGACCATGCCTTGGACCGGCTCTCGAATTCATTTCTCATTCCGGCTACGTAGTCTTCATCGATCATGGGAGCAGTGTTGCCCCACTCATTACGGATGTAACTGACCACTGCGGCGATTTCCTTGTCGGAAAGTGCTCCTCCCCATTGTTGCATCACCTGGTTATAGACCTGCCCCTTTACCTCAATCGGGCCCTGAAGTCCGTGCAGCACAATGAGGGTTGGATGTTTCGGCGTGCCCAGAACCCACTCGGCACCCATGAGCGGCGGATACACACCGGCCACACCCAATCCGCTCTGCTGGTGGCAGGACTGGCAGTAGGTGGTGTAGGTGCGTTTCCCGAGCTTCATCATGACCACGGCGGGATCTTCTTCCACAGCGGCGCCGGCATTGGCCGCAACCCCGCCCGCCGATCCCGAGCGCTCATCATAGACATCGCCGCTAAACCCGCCGGCATACATGCCGAGGTACATGAATCCAGCCGCAAGGATGATGGCGACAAAGACGAAACCCTGCACCGGAAGCGGCTCAGAGCCTTCGGCCGGCTCCTGCTTCTCACGGCGGATGGCATCGTGGAGGCGGGAGACGTTACTCGCCTCGCCGTAATCGGTGCGTTCTTCAGAGGATGGATTGGAATCGGGATGACTCATGACAGTTTATTGGGCTTCTGGTAAAGGATAACGCTGATCGAGTGAAAGCAAATAATCGACCAGGGCCCTGGCTTTTTCAGTGGGAACAATTTCATAGCCTTCGCCCGGATTCAAACTCTCATCCTCTTCAAATGTGAGGGCCTGCGGCGAAGGGGTGCCGACGATTTTTTGTTTTTTATAAAGGTGACGGAAGGAAGGCATCAGCGACCAGGCATGGACTGAACGCGGGTTGTAGAGGTGGCGGTGGTGCCAGGCGGCATCCTTTTCCAGGATCTCGACCTTTTCCGTCTTTTTCTCGAGCGTGGTCTTTCCTGCTTCATCAGTCACTTCGACTTCGACCTCGACTTCCTTTTCCTCAGGCGCCCCCACGTTGGAGAGATCCGGGCCGATCCGGTAGTATCCGACTAAGGCTGGAGAATGTCCCAGATAATCGCGGGCCACCGAGCGCCGGACTCCCCAGCCGCGTGCGATGTCTCCCCCCTGATACTCCGCCCGCACCTGCTGGGTATGGCAATAGACACAACCATTACTGATATAAACCTCGCGTCCTCGAGTGGCGGTGCCGCTTTCACCGGGCGGGAAAACCAGTCCAGAGTCTTCATCGTTGAATTCGGCAACTTTCCCCACCTGCTGGTAAGGAACATAAACCATGCCCAGCCACCCGAGTGCGACGGAGGCAAAAACAAAAAGATAAAATGCGATTAACCCCTTCATCAGATGGCCACTCCTGTCAGTTCTTCCTGTTCATGCTTATTGACCAGTAGAGTCGGTCCTCCGGTGACCCGTCCCAGACGGAGCAGCATCAGACTGATATGGAAAAGAAAAATAAACTGTCCGAGGGCGAGGAGAAGCACTGGAAAGGCCTGCAGCCAGATGACCAGTTCCAGAGCATCGACCGCGTTCCGGTAGCCGGTCAGATGGTGGGTGGCGGCGGAATTCATGGCCGCGCCCTGTAAAAACCCGCCAACTATCCAGAAGAAGACCAGTATCCCGACCCCATAAGCGGAAATGAGAAAGTGCCAGCGGATGAAGCGGGCGGAAATCCACTCGCAACCGACCAGGCGAGGCATGATGAAATACATGGCCCCGAAAAGGATCATGGTGAAAAAGGCGTAGAACATGAGATTGAAGTGGCCGATGGTAAAGATACTGAACTGGGTCGTGTAGCTGATTGAGCGCAGGGAAACCAGGGCCATCAACCCGCTTCCCACCACGTAGGCGGCGGAGCCGAAGAGCACAAAGCGCATGGTCGGACTGGCTCCGACATCGGAATCACCTTCCTGAATGGTTTTGATAAAATTGTAAGCAACCACCCCGACCGGGATGAGCATCAGGATAGTGGTGGCGATTCCGGTGGTGATGATCCAAGCCGGAAGCGGTCCTCCCACCATGAAATTCCCCGTATTCCAGGGTGCCAGCACAGCCAGACCCCAGAATCCCAGCGTGGCCAGGTAATAGCTGTGGATCGGACGCCCGACCACTTTAGGGATCAGATAGTAGGCCAACCCGAGACCGACGGGAACAAACCAGAGAGAGATCAGTCCCTGCTTGAACCAGGCGTTGACGAGGGCGGTGAGGATTCCTGAAATCGGTTCGAGGTCGATCCATCCGGTTTTCAAAACCAGGCCCACGGGCGAATAGAGTATGTTAAAAATAATTTCCGTTCCCTGCCCGATCAAACCATCGAAGAGCATGGTCTGAGTGGCGAGGAAAATGGCCGGGAACCAGAAAAGCGCGGCGGCCAGGTACCAGAGTGATATATAGGCCTGGCCGGGCTGGCGGCGGCGGATCATGTCCATAGACAGGAGGGCAATGACCATAAAGGCAATGAGCAAGCCGGAAGAAATCATGTGCGGGAACTCGATCCACGAATAGGAAGTGCCCATACCGAACTGGATGGCGATCACCCCGAAGGTGACGCAGAGGTTCCAGAAGACACCGGCCGCGATCATGAGAGCCGGACAGCGCAACTCCACCCGGGTCAGGCGCCCGATGGTCCAGATGATAGCTCCGAAGGCGGCCTGAAAACACCATCCGTAAATCCACATGTGCTCGAAGGCCGGAAAGAGCCGCCCGTAGCTGAGGATGGGAAGATCGATTCCGAGGAACGATTCCAGGAAAGTCGGATGGTTCAACTTCAGGGCCAGGACCGCCCCGGCCAGGGTTCCAAAGAAGAGCCAGAGCAGGGAATTGATAAAGAAAAAGAGCGCGGGGCCGCGCACTGATTCGTCCGTGCGCACGCGTGCCTGGGTATCGTCCTGAAGGTCGGAATTCGGTATCCGGGTCGCTAACTCGCTCATGCCTCCTCCTTGTCTGCGGGCTCAGGTTTGGCTTCCGTTTCTTTGTCGGGCCCTTCTTCTCCGGTGGCGGGCAGTGCCTCGGTCGGCTCAGCGTCCACCGCAGGAGCGGGCTGCTGGCGCAGGACGGGGGAGTCACTGGGCCCGGGAGCCAGCGGTGCCAGCTCGCCGCTGGCGGAAGGTTTTGATGCAGCCAGTCGCGGCTGGATGCTTTTCATGGCCTCATCGACTGGCATCCGGACTTTTTGTGCCTCTTTATCGGCCCAGGCATAGGTGGAGATCGCTTTCTTAGCTTCCTCACTGATTTCAATCCGGGCCTGTTGGCGCTCTCCGGCCCGGAGGGCGTCAGCTTCCTCAACCGGGTCAGGACTGCTGAGCATGTAGAATGAGGCCAGGGAAAGTAGGAGCAATCCCACTAGGATGGACACGATGGTAGTCGCGGCGCCAGTCGGCTTGGTCGTTTCTGTTGATTCGTCGCTCATCTCAATTTTTCAGGGTGATGGATTCGTAGAGCCTCGGGTCACGGAGCGGGAAGAGGGAGGTGCCCGGCAGGCGTTGGAGGAAAATGAAGATGGCCAGCAGAGTCAGGCCGAGGACGGGAACCAGTTCGATGGCCAGTCCGGTGAAATTGACATTCAGGTAGTCGGCGTAAACGTGGTCATGGACTCCGGCCTCATGGGCCTGGCGGATTTGGTATTCCGGCATGATCATCCAGTAGAGGTCGTAAAGATGCATGAGAATAATCCAGCCGGAGGCGATGCAGAGGCGCACCGAGTTCCGTTTGGCGGGCTGGGTCAGGAGCCAGAGGAAGGGGAGGAAAAAGCGTCCGAAGACGAGGAAGAGGGAGGCGTAATACCAGGTGCCGGTATTCCGGTGATGAAACCAGATCGTCTCCTCCGGAATGTTGGCATAGTAGTAAAGCATATACTGGCTGAAGGCGATGTACGCCCAGAAGACGGTGAAGGCAAAGAGTAGCTTGCCCATGATGTGGAAGTGCTCCTGGCTCACGACGGATTTCAGGTAACCGGCCGCCCGCAGCATGTGGGTAATGAGGATGATCAGGGCCAACGAAGAACCCGCCGCCCCGGCAAAGATATAGACGCCCCACATGGTCGAAAACCAGTGCTCATTCAATCCCATCACCCAGTCGATGGCACTGAAGCTGATGGCGAGGGCAAACCCGATGATGCCCCCATAGGCCAGACGGCGCATCCGGATGGAAAGAAAGACGTCGCCGGACTCATCCTGCTGGCGCGACCATTTCCTTAAAAAGAACCCGCAGAGGATGAAGAAACCAAAGTAGAGCAGTGCCCGAATCCAGAAGAAGGGGTGATTGAGATACCAGGTCTTGGCGGCGAGCACCGGATCGGCGGCGGGATCGGCAGTCCACCATTTATGCAGGTCGCCGAAGGCAATGGTGATGGCGAGCGGAATAAAGGCAACGGCCAGATAAGGAAAGAGGGCGGTGAGATGCTCGAGCAGCCTGCGCACGACCACACTCCAGTTGGCATCGACGGCATGGTGCAGGAGTATCCAGAAGAGCGCCCCGCTGCATATCGTGAAGAGGAACATGAAGGCCCAGAGCCAGGCGTAGGCAAAGTGGATGGCGTCCAGTGCCCAGAGCACCATCGAGGCCAGGGTCAACGCCGCCCCGGCAATGAGAATCCCAAACGGAAGCATTCCCATTTTGGTCAGATTAAAGCGCTCCTCGGCCGGACGCTCGATGTGGTGGTCATCACTCATTGCAAATTGTTCCTTTCCGCCTCGGGAACCTCACTGAGGTCGGCATTCTGGCTATGCTGCAGCACGCGGATGTAGGCGACAATCGCCCAGCGGTCCTCGATGGACAGGTGCGGCAGACCGATCATGTTCCCTTTCCCGTGCACGACGGTATTGTAAAGCTTTCCTTCCGGCATGTTGTAGTAGAGGTCAGAGTGATAGTTGGCCACCCCGTTGACCCCATACTTGGTGACGACGCCATTGCCCAGCCCCAGCGCGCCGTGACAGACGGCACAGTGGATGTCATAGCGGTCCTGTCCGCGCTCGAGCATTTTTTCCGTGATCTCGACCGGAAATCCCCTTCCCCATTCTCCATTGATCTTGCCTGTGGTCAGGTATTCATTTTCCGCTTGGATCGTGAAGGGAACGGTTCCCGCCACCGCCCGGCGGTCGATCTTGCCGTCGGCAAAGAAGCTGCTCGGGTTCTGAGCCTTGTATTTGGGCTGGTGGTCCATGTCATTGAATATTTCAAAGGGCGTCCGCTTCGAGGTGTCGCCGCGGAACCCGAAGATGGTGACCACCAGGAGGAC
>CAYTLD010000018.1:0-3853 GCA_964438585.1 uncultured Blastochloridaceae bacterium | reverse complement strand
GTGGCGAAGGCGCAAACGAGAATCGTCAGCTCAAAGAAAATCGGGAAGGTGGGCTCGAAGGCAAAGAAGGGCTTGCCCTGAACCATGATCGGGTAGTCGATGAAGCTGGTATAATAAACCAGCACGAAGGCGGAAATGCAGCCGATGACCGCGCCAACCAGCGAGAGCAGGGAAAGCCAGGAACGCCCGAGGCCCATGGCATCATCCATACCATGGATCGGGAAGGGTGAATAGACATCCCAGCGCTTGTAACCGGCATCACGCACCTGCTCGGCGGCGTGATAGAGATCCTTGGCGGAGTTGAATTCCGCCGCCACCCCGAAAACCTTTTTCACCTCACTCATGACGGGTTCTCCTTATCGCGAGACTCCGGTCGATCCGATTTAGACTCCACTTCATCTATTTCATCACTCTCCTCATCCCGTCCGGCGAATTTCATCAAATTCGGGTGGGTATGAATGTCCGCCTCCGGGAGGATGGCCTTGACCTCAAACATGGTGATAGCGGGCAGGAAGCGGATGAAGAGGAAGAAAAGGAAGAGGAAAAGCCCAATGGTACCGACAAAGAGGAGGATATCATTGATGGTCGGACTGAAGTAACCCCAGGAGCCGGGCAGGAAGTCCCGGTGCACGGAGGTGACGATAATCACGAAACGCTCGAACCACATTCCGATATTCGGTCCGATAAAACAGACGGCCCAGACCCAGATCGGGTTCTGGCGCACGCGTTTAAACCAGAAGATCTGGGGCAGGAGGACGTTGCAGATGATCATAATCCAATACGCCCACCAGTAAGGAGCCACCCCGGAGTCAAAGAGGTTGCTGAAAATCAGAGGATCTGCCAGCCGGTTGAATTGAAAGACCCAGGCTTCATTCGGGTTTCCGCTGTAGGCAGCCGTAAAGAATTCCATGGCGTAGGCGTAGCCGACAATGGTGCCGGTCAGGAGGGTGATCTTGGCCATGTTGTCGATGTGCTTGATCGTAAACAGGTCATGCAGCTTGAAGATATGCCGGACCGGAATCATGAGTGTGAGCACCATAGCAAACCCGCCGAAAATCGCTCCGGCCACGAAGTAGGGCGGGAAAATCGTGGTGTGCCATCCCGGAATGACCGAGGTGGCGAAGTCAAAGGACACCACACTGTGAACGGAAAGAACCAGTGGCGTCGAAATCCCGGCCAGGATGAGGTAGGCCTTTTCATAGTGCTGCCAGTTTCGGTTTGATCCCCGCCAGCCGAGGGCGAGGATGCCGTAGGCCCACTTGCGCAATTTGTTCTTGGCCCGGTCCCGGATGGTGGCCAGGTCGGGCACCAGTCCGGTGTACCAGAAGAGGAGAGAAACAGTGAAGTAGGTCGAAACCGCGAAAACGTCCCAGAGCAGCGGGCTCTTGAAATTCTGCCAGATGACGTTGGAATTCGGGATCGGGAAGAGGTACCAGGCATACCAGACACGACCGACGTGGAAGGCCGGGAAGATGCCGGCACATATGACGGCAATGATGGTCATCGCCTCCGCCGACCGGTTGATCGAGGTGCGCCACTTCTGGCGCGTGATGAAGAGGATGGCGGAAATCAGGGTTCCGGCGTGACCGATCCCGATCCAGAAAACGAAGTTGGTAATATCCCAGGCCCAGTAAACCGGGTTGTTCAAGCCCCAGACCCCGACCCCGGTCGAGACCTGGTAGGCGAGCTGGATCGGCACCAGGCTGGCGATCATTCCAAAAATGAGGGTCAATACCAGCCACTTGAAATTGACCGGTGCCTCGATCATGGAGGAGACATGATCAGTAATCCAGCGGTAACCCCGGTTATTGAGCACCAGGGGCTTGCGCTCCATGACATTATCGACCGCCGGGCCGAAGTTGGATGATTCTTCCGCCATTAGTGGTCTCCTCCGTGTGCTTTACCGTGCCCATTAGAATGATCATCTCCATGATCCCCTCCGTGATAGGAGTGGGATTTAATCAGGGACATGGCCACGTCTCCGGCGCCGGGCATGGCCGGATTCGGGTTGCGCAGCTTGGCCAGGTAGCTAACGCGGGGCTGGGTGTTGAGGTAATCCAGAAGTTTATAGGCGTGCTTGCGCTGGCGGGCTTCGACCACCCGGCTGTTCTTATCCATGAGATTTCCGAAGATGATGGAGTCAGCGGGACAGGCCTGCTGGCAGGCGGTCTGCACGGAGTCGGTCGGGATCATGATGTTGCCGGTGGTCCGGTTCTCCGGTATGGCCTTATGATCGATCTTGGCTTCTTCCAGGCGCTGGACGCAGAAGGTGCATTTCTCGATGACCCCGCGCATCCGGACCGTGACGTTCGGGTTCTTGGACATCTTGACCAGTTCTTCGGTTCCCTTGGGGCCGAGCGGACGCTGGAGGGTTTCCACCCAACCCTGCTCTTTGACCCGTCCGGAGATGTAGAGCTGATCGAGCTGGCGCTGATTGTAATCAAACCAGTTGAAACGGCGCACCTTATAAGGACAGTTGTTGGCGCAGTATCGGGTGCCGATGCAACGGTTGTAGGCCATGGCGTTGAGACCCTCATTGGTGTGCACGGTGGCGTTGACCGGGCAGACGGTTTCGCAGGGCGCGTTTTCACACTGCATGCAGAGGAGGGGCTGGGTGATCATCTCCGGCGCATTGGGGATGATCTCCTTGTTGTTGTCGGCCCGGAATTTGGAAATGTCCTGGTTGTCACTGGTCACGCCGGTGAAGTAGCGGTCGATTCGCATCCAATGCATCTCCCGCCCTTTCTTGACCTGGTCCTTGCCCACGATGGGAATGTTATTCTCCGCCTGACAGGCGACGACACAGGCATTGCAGCCGGTGCAGGTGGTGAGATCGATGGCCATGGCCCATTGATGCGCGGTGCTGTAAACACTTTCATCGACTTCCTCGCCTCGCTCGATGGCCTCGCGGGCTTCGTCATAGGGTGACTTGTAGGCATTGCGGTTGGGCGGCGTGTGACTTTCCAGCCCCTGCTTGTAGGCGAATTTGTCGTTCTGACGGTAGTAGTCGATCGGTGCCTGGCGCACGATGCCTCGCCCTTCCATGCTCCAATGCTCCTGAGTGATGGCAAAGTCGTAGAAGCGTCCGGTCGGCTCGATTTCCACGTAGGAGGAAGTGAAGCGGTCGGCAGAGGGCTTGACCGCGTAGGCATTGAATCCCGCTCCGTTGCCCACACGCCCGGCCAGCTCACGGCCATACCCGAGCGGCAACACCAGGGTTCCTGCCGCCAGGCCCGGCACTATGTGCAGGGGTGCCTCGATGCTGAAGCCCTCGACCTTGAGATTAACAATCTGCCCCTGATAAATTCCCTCGCTGAGTTTTTCCGCCTTAAAGTCCAGGCTCTCCGCCGTAGCCGGGCTGATGAGCACTGCGTTGTCCCAGGTCAGCTTGGTAATCGGATCCGGTGCTTCCATCAGCCACCCGTTGTTGGCATGACGCCCATCATCGACCGAGGCGTCCACCGTGAAGAGCACCTCCAACTCGTCCTTACGGGGTGGCTGAAATATTTTTTCAATATCAGCGATCAGCGCACCCGCCTCTCCGGACTTGAAGGAGGCTGGCAGGGAAATTTTCTTCGCGTCGCGGTCAAATCCCTCGCGCACGGTCCGGGTCCAGCGCTCACGGAATTCCGGACTACCTAGGTTGAATCCGGCAGACTGGGAAAAGGTTTTTTGAACCAACTCTGGCCCCTCGAAAAACGGGCTGGTTTTTTCCTCTTCGCCTCGGACGGCTTCCGGGATTTCCCCGGTCAAGCGGGAGAGAATTTGATCGACCGAGAGCCCTCCATAGAGGGGCAGAATAAGCGGCTGGCGGTAGAGGGGCTGGCCCTCCGCATCCAGATCATCACCCCAG
>CAYTLD010000017.1:1910-20724 GCA_964438585.1 uncultured Blastochloridaceae bacterium | reverse complement strand
CGTCACTCCAAACGTTTCTCTCCCACGTGGAGGGAGGATCGCCGCATCCTCCGCTAGATCCCGGCAGAGACGGAGCTCTGCCCTCCACGTCTTTTCTGCCTTATGCGTGGGGTGGGTATGGCCACTTATTTTGTTTTGGCGGGGGATTTTGCGGGTGTCTCTTCAGTCGCTTTCTCTTCTTCGGCTTCCTGAGCGGGGGCATCTGCCTCGACCCATTCGATGATCGCCATGTCTGTGGAATCACTATTGCGGGGTCCGAGCTTGATGATGCGGGTGTAGCCGCCTTCGCGATCCTTGAATTTGGGCGCGATCTGGTCGAAGAGGATTTTGGCCTCGGTTTCATGTCCGTCCAGACGGGCCACCGCGAGCCGGCGGTGGTGAAGGCTTCCTTTTTTGCCGAGCGTAACCAGTTTTTCCGCAACCGGGCGCAGGGCCTTGGCCTTGGCCAGGGTGGTCTTGATGCGCTGGTGTCGGATCAGGCTGCAGGCTTGGTTGGCCTGCATGGCTTCGCGGTGCTCGGTCTTACGTCCGAGTTTAACAGAATTTTTTCGGTGCCTCATGATTTAGTCGGTGTTATCTAAAATGTTATCTTCTTCCGTTGAGGGGACTTCAACCATCCCATCATCAAATTTCATACCCAATCCGAGGCCCAACTGCTGTAGCTTATCCTTGATTTCATTGAGCGACTTCTTACCAAAGTTGCGGTATTTGAGCATCTCGGCCTCACTCTTCATGGCCAGTTGTCCCACGGAGGTGATGTTGGCATTATTCAGGCAATTAGCGGCACGCACGGAGAGTTCAATCTCATTGACGCTCATGTTGAGCAGTTTCTTGAGAGCGCTGTCCTGAGTGCTGACCTGCTCAACGACCTCCTCGAATTCAACAGGCTCCTTGTCGAAATCGACAAAGATATCGAGATGCTTCCGGAGGATGGCGGATGCCTGGAGCAGGGCTTGATCCGGGGTGAGCCGGCCATCCGTCCAGACATCGAGAATGAGCTTATCATAGTCCGTTATCTGGCCGACGCGGGTGTTGGTAACCTGATATTTGACTTTAGAGACGGGTGAAAAGAGGGAATCAATCGGAATGACGCCGATGGACTGACCGTCATTCTTGTTATCGTCACCGCTGGCATATCCGCGACCGACTTTGACCTCAAATTCAGCTTCGAATTTCTGCTTTTTATCCAGTGTACAGATCAACTGGTCCGGATTGACGATTTCAACTCCAGATTCGAGCGTGATGTCACCGGCGGTCACATCCCCTTCCTTATTGACATTGAGGAAGAGCAGCCGTGGTTCGCGGTCGGCGAGGTGAAATTTGACCTTCTTCAGGTTGAGGATGATGTCGGTGACATCCTGAATGACACCGGGAAGTGCGGTGAATTCATGCATTGCACCCTCGATTTTAATCGAGGTAATGGCCGCACCTTCGAGCGAACTCATGAGGACACGACGGAGGGAGTTTCCCAGAGTGTGTCCATAACCCGCCTCAAACGGCTCGGCGGTGAATTGTGCGTAAGTTTCCGAAGCGGTAGCTTCGTTCTTTTCGAGTCGGTTGGGCAGTTCGAATCGCCCTAATCTGATTGGCATAATTTTAATCTCCTTGGACCGGGTTCCCCCGACTTCAACAAACCGGCTGAAGCGGGACCAACGGCACTTTGTTTATATTTTGTTTAAATTACTTGCGTGCTATCGGGAGCACAACTCAACCACCAGTCGTTCATTGACAATCGGGCCGATTTCCTCACGGGTGGGAATACGGGCAACGGTTCCCTTAAAGTGATCCCGATCAAGGGTGAGCCATTCCGGAACCGGGTTGATCTGGGAGGCCTCGAGGGAGGTGACCGCGATCTGACGTGATTTCGGTTTATTGGCGATTTCGATCACATCCCCTTCCCGGCAGGCGTAGCTAGGGATGTTGACTTTACGTCCGTTGACGAGTACGTGTCCGTGGTTGACCACTTGGCGAGCCAGGCGACGAGTCGTAGCCAGGCCGAGCCGATAAACAATGTTATCCAGACGGGTTTCGAGCAATTGCAGGAGGGTATCTCCGGTGACTCCACGTTTGCGTTGGGCGAATTCAAAATAGCGGCGGAACTGCTTTTCGAGAACGCCATACATGAATTTCAATTTTTGCTTTTCTCCGAGAGCGACCGCGTAGTCGGATAACTTACGACGGCGGGCGCCATGAACTCCGGGCGGGTAAGGGCGTTTTTCGAATGCCTTGTCTTCGCCGAAAATCGGGACTCCAAAGCGACGGCTGACTTTGCTGCGTGGACCTGTATAACGTGCCATAATATTCTTCCTGTTGCGTAATTCTTGGATTAAACCCGGCGTGCCTTGCGCAGTCGGCAGCCGTTGTGGGGAACTGGGGTGACATCGGTAATAGAGGTGACTTCGATCCCCATGGCCTGGACCGCGCGCACGGCGGCCTCGCGACCGGTTCCCGGCCCCTTGAGGCGGGCTTCGACTTCCTTGACCCCGTGGGCCATGGCCTGACGCATAGCGTCCTGCGCGATGACCTGGGCGACGTAAGCGGTAGATTTCTTCGAGCCGCGGAAGCCGCATTTTCCGGCTGAGGACCATCCGAGGACGTTGCCCCGGCGGTCAGAAATACTGACGATGGTATTATTAAAAGAAGCCAGAACGTGGATGATGCCGGCGGAGACGTTCTTTGATCCTTTGGCCTTAACAATCTTAGGGATCTCAATAGCATCGTCGAGCGATAGACTGATGTCCGCACTGGGTGCAGCTTCCTTTTCCTTTTCAACGGGCTTCTTAGCCGCTGGTTTATTTTTTTTAATTTCAGCCATAATCTTAATTTTTCCTTATTTCTTACGGACGACACCAACGGTGCGACGAGGCCCCTTCCGGGTGCGTGCATTGGTGGAAGTGCGCTGGCCGCGAACCGGCAACCCGCGTTTGTGGCGAATACCCCGGTAGCAGTTAATGGCCTGGAGCCGCTTCAAATTACCCTGAAATTCCCTCCGCAAATCGCCTTCGATATTAAAGCCGTGGTTTTCAATAATCTGGACGATGAGGTTGATCTGGTGATCGTTGAGTTCGCGCGCGCGCATACCCGGATCAAAATCCCCTTCGTCGATGATAATTTTGGTACGTGCGGGGCCGATACCGTAAATGTAGCGCAAGGCGTATTCGATACGCTTGTCCCCTGGGATGTCGATTCCGAGAATGCGAGGCATGGTAGTTTCTTTCTTTGCTTCTTTGCTTACCCTTGACGTTGTTTCAAACGAGGATTTTTTTTGTTAATAATATACAGCTTTCCGCGCCGCCGGATGACCTGGCAGTCGGCTGTCTTACGTCGAATGGATGCTTTAACTTTCATGGTTTAATTTTTATTTAGTTTCTTATGTCAACAAGGCCGATCAGGTGTCCAGGACATCCACGATCCGGCCTTTAGATAAATCGTAGGCTGAAAATTCTACCTGAATTGCCTGACCTGGCAAGAGCCGAGTCATCTTCATACGCAATTCACTGGCGATACCGGCGAGCATGCGATTGCCGTTTTTAAGTTCGACCCGCACCGAATTCGGAGACAGCTGAGTAATGACGGTGGCTTCCATACGTATGATTGAGGTTTCCTCGTTTTGCTGTCCCATAGCTTATGCACGTATTGCGCTGGCAATAATGCCTCCCAAAAGTAAGACCGCGATGGCGACCAGTAACCAGAGCATGCGGGTTTCAGGAACGGCGTTACCACTCCGTGCTCCGGCAGCGGCGGAGCTGCGTCCCCGGATACGGCCTTTCTTGAGAAATCCGTCATAGTGGCGCTGGAGGAGATAGGTTTCGGTCTGACGCATGGTATCGAGCATGACTCCGACAATAATAAGCAATCCAGTGCCGCCGAAAAATTGTGCGGTGATGAAGGGCACTTCCATCGAGGTGCTGACGAACATAGGCAGGATGGCGAGGGTGGTGAGGAAGATAGCACCGGCGAAGGTCAACCGGGTCATGGTAAAGTCGAGGAACTTGGCGGTGGGTTCGCCGGGACGCACTCCGGGAACGAAGCCACCATTACGCTTCATGTCGTCAGAAATTTGGGTTGGATTAAAGACCATGGCCACCCAGAAGTAGGAGAAGAAAAAGATCATAAATCCGGTGATCAGGTAGTAGAGACCACCACCCGGATCGAGGTATCCGGCGATGCGCGCCGCCGTCTCCGACTGAGGAAAAAGGAATTGGATAATGGTGGCCGGGAAGAGCAAGACGGCATTGGCAAAAATGATGGGCATGACCCCGGAGTAGTTCACTTTGAGGGGCAGGTAGGAGGACTGGCCGCCATAAACCTTATTACCGCGAACCTGGCGTGCGTATTGCACCGGAATTTTCCGCAGAGCCTGGGTAATGGCCACCGTTGAAGCGACGACAATGAAGAGGAAGAGGATGAGTAAGACGACAATCACCTCACGTCCGGCCGGGGCGTCGGGGGCGTTAAAGACTTTCCAGCCAGCGGTCAGGCCGGCGGGCAATTGAGCTACGATGCCAATCGTAATGATGAGTGAAATTCCGTTACCGATACCTTTATCGGTAATTTGCTCTCCCAGCCACATGAGCAACATACAACCTGCGGTCAGGGTAACGACGGTGGTGAGCTGGAACATGAGGCCGGGATTAGGCACCAGTGGTCCCATTTGATCGGTGACTTGCTGGATGTTGGGAAATACCTGCCAGCTTTCCGGATTCTCAAAGTTGACGGCCAGCAGATATCCCTGGAAGAGACAGAGGCCAAGTGTTCCCAGGCGGGTGTACTGGTTGATTTTTTGACGTCCCCCCTCTTCACGCGCCAGCTTGCTGAGCGATGGAACTGCCCCGGTGGCCAATTGCATGATAATGCTGGCACTGATGTAGGGCATAATCGTCAGTGAAAATATCGCGCAATTCTGCAGGGCTCCACCACTGAAGATATTAATCAAACCGAGCAAGTTACCCGAACTCGATTGATCGACCATAACCCGGAAGTATTCCTGGAGGACGGCCGCGTTGATACCCGGACAGGGGATGGCAGCTCCAAGACGCACCACCACCAACAGAGCCAGAGTGAAGATGATCCGCTGGCGGAGTTCAGGAATTTTAAAGGAGTTGATGAAGGCGGAAATCATGGAGTCTGCGTAGGGTTAAATTCAGGCGGCTTTTGATTCATCCTGCCGTGGGGCGGAATGCAATGCGAGGGTGCCCCCTGCTTTACTGATTTTTTCAGCGGCAGTCTGGCTGGCGGCGTGGGCGTTGACCGTGAGTTTGCGCTCCAATTCCCCGGAGCCGAGAATTTTGATTCCGTTCCAGCGTCCGGTAACGAGGCGTTTTTCCCGCAGTGCGGCTTCATCCACGGTGTCTCCGTCCTGAAAAATATTAAGGGAGGATACATTGACCGGTGCATAAACCGTAGCGAATTCTTTGTTGTTAAAGCCGCGCTTGGGCAGACGACGGTGCAGAGGCATTTGCCCCCCTTCGAATCCGGGACGGATGGATCCACCCGCACGTGATTTCTGGCCTTTGTGGCCTTTACCGCTGGTTTTTCCGCGGCCTGAGCTTTCACCGATACCGAGTCGGCGCGTCCGGTGCTTGGCTCCGGGGCGGGGTTTTAAATCGTGCAATCTCATGGTGATATCTCTCTATGTTCCGTTACTTAATTTTTTCCGCGCGCAGCGAGGAATTCCTCTTTGAGTGAAAGTTTGGTCAGTCCATTCAGGGCCGCTTTGGCCACATTGGACGGGTTATCCGAACCCAGGGACTTGGCCAGGAGATCCTTGACTCCCGCCGCCTCGGCGACGGCCCGAACTCCGCCTCCGGCGATGAGACCGGTTCCGGGAGACGCCGGACGCATAAAAACCTTACTGCCCCCGTGGACACCCAGGATTTCGTGGGGAATGGTCGATTGCTCTAAGTTGATCTTGAGCATATTCCTGCGTCCGTCTTCGTTGGCCTTACGGATACATTCGGCCACTTCATTAGCCTTACCAAATCCGATTCCCACCTGCCCCTGGCCATCGCCAATGACAACGAGGGCGCTGAAGCTGAAACGGCGTCCGCCTTTGACGACTTTGGAACACCGGTTAATGAAGACCACCTTCTCGGTCAATCCGCTGTCTTCCTCTTCGGGGGCTCCTGGACGGCCTCCCGGACGACCACCTGGACGGCCTCCCGGTTTTCCGCGAAAACGGCTGTTGCGAGCGATTTTCTCCGCCTCTTTGGGGTCGGCAATTTTAGTTGCATCGACATCGACATCGTCATCATCGACGTCGCTAATGGCGAGCGCATCGACTACCGCTACCGGTGCGATTTCAGCTTCAGTCGCGGACCCAGCTTCAGTCTCCGGTGCTTTTTCCTCCACTACGGCTTCCGTCTCAGGCACTTTTTCTTCCGCTACTGATTCCGGTGCCGTTGTTTTTTCGTTGTCGGATGGAGTTTCCTCAGCAGCCGCCGGGGCGGTCGGGGTGGTCGTTTCCGCACTTTCGGTCACTGTATTTTCCACCTTGGGAGTTTCAGCACCTTCGGAATTTTCCGTGGATGGGTTATCTTTTTCTTCAGCCATAATATCCTTAAAATTTAAGTCCACCCTCACGAGCCGCGTCGGCGAGAGCTTTGACTTTTCCGTGGTAGAGGAAGCCACCGCGGTCGAAAACGACATCCTCGATTTTTTTTGATTTAGCGCGTTCGGCGAGAATTTTACCCAGCTCACGTGCCCCTTCGATATTGGGTCGAAGTTTTTTACCGCTCAATTCCTTTTCCTTGGTTTCGACACCGACCAGCGTCACTCCGGACTCATCATCGATGATCTGAGCGATAATGTGCTGGCCGGTAAAGCAGACGGTCAGGCGGGGACGTGCAGCGGTGCCGGTGATTTTGCGGCGAATGCGGCGGTGCAGGCGCTGGCGGATTCCCTTGCGTGAATTGACAGATGTTTTCATAAAGATGCTTCCGGTTATTTACCCTGGGCTGTTTTTCCTTCCTTGCGGCGAACGATTTCATCGTGGTAGCGGACGCCTTTTCCTTTATAGGGTTCGGGAGGGTAGTAGCTGCGTATTTTGGCCGCCATGGCACCCACACGCTGTTTATTGATCCCGGTCAAGGTTATCTTGGTGGCGTCATCGACGGTGATTTTGATATCATCCGGGATGGGCAGATTGATGGGGTGTGAAAAACCGAGGGCCAGGTTGAGAATTTTCCCCTGAAGCGCCGCCTTGAACCCGACTCCATTGATTTCAAGTTTCTTTTCAAAACCTTCGGTAGTTCCGAGGACCATGTTGTTGATCAAAGACCGGGTGAGTCCGTGAAAGGCTTTGTCCTTACCGGTGTTGCTGCGGCGCTTGACCTGAATCTCGTTTTCGACAATTTCGACATCGATGCGTGGTGAGTGTGTCATGTGCAGGGTGCCTTTAGGTCCCTCCACAGTAATCTCCCGCTTATCGATGGTCACTTTGACCTTTTCCGGGATGGCGATGAATTTATTTCCTATGCGTGACATAATGATTACCAGATATGAAGGATGACTTCTCCTCCGACGTTTTCTTTACGGGCTTCCTGATCAGTCATGATTCCTCTGGAGGTTGACACGACGGCAAATCCCATTCCGGCGAGGACTCGGGGCAGGTTTTTGGCCCCGACGTAGAGGCGGGAGCCAGGTTTGGAAATTTTCTTAATCCCCCGGATCGGTTTAATGCGCTGCCCTACCTTCATGGTAACGCGCAGACGTTGTTTACCTTCGACCTCGGCCAATTCCGCGTCCCGGATAAAACCTTCCCGCTTCAGCAGATTGGCAATATCACTTTTCATGCGGGTGTACGGGGTCAGGACTTCCGCTTTATCCGCCATATTGGCGTTGCGAATTTCCGTTAAAAAATCGGCGATGGGATCTGATTGCATAATTTTACTTTCTTTACCAACTGGCTTTAGTCACACCCGGGATTTCTCCGTTCAGTGCCATTTCGCGGAATGTGATCCGGCTGACGCCAAATTTACGCATGTAAGCGCGTCGGCGTCCGGATATGGCGCAGCGGTTGTATTTCCGCACATTAAATTTCGGGGTTCGTTTCTGTTTAACAATCCAGGATTTCTTAGCCATGAGATGATTCCTTTAGTTATTTCCGGCGGTCTGCTCGAATTTCTTGTCTGAGAAAGGCATTCCCAGGAGGTCGAGCAGCTCACGTGTTTCTTCTTTATTCTTAGCTGTGGTGACAATGGTGATATCCATGCCGAGTGTCCGTTTCACTTTTTCGAGGTCCACTTCCGGGAAAATCGAGTGGTCCTTAATTCCGATGGTGTAGGCACCGCGTCCGTCAAACGCCTTGGGGGAAATTCCGCGGAAATCGCGAATTCTGGGCAGAGCGATGCAGATCAGACGAAGGAGGAAATCATACATGGAATCACCGCGGAGGGTGACCTTGCATCCGATTTCCATGCCTTCCCGCAGCTTGAAGTTGGAGATGCTGGACTTGGCGAGGGTGCGTATTGGCTTTTGCCCGGTGATCCGGGTTATTTCCTCCACCGCCTCTTCGAGCGCATTTTTGATATCTCCGGATGATCCGACAGATGAGTTGATGACGACTTTGGAAATTTTCGGCACCTGCTGGATGTTGCTGTATCCGCGACTTTTCATCATTTCCGGAATGATCCGTTCTCTATAATCCTGTTTAAGTATATTCATGGTATGCCAGTTCCGTTATTTCTTCTTTTTCTCTGCACCGACGGAAGCCGCCTCCCGAATTCGTTTTACATTGGAGGCATGGATGGGCATTTCACGTTCTTCGAATCCGCCCTTCTGGTTTTCCTGAGTCGGGCGGACGGCTTTCTTACGGAGATTAACTCCTTCGATGATGACCGTTCCCTTGTCACGCAGAACTTGCAGCACCTTTCCGGTTTTTCCCTTATTGGCACCGCTGATGACCTCGACTTCGTCATCGCGCTTAACGTGGTACTTTTTTGGTAATGTCTGTGTGGCTCGACTCATAGAACCTCCGGTGCCAGTGAAATAATTTTCATGTAATTCCTATCTCGCAGCTCACGAGCGACGGGTCCGAAAATCCGGGTGCCTTTAGGATTTTTATCCTTATCGATAATCACGATGGCATTGTTGTCGAAGCGCAGGACCGAACCATCCGGGCGGCGAATAGGAGATTTGGTGCGGACGACTACGGCGCGGACGACATCACTTTTTTTCACCGTGCCATCGGGCGCCGCTTCCTTAACGTGAGCGGTAATAACATCCCCGATCGAGGCTGAGCGCGATCGCTTTCCAATCACACCGATCATCCGGGCCCGCCGGGCTCCGGTATTATCGGCTACATCTATCCAACTTCTTAACTGAATCATTGCGTTCCTTAGTGTTTAATAATTTCTTCCAATTTCCATCGCTTGGTCTTGCTCAGGGGACGACACTCGATGACCCGCACCGTATCGCCGACTTTGGCCTCGGCATTTTCATCGTGGACATAGAGCCGCTTGGAAATCTTGATAATTTTCTTGTAGAGCGGGTGAGGCACACGCCGGGTCACTTTGACCACGATGGTCTTGTTCATTTTATCGGCCACCACCACTCCCTGGCGTTCCTTAATACTACTGGAACCCTTGGTCTCGGTTGGGGCTGACTCTGTCGATGTTACTTCGCTCATGATTAATTTCCTTAAGCCTCAACGGCTTCCTTGTTACTGGCTGCAGCCTGGCGCTGATTCATGATGGTCCGGATACGCGCAACGGTGCGGCGGATATCGCGAAGCCGGCTGGGGCGCTCGAGCTGTCCGCTTTGCTGCTGGATGCGCAAGTTGAGAGCCTCATGTTTCATGTCCTGAATCTTGGCACGCATTTCGGCATCACTCATTGCTTTGATTTCGTCTAATTTCATGCCACCAACTTCCGTTCACGGGTGATAAAGCGGGTTTTCACCGGCAGCTTGGAAGCCGCCAGGCGGAGACTTTCGCGGGCGATACTTTCCGGCAGCCCATCGACTTCAAATAGCACATGTCCGGGGCGGATGACTGCCACCCAGTATTCCGGGTTGGACTTTCCTTTACCCATCCGGGTTTCCGGGGGGCGCTTGGAAACGGGCTTGTGCGGGAAAATACGAATCCAGACCTTGCCTTTTCTTTTCATATTCCGGGTGATGGCGACCCGTGAGGCTTCGATCTGGGTATTGGTGATCCAGCCGCGATCCAATGTCTGCAGGCCATAGGCGCCGAAGGCCAGAGTCGTTCCACGACTGGCATTCCCGGAACGCGATCCGCGCTGCTGCTTACGATATTTAACTTTCTTGGGTAGTAATGGCATAATTCATTAAGCGGCCGTGGGGGCAGCTACCTCCTCTTTTAAACAGATCCATACTTTGATACCGATAATCCCGGCGACAGTGCGGGCCTCGGCGAAGCCGTAGTCCACATTCGCACGCAAGGTGTGCAGCGGAACTCTGCCCTGGCGGTATTCTTCAGTGCGGGCAATTTCCGCTCCCTGGAGTCGTCCTGAACAGCGCACCCGGATACCGTCCGCTCCGAAATCCATGGTGGTCTGGATCGATTTTTTCATCGCACGGCGGAAATTAATCCGGCGTTCGAGCTGGAGAGCGATATTTTCCGCCACCAGTTGGGCATCCAGTTCCGGCATTTTCACTTCCTTGACATCGACGAGGACATCGCGATGCGGGAATTTTTCCATCAATTCTTTTTTAATTTTTTCCAGTTCGGCTGCCTTACGCCCGATGACGAGGCCGGGGCGGGCGGTGAAGATATTGATCCGAACCCGGTTGGAGGCCCGTTCGATCATGATTTTAGAGATAGCCGCTGTGTAGAGTCGTTTCTTGAGAAAACGACGGATGTCATGATCTTCCTTTAGATAAACCGGAAATTCTCTTTTTTCCGCAAACCACATCGAGCGCCAATCGCGTCGCACCGGCAAGCGGAATCCAATCGGATGTACTTTCTGTCCCATAATTAATCTTCTTTCTCGCTGGTTTCAGGCTTTCCCGCCTTTTCCGCCTTTGCCCCTTTTTCTGATTTGGCCTCTTTTCCCGCCATTGCCTCTTTACCCTCTTTTTTGGCGGCGGCGGGTTTCCTGGCACCGGCCTTCTTTTTTGCCGTGGGTTGAACGGAGGGTGAAATCTCCTCACGTTCCTCTAAAATGATCTTGATATGGCTGGTGCGTTTCCGGATGGCACCGGCGGATCCGCGCGCCTTCGGGCGGAAGCGCTTAAACGTGGGCCCCTCTCCGACCACGGCTTCTTTGATAATCAAAGTCTCCGGATCAAGTGACTCGTTGTTCTCAGCGTTGGCAATGGCGGACTTCAATGTCTTGCCGACCATCCGGGCTGCTTTCTGAGGATAGAAGTCCAGCATTTCCAGCGCGTCCATTGCCGGACGTCCCTGAATATGACGGGTCACCGCTCTCGCCTTAAACGCCGAGATGCGCGAATACTTACTTTCTGCCTTTATAGCCATAATCTTTATTACTTCGTTGTTTCCAGGAGCAGGCGGTCGCCCGCCTGCACCTTAGTCTGTTTCAGGGTATCGAGGATGCGGGCTGCACTGATGTATTCCCTCACCTCAACCAACCGGCACCTGCCGATCACCTGATCGTTTCTTAAAATTCTAAATGGAAAGCCGGGGCGAGCCCCCTGGGCTCTTCCAAAGTTGATGATGGCGATGTTCAAATCATCATCAACAACCACGACTTTTCCTGAGTTGAGATCGGCGGCAATGGTTTCATCCGGTTCACTGGGCGCGATGAGCTTGAGCAATTCGCGCCGCGACACTTCCAAATCCGCGCGCCGCTGGATCCGCTGGAGCGGGCCTGCTAACTGCAGCGCCTTCCACGCTTCCATAAAACGAATGGCGGATTCTTCAAGCACGATCCTGGATTTTTCGCTGCGATAGAGTTCACCGATCAGGCGAACAACTTTTTCTTCCAGTGAGCGTTCGCTGGAGGTAATCGCTTCAATTCCCAGAGCCTCGACTTTTAATCGCAGCTCGAGCCAGCGTTGGTGAAACGTGTCTGCCTCGGTATTAGCCAGGGCCAGACTTTCCTCCAACTGCCGGATACGATCCTGCAGCCTTTCGATCTCTTCTTCTGTTACAGAGCGTCCCGTTGACTTAATGTCTTCGGGGGCCGCCCAGACCGTTGTTGCGATCCAGATGGCCAATATAAGGCCCGCCATTCCTGCAGGCCTCCACATCTTACTTGCCGGCTTTTTCGGTATGTCCGCCATGCCTCCTGAATATCCGCGTGGGGGAAAATTCACCCAGGCGGTGTCCTACCATGTTCTCGGTGATAAAGACCGAGTTAAAAATCTTACCGTTGTGGACCATGATGGTGTGGCCGATGAAATCGGGGGTGATCATGGAGCGGCGTGACCAGGTCTTAATCGGCTTACGTGAGCCCGACTCATTCATCCGGTCGACTTTCACCTGAAGGTGTTCATCGACAAAGGGTCCTTTTTTTAAACTGCGTGCCATAGATTTCCTTATTTATTCACTGTCTTGCGCCGTTCAACGATGAAACGGGTTGAATTCTTGTGTTTTTTGCGGGTCTTTAGTCCCTTGGCCACCTGGCCCCAGGGGGAACTGAGGTGCTGACGCCCCCCTCCGCTCTTACTGGCACCTTCTCCACCACCGTTGGGGTGATCGACTGGGTTCATGACCATGCCGCGCACGTGAGGCCGTCGGCCCATCCAGCGTTTGCGTCCGGCTTTTCCAATTACGATATTTTCATGCGATCCATTGCTGACCTGCCCGATGACGGCGTAGCAATTTTCATTGAGGAGGCGAATTTCACCGGAAGGCATCTTGACCTGAACTTTATTTCCGGAGCTTCCCATCGTGCTGGCGTTGGTTCCGGCGGAACGCACCAGTTGGGCACCCCGCCCGGGTTCCATTTCCAGGTTGTGAATCTCCTGTCCAACCGGAACATTCTTGAGGGGAATGCAATTTCCCACCTTGGGGGGTGCCTGCGGTCCCGACATGACGGTATCCCCATCGGTCAGCGAATCCGGGGCAATGATGTAGCTCCGCTGCTTATCCGCATATTCGATCAGGGCAATTCGGGCGCTCCGGTTGGGATCGTATTCAATTCCGATGACCGTGGCCGGGTCGCCATGACGTTTACGTTTCCAGTCGATGACCCGGAATTTACGTTTATGCCCTCCTCCGCGGAAGCGGGAGGTGATCCGTCCGTTGTTATTCCGGCCACCGGTTTTTTTGAGCGGCTTGAGCAGCGACTTTTCCGGCTCCGATTTGGTGATTTCCGCGAAGTCGCTGAGTTCGGTGTAGCGAAGACTCGGGGTAATCGGGTTAAATTTTTTCATTGGCATAAGTATCTCCTGAAGATGTGTTAAATCAGATCGATGGTTTCTCCCTCTTTCAGACGGACGATCGCTTTTTTCCAGTTCCGCTTGCGTCCATAGGTGGCGGTGCGCAGGCGTTTCTTTTTCCCTCGAACGTTCATAGTATTGACGCTCATCACGTCCTTTTTAAAAATGCTCTGGATGGCATAGCTGATTTCCTGTTTAGTCGCGCGGGGGTGTACCTCGAAGACATACTGGTTGTTCTCACCAACCAATGCGGTGCTCTTCTCGGTGATCCGTGCGGTTCTAATAACGTCGTAAGGGTTTTTCATTTTAGTTAATCCGTTTTGCCAATACCGGGAGTGCGTCGCTGGTGATGACCACGTGTTTGCGGAGGAGAATGCCCTCGGCATTGATTTCATCCGCGCGCATGACATTGACCCGTGAAAGATTGCGTGCCGAAAGGAGGAGGGCTTCTGTTGATTCACCAGTGATGATCATCAGCGAATCTGAAAGTTTGTTAGTAGCGATCCACTTGGCCAGTGCGGCTGTCTTGGGCTCCTTGATGTCGATACTCTCCACAGTCATGAGGCGACCGTCCTTCGCCACTTCACTGAGGGCCTTTTTCAAGGCCAGCTTCCGCACTTTTTTGGGGAGGATCTTGGTGTAATCACGCGGGTGAGGGCCGTGGGCGGTACCACCACCACGGCGAACCGGGGATGAGCGGTAACCGGCACGGGCGTTACCGGTGCCTTTCTGGCGGTACATTTTTTTGCCGGTGCCTCGCACCATACCCTTGGTCAGGCTCGAGGCGTTGCCCTGGCGGCGGTTGGCTTGATACCCGACGACGGCATCATGCAGGGCCTGAGTTCCGATACCATTGGCGATCAGTTCCACACCGAAGGCGGATTCCGCGCTTTTCAGGTCGAGAGTGGTAGTTTTCATCAGGATTGGGCCTCCGCTTCAACTGCTGCCGGCTTGGCTTCCGGCTTTGGCTTCTTAACCGCATCACGCACAACGACGTAACTGCCTTTGGCTCCCGGGATGGCTCCTTTGACCAGGAGACAATGGTCATCACTGCGAACCTGGATTACTTTGAGATTCTGAACGGTAATGCGTCTGTCTCCCATGTGACCGGGCATCTTAGAATTTTTCCAGACGCGTCCCGGAGTGGAGCCGGCACCGACCGATCCGGTGCGACGGTGCATTTTTGAGCCATGGGAGTCCGGTTGGCCGGCAAATCCGTGACGGTGAACCGCCCCTTGGAATCCGCGTCCTTTGGAGACGCCGATGATATCGACAAACTGACCTTCCTGAAATTGGGAAACATCCAATTGAGTGCCTACCGATAGCTCGGTTCCTTCTTCCAGAGGAAATTCCTTCAGGAATTTATAGGGAGCGGTTCCGGCCTTCTTGAAGTGACCGTTCATCGGGCGGGTAGTCCGTTTTTCGGTTGTTTGATCAGACGCCATCTGAACGGAACGTTTTCCGTTTCCGTTGTTTTCATTAATCTTAGTGACGGCATTCGGTTCAGCTTCGATGACAGTTACGGCGATAGCTACGCCGCCATCGTCATAGATCCGGGTCATCCCGACTTTCTTGCCTAATATTCCAATACTCATGTCATGCTCCTTCTAGTGTCAGCCATGCCGTTAAATCTTGATGGTGATATCCACCCCTGCCGGAAGGTTAAGTTTTTTCAGTTCATCCACGGTCTTGGCTGAAGGCTCGACGATATCGAGCAGACGCTTGTGGGTGCGGATTTCGAATTGTTCCATACTTTTCTTATCCACGTGGGGTGAGCGGTTGACGGTGTAGCGCTCGATTTTGGTCGGCAGCGGAATCGGTCCGGCCACCCGTGATCCGGTGCGGGTTACGGTGTCGCGAATTTCCTGTGCCGCCTTGTCAATCAGGCGGTAGTCAAAACCTTTTAATCGAATTCGAATACGTGTCGTAGCCATGGTTATTATCCTTTATTATGCTCGGTAATTTCTGCCAGAACCTGTGCGGGGACTTGTTCAAAGTGCGACGGTTCCATTGAGTAAGCGGCTCGGCCACGCGACAAAGAGCGTAATGTATTTACGTATCCGAACATTTCCGCGAGGGGGACGACAGCGTTCAGGGTGGTGGCATCATTCTTGGTTTCGAGTTCGCCAATTTGACCGCGACGGCGGTTGATGTCCCCGAGAATATCACCTTGGTATTCTTCCGGTGTGATGACCTCCACCTTCATAAGGGGTTCGAGGAGGATGGGCCCCGCTTTTTTCATGGCGTCCTTGACGGCCATTTGTCCGGCGATTTTGAATGCCATTTCATTGGAATCGACCTCGTGGTAGCTGCCGTCGAGGATATTGATATGGACGTCGATAACCTGGCTTCCATTAACAACACCATTGAGTAAAGCCTCACGTATCCCCTTTTCGACCGCGCCGATGTATTCGCGCGGGATATTACCTCCGACGACCTTATTATCGACAGTAATTCCTTTACCGCGCTCGACTGGAGCGACGTCGAGGACGACGTGGCCGTATTGACCGCGTCCACCGGATTGCTTAATGAGTTTGCCCTCGCCGCCGGAGGTTTTGGAAATCGTCTCGCGGTAGGCAATCTGCGGGGCACCGGCGTTGGTTTCGACATTGAATTCACGGCGCATGCGGTCGCAAATGATATCGAGGTGAAGTTCACCCATGCCCTTGATGATCGTCTGTCCGGTCTCTTCATTCGACTGCACCTGGAAGGTGGGATCTTCTTCTGAAAGGCGCTGAAGGGCCTCTCCCATTTTTTCGCGGTCGCCTTTGGTTTTGGGCTCGATGGCCATGGAAATAACAGGTTCCGGGAAGCTCGGGGGTTCGAGGACGATACTAAAGTCCTGGGCAGCGAGCGTATCACCGGTACGAATATCTTTGATGCCAACGGTGGCGGCGATGTCACCGGCATATACGGTGTCGAGTTCGGTGCGTTTGTCCGATTGGATCTGAATCAAGCGGCTAACCCGCTCCTTTTTCCCGCTGCGTATATTATAGATGGTGTCCCCTTTATTCAGGGTTCCGGAATAGACCCGGAAGAAAATCAGTTTGCCCACGAAGGGATCGGCCCAAAGTTTGAAGGCCAGGGCGCAGAATTTTCCATCGTCGTCAGTAGGTGCCTTGATGGTTTTTTCCGCATCGTCAGGATCCTGACCTTCCGCCGGACGAACATCCATGGGGCTGGGCAGGTAGTCTACGACCGCATCCAGCAGCGCCTGCACTCCTTTATTCTTAAAGGCGGAGCCCCCGGCGACCGGCACCATTTTATTGTCGATGGTGCAGCGGCGAATGGCCTTCTTGAGCTGTTCCGTGTTAGGTCGCTTTTCGTTGAGGAAGAGATCGGCGATTTCCTCGTCGATATCCGCCACCGCCTCAATCAGGTCATCGAGAGCCTTGGCAGCCATTTCCTTCTGATCCTCCGGGATGTCAGTAATATCATAGGTGGATCCCATGAGGTCATCATCCTTGTAAACAAGGGCCTTCTGGTTCAGGACATCGATCTGTCCCTTGAGCTTATCCTCGGCTCCGAGCGGGATCAGCACCGGCCAGACATTGGCACTCAATTTTTCCCGCATGCTGTTAACAGCCGCCATGAAATCGGCTCCGGTGCGGTCCATTTTATTGACAAACGCGATCCGGGGAACGCTGTATTTAGTGGCCTGACGCCAGACGGTTTCGGATTGAGGCTGGACCCCAGCCACTCCGCAGAAGACAGCAATGGCGCCATCCAGCACGCGCAGAGAACGTTCGACCTCAGCCGTAAAGTCCACGTGGCCCGGGGTGTCGATAATGTTGACCCGGTTCTTGGTATTCGTGTAGAGCTTTTCGATCCCCTCTTCCTCAGCGACCGGCCAGAAACAGGTGGTGGCGGCGGAAGTAATAGTGATTCCCCGTTCTCTTTCCTGATCCATCCAGTCAGTGGTGGCGGCACCGTCGTGAACCTCGCCGATCTTGTGGATCATTCCGGTGTAGAAAAGTATGCGCTCGGTGAGGGTGGTTTTTCCCGCATCGATATGGGCACAAATCCCGATGTTCCGGGTTCGTTCAAAGGTATATTCTCTGGGCATTGCTGTATTTCTTTAATCTAGGTTTGTAAAAATGACTACCAACGCATGTGGGCGAAGGCCTTGTTGGCTTGAGCCATCCGGTGAACATCGTCGCGTTTTTTGACGGCATTTCCCTGTCCTGAAGCGGCTTCCTTGATTTCATTGGCCAGGGCTTTTTCCATCGTGGTGCCCTTGCGGGAGCGCGCGTAAGTCACCATCCAGCGCATGGCGAGGGCCAGTTGTCTTTCGGACGACACCTCGAGCGGCACCTGGTAGGTGGCCCCGCCGACGCGGCGTGACTTAACTTCCAGCCGGGGCTTCACGTTATCGAGAGCCTTGTTGAGGATATCCAGCGGATTGGCGTCGGTGGTGGACTCGTTGGCATTTTCGATGGCCTTGTAAACAATTTTCTGGGCCAGTGATTTTTTGCCACGCCCCATGACCAGGTTGACGAGGCGCCCCACCACGGGACTCTCGAACATCGGATCAATTTGAACCGGTCGCTTAGGTGCTTTGTGTCGTCGTGCCATAATCCAATCTCTTTCTGATTATTTGTCCTTCTTCGGACGTTTGACCCCGTATTTACTGCGGGAGACATTCCGGTTGACTTTGTTGGTATTAGACGGGCCAACTGCGCCGAGGGTGTCGAGCGCGCCGCGGACGATGTGGTAGCGCACGCCCGGAAGATCTTTTACCCGGCCACCGCGCAGGAGAACGATGGAGTGTTCCTGGAGGTTGTGTCCCTCACCCATGATGTAGGCGATGACCTCATGGCCGTTGGTCAGGCGCACCTTAGCCACCTTCCGCAGTGCGGAGTTCGGCTTCTTCGGGGTGCGTGTCATGACTTGAACACAGACCCCACGGCGGTGCGGACAGTTCTGGAGGGCCGGTGCCTTGTTCTTCTTTTGCACTGGCTTACGGCCTCGGCGAACGAGCTGATTAATGGTTGGCATCTAATAATTCCTTTTTCTGTTGTAAATTTTTTATCCACCTCAGCCAGATGACAAAAAAGCGCGCATGAATAATCTCCATGCGCGCTTTTTTGTAAAAGCCGATCTGCATGGAGGACGACGTCACTCGTGGCGGGCCGTCACACGCTCCTTCATCCATTTCTGGTATCAGGTGGATCGTCTTTCTACAGTATCAGCCATCCGATGCAAGCGGAAAAATTAATTTTTTTGATTTTTTTTCGCGCTCGATCTCTGATGGACTGGAACCTGCCAGGCAATGCCGCCCGGTTTTATCATGGCTTCCGCTCCCGGAGTGACGCGTGAGTTCAAGGGAACCACCGAAGCCGCTCTTGAGCATCCCGTCCTGGGCTCGGTCATCGAATTCATCGAGCACCATCACGCCGGGGACATCTCCTCAAATCAACTGGCCTCTGTGGCCGGAATGTCCATCAGTGCCCTCGAAAGAAATTTCAGAAAAACTTTTCACATGACACCCGTATTGATGGGGTCG
>CAYTLD010000017.1:0-1810 GCA_964438585.1 uncultured Blastochloridaceae bacterium | reverse complement strand
TTGATGGGGTCGGTAGATGACACATGACATTTATATGATCGCCTAATATTAATAATTTTTGATCCCGCAGATTTTTTTCCTGCCTTTTTAAGTTGATCAGATTTTTCGTTCGATGCCGGTTGAGCGGAGGTGGATCGTTTTGCGGTCGAGGTTATGGTGGGTCTCCATGAAACGGACGGTTCCGGAGCGGGCTCGCATTAAAACGGAGTGGGTCTTGGCGATGTTTCCATCGACTTCCACGCCGTGGACGAGCGGGCTGCTGCTGATACCGGTCGCGGCAAAGAGAATGTCTTTTCCCTGGGCAAGATCCTTTGACATGTATTCTGTTTCGATCTGGTCGCCCCATCCGGATTTTTCGAGCCATTGGCGTTCCTCTTCGTCCCTGGGCCATATTTTGGCACGCATGCCTCCTCCTAGACAGCGCAAGCCAGCCGCTGAAAGAATGGCTTCGGGGGCACCGCCGATACCGGCGTAGAGGTCAATCCCGGAAGTTCTCATGGCGGGTGCCAGAGCAGCGGCGATGTCTCCATCGACAATCATTCGCAGGGCAGCTCCTTTTTTCCGGACTTCGTCAATTAGATACTGATTGCGGGGGCGGTCGAGGACACAGACCACGACGTCGCGCACTTCTTTGCCGATAATCCTGGCCGTGACATCAATCACTTCTCCAATCGGGGCGTCCGCATGAATGGGGAGTGAAGGGTCATCGATCCATGCCTGGCGGACTTTCAGCGGGTAGGCCAGTTTCAGCATATAAAAAGCGGGAATGTCCAGAAGCAGGGGGCCTTCGTCCCCATCGCTCATGGCGGCGGCGATACAACTAATCGAGTTGGGCATCCCTTTGCTGACGTTGGTGGTGCCATCAACCGGATCCAGAGCAATGTCGAAACCTGGACTGCCCTCCTTCCAGGTTCCCACCTTCTCACCTTTAAACAGGCCGGGGGCCTCATCTTTGATGCCCTCGCCAATCACCACAGTTCCCTTGATATCCATCAGGTCGAACATGCCGCGGATCGCGTCGCACGCCGCTTCATCGGCTTTTTCCTTCTGGCCTTTACCTAACCATTGCAAGGTGTTCAGAGCGGCGATTTCAGTGGCTCGTAAAAAGTCTAGTTCCAGTTGTCGTTCGAGATCGGGCTTGGGAGATGTCACTGCGTGTCCTTTCGGTTTTTTCTGCGTAGGAAGTCAGTCTGGCATTTTCGACTGATTTCAATCATTGTTTCACTTTATGACTATTCATTGATAGCCACCACTGCGATATGATCGCCCAACCAAACCGATAACTCCAGCATTTTTCATCGGCAACTATTCTGCGATTGATACGCAGCCAACGGCTCGGTCAATTATCAAAGATGCTTGACCAAATGGTAGACCACTCACAACTCGCGAACCAAAGCTCAAGCAAGCTTGAGCACTCGAAAGTCCCGACTGCGTCGTGACCGGGATTGCCCCCTGAGGCGAAGCCTCTTTCGAGTGCGCGGGACTTGCCCGCGCTTTTCGGTAAGGGGGTCTGAGATTTGTGATAAAAGTAGGGTAGCAGATGACACATGACGCACGGCATCTATGTGATCACCCAATATCATAATCTATAACCACGCAGATTATTTTATTTTCTTTCTTTATATAATTTGGGCTGCCGAAAATTTCCAATATCCTAGATTCGGTCATTCCTTTTATTTGAAGTTCTCTTGCCTTATTCAGAAAGGCCTTGTTGGCCCCAAGATCCTGCTCCTTCAGCAGTGGAATTAAGATTAAATAGGACACCAAGCCTTTTTCATCGGTATATGATCTGCGATTGCTACGAGGCCAA
>CAYTLD010000016.1:10232-21539 GCA_964438585.1 uncultured Blastochloridaceae bacterium | reverse complement strand
GCACACCATCACAGAGGGGCTGGAGTTCCATTGCCAGGGCCGTGGCCTTATCCCGGCTGTTGAAATAGTGGAGGTAGAGCACCCGGCCCGGACGGGCCAGCAGGCGGGCCAATCCGGCACCAAGTCCTGACCCGGCACCAGTAATGCAGATATGTTGCATGCCTTTCTTATGCAGGATGGATTGAATTAGGCAAGGCGATGGACGTTAAGGGACGGAGTATTAAGCCGATCATGACATATTCTGGATGCACCCCACGATACTGCTTAATACTCCGTCCCTTAACGTCCCTTAACAAGAATTAATGGCATCCAGGGTGTCGATGACGGCTTTGACCTTGGCCACTTCATGTGTTCTGAGTAAAGAGACCTGGCCGAGGAGGGCGGGCAGGGCGAAGAAGGGTTCCGCGCAGCGCACTTCCTCTCCGAAGGTGTCGAAGGCATGGGGGAGGGCATGGCAGACTGGCCAGCCGAGTTTCCGGAGGCGGAAGGATTCGAGAAAGACGCGGGTCTGGTAGCGCACCCGCTCGGCGCTGTCCATCAGGTTCTTGTAGTAAAACCCGAGGCCGGGATCGATCCAGATCCGCTCGACTCCAGCGGCGGTGGCGCGGTCGATTTCCCGCTTGAAATATTCCATTTGTGCTCCGACGGGATCGTCGCCCAGATCGAGGGAGGTGGCGTCGCGGACGTTGGCGGCCTGGATGAAGCAAATAATGACTCCGGCCTGCGCGTCGGCGGCCAGCCGGTAAAATGTCTCCGCTTCCCCGGTGCCGGTCATATTCAGGACGGCAGCGCCTTCTTCCAGACATTTTTCCGCGACGGCGGGAAGGTAGGTTTCGATGGAAACGGGCACCGATCCCTGGAATGCTTTTAGGAGGGGGATCAGCTGATCAAGTTGCGCGTCGGCATCAGCGCGGGCGGCATGGGGCAGGGTGGACTCAGCTCCGATATCGACCAGCGATGCGCCCTCGACGTGCAGGCGGCGTGCGCGGCGGATGGCCGCTTCCGGAGTGGTGCAGACACTTTCCCGATACCAGGAATCGACCGAGAGGTTGACCACACCCATCAGGGCAGGGGAGGTGCCAAATTCGACCCCTTTGACGCGGAATGACTTTACCGGGTGGTGGATTTCGTCCGAGTGGCGCTCCGCCAGTGCTTGAAGTGCGGTCAGATTCAACATGCTGCAACCCTATCATAAAAAATGGTCATTGGTGACAAAAGTTGACGGAATCCGATCCTTGCCACACAGTCAGCGGTTATGAATAAATTGATTAAGATCCTGGTCGTGCTGGTGGTGTTGGTGGCTCTGGTGGTGACCGGATTTATTTTCGGGCCGAAAGTTGTCTATGGATTCCCTCCGTTTCAGTCCTGGGTGAAGGGACAGGTTGAAAAGCAGAGTGGGGGTCGCTTTGATTTTGCCTCGATCCGAGGCGATCTTTCCGAAGCGCAACTCAGTGAAGCGGCACTCCGCTTTGAAACCGCCGGTCAATCCAATCTGGTGGCCGTTGAGATGACGGATTTAACCGCAGGTTTTGAACTCCTTCCGCTGGCCACCCTGCGACTCCAGTTGACTGAACTTAACGCTCAGGGCGGGGTGGTTCACCTGAAATTGGTGGGCGGAGATGTGACGCAAATCCGTTTTCCGGTCAACGCCAGCGTCTTCAATATCGAGGAGGGGGTTCTGCGGGTGGAGAACGTCCATGGATACAGCTTTGAGTTGCAGGGGGTGAAGTTGACCGCCCGTCCGGACGGTGAGGGAATGTCGGGCACCTTTTCCGGGCCGCACGCTGTCATCGGGAACCTGAAAATGCAGAATGTTTCCGGACAATTTGCCTTCGGTGCCGGCAAGCTGACCGTGACTGATTTCAGTGCCTCGCTGCCCGGTAATTCGGATTTAGCCTTGAACGGTAATCTCTCTCTCAATCAGAACCAGCCGCTGGACGGCGTGCAGATCCAGGTTAAGAGTGCGGACGTAGCAGGTCTTCTCGACGCGCTCGGATATTCCACGTCCTTTGGCGGTCAGGCAACGGTGGAATGTGAAGTCAGCGGCCACCATCGTCCGGAACTAAAAAATCTCAAGGGCAAGGGAACCTACGAAGTTTCCCAGGTCACGGCGCGTGTCGCTCTGCCCAGCTACCCCGGCTTCAATGATGCCGGAATTTTGCAAAAACTGAAACTGATCGAAGGCCTCGCAGGAAAAGGATCCTTCAGCCTCAATGGGGACCGCATCCTGATTGAAGGATTCAATGTCAGTAATGAGACCATGGCTGTCACGGGAAATGTCGATGTCGGGCTCGATAAGAGTCTCAAGGGAGCCATGACTTTCAAAGCCCACCCGGATTTGGAGGATGATTTTCCGTCCGTCGTGCGCGGGATTTTCGAACGTGACGATCAGCGGCGGATGATCGTTCCCTTCGACTTTGCCGGAACCACCGATCAGCCCAAAGTCGAAACCGGCTCCATGATCACCAAGGCCCTGACGAATCCCGTCAATGCTGTCAACGCCGTCGGAGAAACCGGCGAAGGCCTGATGAAAGGCATTATGGGTATCTTCGGGGGCGGCAAGAAGGAAGAGCAAAAAGAATAGTAAGAAGGTGTGGAAGTATTAAAGTAAGAAAGTGCTTGAAGAGATGGTCATTCTTACCTTCCCACTTTTGCACCTTTTTACCTTCCTACTTTCCCACTTATTCACTTTCCATCCACTTCCAGCCGGTAGCCGACGCCGTGGACGGTCTGGAGGTGCTGGGGATGTGCGGGGTCTGTTTCGATTTTCTGGCGGATTTTGACGATGACCTGGTCGAGAGTGCGGGTGGTGCCGAAGTAATCGATGCCCCAGACTTCATTAAGGAGGGTCTCACGGGAGACGGCCTCGCCACGGTGCTGGAAGAGAACACCCAGGACCTTGACCTCACGGTCGGTAAATTCGATCTGCTCCTCTCCGCGTGATCCCCGCAGGGCCCGGGTGCGGATGAGAGTTGTGCCGATGGTAAGTTCCTCCGGCAGGGCCAGGGTGGCATTGGCGGCGGGCTGGGAGCGGCGGAGGGCGGCATGGATGCGGGCGATCAATTCGCGGATGCTGAAGGGCTTGGTGACGTAGTCATCGGCACCCAATTCGAGCCCCAGAACCTTGTCAATTTCCTCAGTTTTGGCGGTAAGCATGATGATGGGGACGTGCTGGTTCTGAGTGCGGATTTGGCGGCAGATGTCGTAGCCGCTTTTCCCCGGAAGCATGAGATCGAGGAGGATGAGGTCGGGCTTGCGGTCGTTGAAGAGGGGAAACGCTTCGTCGCCTCGTCCGGTGGCGCAGGTCTCGAAGCCCTCGGCCTGGAGGGCTTCCTTCAAGCCGGTGCGGATGTTTTTATCGTCTTCGATGATGAGGATGGTTTTTTTCATGATTTTTTCAAACGCGGCAGGTGGAGGGAGAAAATGCTTCCGCCGCCCGGTCGCGGACGACAGATTATATCACCTCCGTGATCGCGCGCCAAGCCCCGGGCCAGGCTCAGTCCCAGGCCCGTTCCCTGGGTTTCGGAGTGGAGGGCATCATCGGCACGGTGGAAGGGTTCGAAAATTTTCTCTTCGGATCCGGGCGGAATGCCCTGGCCCCGGTCGAGGATATCGATGTGTGTATCGCGCGGGGTGGTCGAGAGCTGGACCTCAATCTCAGATTCCTGAGGGCTGTATTTTTCCGCATTAGATAGGAGGTTAAGAAGGATTTGGGTAAGGGCGTCGGGATCCGCATGGATGACCGGATACTCCTCCGGAAGGGTAAGCCGGATCTTGTTTCCGGAAGATTCGAGGGCCGGGCGGCGGGTATCGATCCATTCCAGCAGCCAGTCGTGAAGGGGTATTTCCTCCTTCCGGTAATGGAACTTCCTCTTCTCCAATTTCGAGAAGTCGAGGACCTGATCGATGAGGCGGTGCAGGCGCTCGGTTTCGGATTGGATGATATTCAGGTGTCGCTGCTGCGCCTCGGAGAGGGAGTCGGCCTGGTGGCCCAGCATTTCGGAAAACATTTTGATCGAGGTCAGGGGAGTTTTCAGCTCATGAGTGACATTGGAGACGAAGTGGGCCTTCTTCAGGGCAAGCTCGCGCTGACGGCGGGCTTCGATAAGAAGCAGACTGCCTCCAAAGATGATGGCCAGCATGGCGGTGGCGATGAGCCCGAAGATGACGGCCTGAAGCCGGGCGGCGGATTTTCCCAGTGACTCAGGATTTTCGAGGTAGAGGTTGACCTTCCAGCCCGGCAGGCTGTCCCCGATTGGTGAGGAGGCAAAGGGACGGCTTAAGGGTTGCCGGATGAGCGGGGCGGAGCGGACGACCGGCACCCCGGTCTGGTCGAGGATGGCCATGGAAATATCGGGACTGGTGTCCGACTGTTCAAGCAGGGGTTTCCAGGTGTCGGCCAGCCTGCGGGGGTCGAGGATGGCACCCAGGATTTGATCGGGCTGGTTGGGGTGGTGGATCCAGAAAATGAGTTTCACATTCTGTTGGTGGGGGGAGCCGAGGATGCCTCCCGGCTGGGAGCCGAGGGTTTCGTTAAATGTGGGCGTGTTGAGAAATTCCCGGCTCCAACTGGCAAATTCCATCCAGCGCGGATCCGTGCCGATAATTTCAGCGGTGGGAAAAAGCAGGGTGCCATCCTTTTGCGCCACAAACCCGGAGGCCCCGGCAGCCCACTTCCGGTTTAATTCTGTATCAAAGCGGGAGGGTAATGGGCCGGAGTTGATATTTTCCGCCAGCTCGGTGGCTGCCTGGGAAAAAGAACGGTAGGCGTCGAGCAGGGTGCCCCGGATCCGACTGGAGGCGCGTTCCACCTCCTGCTTACGGAGCTGGGTTTCCTGGCGTTCGAGAATGGACTGCTGCGATCGGGCCGTCTGCCAGGCAAGAATACTGAGCACCACGGCGGGCAGAATATTCAGGATAATAAAGAGGACTGCTAGTCGGCGCATCTTGAAAAAACAATATCCCTCCCCAGCATTTCGCCAAGGAGGGATATCGAAACCCTACAATCAAAAACCAAACCAACTATTTTTTTGATGAATCAACTTAACCAACCCGACCAAGAGATGTGTCAGAAAGACAATAAAAAGTTGTCAAAAATGTGTGAAAGGCAAGAAATAGGGGACGGGGTAAAAACTTTTTCTGTATCGCTCCGTCAGCTATGGAGATCACTACCGAGAAAAGTTTTTACCCCGTCCCCTATTTCTTCGACAGCACAGTTGCTTGCACAAGGCGTGATCCTTCTACATGCTGTGCGGATGTGTTGTGCCTTTCAGCAGGGGGGAGAGATGATAATATGACCACCAAACTCACCCCCATGATGGAACAGTATCAGCGCATCAAGCGCGAGATACCGCCGGATGCGCTCCTGCTCTTCCGGCTGGGGGATTTCTACGAGATGTTTTTTGATGATGCGCGGCAGGGGGCGGAGATTTTGAACCTGACCCTGACTAGGCGGAACGGGGTGCCGATGTGCGGGGTTCCGCACCATGCCGCCGAGGGCTATATGAGTAAGTTGGTCGAGGCCGGATGCCGGGTGGCGATTTGTGAGCAAACCTCAGATCCCAAGCCCGGGCAGATCGTGGAGCGGGAGGTGACCCATATTCTCTCGCCGGGCTCTGTTTCCGGACTGGACTTGACCGCTCCGGATGAGAACCGCTTTCTGGCAGCACTCTCACCGGCAGGAGAGGTTTATGGCCTGGCTTACACGGACTTGAGTACCGGTGAATTTCAGGTGGCGGAATTTTCCGACTGGGAGGCGTGCGAGGAGGAATTTCAGCGCATTGCCCCGCAGGAGTGGATTCTGCCGGAAGAGACCAAGCTGGAGATGATGCCGGAGGGAGCCGGACGACCTGTTCCGGTGGATGGCTGGGTCTTTGAGCCGGGGCAGGCGGATTTGTATTTGAGGGAACATTTTGCCGTTCAGTCGCTGGACGGGTTCGGCTGCCAGGGGATGCAGGCGGGGATTTCTGCTGCCGGGGCGTTGTTGTATTATGCGCGCGAGGTTTTGAAGGCCGGCGTCGATCACCTCCGTGCGCTCCGTCCCTACCAGGCGGAAAGTGTGTTGATTCTCGACTCCACCACCCGACGGAATCTGGAATTGGTCGAGAGCCTGTCCACCGCCCAGTCTAATACCTCTCTGCTCAAAGCGATGGATCACACCTCGACGGCGATGGGAGCACGTCAGTTGCGCCGCTGGATTCTGGCTCCGCTCCGGGACGCCTCCGCACTTCAGGCCCGCCAGTTGGCGGTGGCCCGGCTGCTCGAAGATGTGGATTTGCTCGATCGCCTGCAGGAGGGTCTAAAGGAGGTAAGGGATCTGGAACGGCTGATCAGCCGGATTTCCCAGGGGAGCGGCAGCCCCCGGGATGTCAAAAGCCTCGAACTGTCCCTCGCCCCTCTGGTAGGACTCAGGGAACTTGCACGGCAAATGGAAGCTCCACTGGCCGATGACTTGGCCGAGCGGATTCATCCGCTCCCTGATTTACAGGATAAAATCCACGAGGCCATTGTCGATGAACCTCCGTTGACCTCGAAAGAGGGGGGCATCCTCAAGGACGGATTCGATGCCACTGTCGATGAATTCCGGGAAGCCATGCGCGATGGCAAGTCCTGGCTGGCCGACCTCCAGATCAAGGAACAGGAGCGCACCGGCATCAAGTCGCTTAAGGTCCGCTTCAACCAGGTCTTCGGGTATTACATCGAAATTACCAAAAGCCACCTCGATCAGGTGCCGGAGGATTACCACCGCAAGCAGACCCTGGCCAACGCCGAGCGCTTCATCACCCCCGAACTCAAGGAAATGGAAACCAAAATCCTCGGGGCCGAAGAACGGGTCAAGCAGTGTGAATACGAACGCTTTCAACAACTCCGTGAGGAAGTGGCCACCCATACCATGACCATCCAGGAGACCGCGCGGGCCCTGGCGGAGCTGGATGTTCTGGGCGGGTTTGCCATCGTCGCCCGTCTCTACCACTACATCCGCCCCGAGATCGATACCACCGGACGCCTGCTGATCGAGGAAGGCCGTCACCCGGTCCTCGAACAACTGGAGGGGGCCGAACGCTTTGTCCCCAACGACGCCCTTCTCAACCATGACGACTGCCGGACCGTCATCCTGACCGGGCCCAACATGGCCGGGAAGAGCACCTACATCCGCCAGGTGGCCATCATCGCGCTGATGGCCCACACCGGTTCCTACGTCCCCGCTTCCCGCGCCGAGGTTCCCATCATGGATCGAATTTTCACCCGCGTCGGGGCTAGCGATGATCTTTCCCGCGGCCAGAGCACGTTCATGGTCGAGATGAATGAGACTGCCAACATCCTCAACAACGCCACCGAAGACAGCCTCGTCATCCTCGATGAGATCGGTCGCGGGACCAGCACCTTTGACGGGCTCAGCATCGCCTGGTCAGTGGCCGAGTTCCTCCACAGCCGAATCAAAGCCAGAACCCTCTTTGCCACCCATTACCATGAATTGACCGAACTGGCCGCCATCCTCAAGGGAGTGAAGAACTACAACGTCGCCGTCCGGGAGTGGCATGATCAGGTCATCTTCCTGAGAAAAATCGTCGCCGGTGGGACCGACAAGAGCTACGGGATCCAGGTCGCCCGGCTGGCGGGGCTGCCCCGCGATGTCATTGACCGGGCCAAGGAAATCCTCCGCAACCTCGAGGAGCAGGAACTCGACGCCTCCGGCAAACCCCACCTCGCCGCCCACCGCGTCGGGGTCGGAAAAAAACGCCGCCCACGCGAAAAAAAAATCCGTGAAACCCCCCAGATGGACCTCTTCCGCCATTCCGTGCAGAGAGGGTGAGTGTTAAAATAAATATTTTTATATTTCAGTTGAATTAATTAATATTCTTTCTAGTAGTTGACAAACACTAATTGTGTGAATCAGCATTGGAGAAAATGACTCTATGGAAAACTTCGGAAGAAATATAATCTACTCTTTACTCGAGCAGAAAAATGATCGTTTTCTGACTGTCTTGGCGGAGACAGGTGTGATCGAGTTCTATTTTCACCATCATCATTGCTACCTGATGACTCCCTGTGCTGAAGAAAAGTGGCAGGAATGTTTGGATTCAGAACGGGCTGAATTTTTAATCCGAACCGCTCATTCTGTTTCACTGAAGGATGCCGAGCCACTCGAACGGAGATGGGAACTGGAGATGACAGGCAACTTGGATACGCCCGAAGACAAGGTGATGCCTCTGGATAACAAGCGTAAGCGTGTGACCGACGTCGTAGCTGGACTTAATCCGTCGAAGCCCTCTCCACCTGGACGATCTGGGGCACCCTTAGACTCTGAACTCCAGAGTCCTAGCCATAAAAAAGTCCAAGCACGTTCGACGATGGACATAAATGAACAAACCATTGGCAAGTATCAAGGGATGAAACCAGGAACGGTGGATGGAGATAAGAACTCACCCGGTAGCGACTTGGTCGATGAAGTGCAAATCATATATATCGATCTTGAGTTTAGGAAGCCAATATGGGTGGGTCGCATGGATGAGTGCGATGTAGTCATAGATAACCTCTCGGTTTCACGTTGGCATTGTCAGGTAATACGTCAAAATGGATTGATCGTGTTGAAGGATAACCAGTCCAGCAATGGCTGCTTTGCCAAGGGGAAGCCGGTTAAGGAGGCAGTCCTGACCCCAGGCGAACTTTTTCATGTCGGAGGCGTTGCCTGCACAATAAAATTAAAAAATAAACAGGCATAACAAAAAAACTGTTTATGGTGGACAAAAATGAAGGGCCAATTATTCAGTCAGTCGGGTTTGTCACTATCTGATCTACTTCAGGTTCTCTGTCTGAACGGCACTACCGCTTGTCTTAAGTTATCATCAAAGAGTGCCATTCAACGAATCGACATCAACATTCTCGATGGAAAGATAATCAACGCAGAGTGTTCGGACGGGCTGCGCGATGCAGATGCAATGGTCGAGGCCTTGAGTGATCAGGAATGGGAATTCGAGTTGTTATCTGAATTAAGCTCAGACAGCGAACAAATCGAGGTTGACTCAACGCACCTTCTCATGGAGTGCACGGTGAGGCTTGATGAGTCAAAGCGCGGAGTTAAAATTAAAAAAATAGATACTCAGCCGCTGCCGGATTACTTTGAGAAAACCGGGGTCATTTCCGATAGTAGTAAAGGGCAGGATATGGTTCTGGTCACTCTTTATGCGGAACGAATGAGCAATGAGTTGGGGCTGGGGAGTTTTCGTTATCTGGTTTTTGAGGAGAATGAGTCTCTTGTCGCCATTTGGAATAAGGGCGATAAAATGAAAATGCACACGTTTCGGTCGAGGAGCTTAAATGAACTGGGTGCTTTACTGGAAACGTTGGAGGCCGAGTGTGGATAACGGATGCGGCCTTAACTTCCCCCACTTGGAACTGATTCCCGATGTACTTGGAGGTTGCACCTTTTACAAGGGCCATTACGTGGATTTTTATTTCACTGACGTGGAGGGAACGGTTGACCAGGAAAGCTTTTTCTTAATGTGTCACAACACCGTTTCAGATTATCGCGCTACCGGGCGTAACATCCCCTGCTGTATCTTCAATTACGAGTTTGGGTCAATCCTGATTATTTTGCATCATGAAATCATGGTGATGTTGCTATTAAAGAAATCTGCGAACATAGATTATGTAGTTACAGGCATCCGCGATACCCTGAAAACGAATGATGAATTTTTAGCAAGTTGAACGGGGAAAAGGTGAGAAAAAGAGGGCATTACGTAAATATAAAAAGAGCGTAAGAGAATGCTCCTCCCCCCAAGCACTGACTGGAAATGAGAAGCAGGGCGAGCTTTCGTCAAAGATGCGATTCTCGTCACCTTATCGCACATCATTTTTTCTATTAACTCACCTATTCTGATATAGGCTATGGCGCGATGTCTGAACTGATACCTGTCCTCCAGTCCGTGCTGCCGGTGTTCTTTATCATCGGGCTGGGGTTGTTGTTCCGCAGGCTGGGGCTGCTCACGCGTGAGGCAGATCAGTCCATTTTCAGCATTATCATCAGCCTGCTCATTCCCTGTTTGATCATTGATTCGGTGCTGGGGAACCCGGCGCTGCTGGGGAGTAATAATGCCTATGTGGCACCGGTCTTCGGTCTCGTGTTTATCGTCCTCTCTTTTCTTATTGCGCGTGGGATCAGCTTGATTTCGGGTGCGGATACGGTGCAGAAGCGGCGGACCTTTGGCCTGACGGCGGGGCTCCAGAATTGGGGATTTATGACTATTCCGCTGGTGGCGGCCCTATATGACCGGGAGACCCTGGGGGTTCTCTTTGCCCATAACCTGGGGGTCGAATTCGGGCTCTGGTCGGTCGGGATTCTGGTTCTGACCGGGGGAAGCTGGAAGGGGGGATTGATGCGGGCTCTTAATCCGCCGGTGGTCACCATCGCCACCTGTATGATCCTGAATTATACAGCGGTTTGGCACTGGATTCCGGATTTGGTCATGGACAGTGCCGGGATGCTGGGTTCCTGCGCCATTCCCATGAGTCTGCTGCTGGTAGGAGCTGTCTTCTGGGATTACATCGGGGAGGTTGAGGTCAAGAGCGACTGGCAGGCGGCGCTGACGGGATCGACGGTCCGGCTCCTGATTCTGCCCGTCCTGATGCTCTTTTTTGCCTCCGTGCTCCCGCTTTCGAAGGAACTCAAGCAGGTGATCATCATCCAGGCGGCCATGCCCTGCGGGGTGCTGCCAGTCTTTTTATCTAAGCATTACCAAGGCCATGCGCCGACCGCTCTGCTCATTGTCCTCACCACCTCGATCATCGGGCTGGTGACCATTCCCCTCTGGATTCACTTTGGAACGGCCTGGTTGTTGCCATGAAGGCGGGAACATTCGAAATTAAGCGTAAGACATTCTTTATCGAGCGGGTGCGCTCCGCCTTTCAGGGCATCAGCGAGCCCTTTGTCCGCACCTTCTTCCTATTGATTGCGATCAAGGTCTTCTCGGCCGGGGAGGCGGGACAGGCGCTGATCGCGGCAGCCCTGGGGGTGGGCCTGCTTCTTAGTCCGGTGATCGTCAGCTTGGCCCGACAACTTCGTATCCCAGTGACCCGTTTGTCCGGCTTGCTGCTTCTCTTTGGCGGCCTGATGCTCTGTATTGGCAGTTTTGCCAGCGGATTCACGGCCTATGTCATTTTATCTCTTCCGGCGGTCATCGTTCCGGGTGCCTGCCTTCCGCTCTTTACCGAGCTGTATCAGCAGAACTATCCGAATGAGGAGCGGGGAACTCTCTTTGGCCAGACCCAGCGGATTTTTGTCGCGGTGGCCGTGGTCACCGCCTGGCT
>CAYTLD010000016.1:6770-10132 GCA_964438585.1 uncultured Blastochloridaceae bacterium | reverse complement strand
CGGAACCCCGGATCAGGCGGTGGAAAGTGCTCACGCTTTTTCCACTCCGTCAGCTCTTTCGCTCGCTGCGCTGGGTGCGGGAGGATGCGGATTACCGGTGGTTGATCATGATCTACATGGTGATGGGATTCGGGAACCTTATGATGCTACCCCTGCGGGTTATTTACCTCGCAGATCCCCAATACGGATTCAATAAATCCACGGAATTTATCGCCATCGTGACAGCGGTCATTCCTCCAGTGATGCTCTTTCTCTTTACGCCGCTTTGGGGGAGGCTGTTTGACCGGATGAATTTCTACCTCCTCCGGACGATCATCAATGTCTTTCTGCTCGTCTCCATTTTGTTTTATTTCCTGCCGGGGACGACGTGGGGATTTGTGACCGGATCGGTTCTACTCGGGCTGGGATTTTCCGGGGGAAACATTGCCTGGAGTTTATGGGTGACGAAGCTGGCACCCCCGGAGCGGGTCGCTGATTACATGTCCGGCCACACCTTTTTTACCGGAGTGCGGGCGGTAGCCGCACCGCTTATTTCAGTGCCGCTGGCGGCAGCAGTACCCATGCCCTGGCTGGTGGCCATCAGTTGCGGGATGATTCTGATCTCGATCGCAATGCTGGGCCCGGAGATTAAAACCTGGCGGGCGCGGCGTCGTGCCAAGCCATTGAACAGTAATATGGCGGAGTAGGGATCAGAGGTCGGAGATCAGAGGTCAGAGATCCGACTTCTGACCTCCGCCCTATGTTCTCTGTTCTCTGACATTTGATCTGTGCTACAATCTTCTGCATGTCAAAACTTGTTCAATCGGTTCGCTCGTCCGCGCTGACGGAGGGGATTTCCTATCTCATCCTGGTATTCATCGCCATGCCCCTGAAATATGGATTCGATCAGCCTCTGGCGGTAAAAATTTTTGGCATGATCCACGGGCTCCTGTTCATGCTCGTCTGCGGACTGCTGGCCGGGGCGTGGTGGCGGAAGGAAATGAACTTCAAGCTCTGCTTGCAGGTATTTATCGCCTCGCTGATTCCCTTTGGCGCTTTCTGGGCGGACTTCAAGATTCGGGAGTGCCAGGTCGAGGCGTGAAGGCGAGTCTACTAAAGTTGAAAATTACGGAGTAATTCCAGAAGTCCGAGATTGGAAGTCCGCACTGATGGCTGACCTCTGACCTCTGACCTCCGAACTCTGACTTCTGATCTCAGATTCCTGTGCTACAGTGACCAGATGACAGAAGCCAACCGCCTCATCGACGAACAATCGCCCTACCTCCTGCAGCACGCGCATAATCCAGTGGACTGGTATCCGTGGGGCACGGAAGCTTTCGAAAAAGCTCGCGCGGAGGATAAGCCGATCTTTCTTTCGATTGGTTACTCGACTTGCCACTGGTGCCACGTCATGGAGCATGAGTCGTTCGAGGAACCGGCGACGGCCGCCCTGCTCAAGGAGCATTTTATCGCCATCAAGGTGGACCGGGAGGAGCGTCCGGACATTGACCGGATTTATATGAGTTTTGTCCAGGCCAGCACCGGCCAGGGAGGCTGGCCGATGAGTGTCTGGCTGACTCCGGACCTCAAGCCCTTTGCCGGGGGGACATATTTCCCTCCTCGCGACGCCTACGGACGTCCGGGATTCAAGACCGTCCTGCAGAGTATCGCCGAGGCCTGGAAAAAGGATCGGGAGCAAATTATCCACCACGGCCATCAGGTGGTGGAATCACTGGCGGCAGCCGGTGAGAATTCCGGCACCTTGACTAATCCCGATCCGCATTGCATCGAGAAAGCCTGTAATTATTTTCGCCGCTCCTTTGATGATAAATTGGGCGGCTTTAGCCCGGCACCCAAATTTCCCCGCCCGGTGATCTTTGAATTCCTTTTCAACACTGCGGCCCGGAGTGCTGATGCGGAAGCATCCACGCGGGCTCGCGAGATGTCACTTTTCACCCTGCGTCAGATGGCGGCGGGAGGGATGTGGGATCACATCGGCGGGGGCTTTCATCGTTATTCGGTCGATGCCGAGTGGCATGTCCCGCATTTCGAGAAAATGCTCTACGACCAAGCGCAATTGGCGAAGGTCTATCTCATCGCCTACCAGGTGACCCGGGAGGAACGGTATGCCGATGTGGCGCGCGGGATTTTTGCTTACCTGGAGCGGGATTTGACTGCAGAAGGTGGAGGCTTTTACTCGGCCGAGGATGCCGACAGCTATCCGGAAGCAGGGGCCGGGAAGAAGCTCGAAGGGGCGTTCTATGCCTGGACGACTCTGGAACTCAAGGAACTCATGAGCGAGGAGGAATTCGAAATTTTCTCGGCGGCCTATGATATCCGGGAAGGCGGAAATGTGTCGCCCTCCTCCGACCCCCACGGGGAATTAACCGGGAAAAATGTGCTCATCGAAAGGGGGCTGGTTGATCCTGAAAAGAGAGAACTTCTGGATTCGGCGAAGGCGAAAGTCATGGAGGCCAGAGAGCAGCGCCCGCGCCCGCATCTCGATGACAAGATCATCACGGCCTGGAACGGGATGATGGTTTCCGCGCTTGTCTATGGCTATGTGGTGCTCGGGGAAGAGAAATACCTGACCCAGGCGGAGCGGGCGGTCGAATTTGTGCATCAGAATCTGGCCGACTTAAAAAGTGGGAAGCTGGAGAGAAGTTTCCGGAAGACGTCCAGCGGGATTGAAGGCTTTGCCGAGGATTACGCCCAGTGGATTCAGGCTTTGATTGATCTGTATGAAGCCACCGGGAAGATTAGTCGCCTTCAGCAGGCGTTAAAATTCCAGGAGACGATGGATGCCTTGCTGTGGGATGAGAAAAGCGGAGGATATTTCAGCAGTGTCGAGGCGTCCGACGTTCTGATCCGGATGAAAGATGACAACGACGGAGCTGAGCCCTCCGCCAATTCCGTCGCTTCCCTCAATCTGGCCCGCCTGGCCGATATGCTTCAGCGCAATGATCTGCTGGAAAAATCCGAACAGATCCTCCGCGCCTTTTCTCCAGTCATGGAACAATTCCCGGCCGCGCTGCCACTGATGTTGAACGCGCTGGCCTGGCGGCAAAGTAAACCCCGGCAGGTCGTTCTGGCCGGATCACCGAGCCCGGAGGAGAGAAAAAAATGGCTGAACCATTTTTTCCGGGAGTATCACCCCGCCCAGGTCATTCTCCACGCCGATGGCAGCGCGGCGCAGGACTGGCTGGTCCAGCAAGGTGCACCTATTAAGGGCATGAAGCCAGTGGAGGGAAAGACCGCCGCCTATGTCTGCGAGGACTTCATCTGTAAGGCCCCGATAACCGAGCTGTAAAATAGGGGACGGGGTAAAAACTTTTTCCGCGATACTCCCAACTAATGTGGAGATAAATTACTAAGGAAAGTTT
>CAYTLD010000016.1:0-6670 GCA_964438585.1 uncultured Blastochloridaceae bacterium | reverse complement strand
TTTATACTCTGTCCCCTATTACTTCCGCTTCCGGGGACCAGCCTGGTGCATTTGCTGGGCTTCGGTTCGGCAGCGGTAGGTGATGCGGGCTTTGGAGAGGTCGTAGGGGGACATGTCCATCTTGACGCGGTCGCCGACGCCGAGGCGGATGAAATGCTTGCGCATCTTGCCGGAAATGTGGGCGAGGACGGCGTGTCCGTTGTCGAGTTCGACACGGAAAGCCGTCCCTTTCATCACCGATTTTACGGTTCCTTCTACTTCAATTACATCTCCAGCCATATTAGTGAGCGAAGAACTTAGCATCAGAATACAGGAGTACCAAGGAAAATATCGCGGGGGACGGAGGTCAGAGGACGGAGGACGGAGATCAGGGGTCTGATGTCTGACTTCTGATATCTGACTTCTGATCTCTGACCTCTGCACGCAGTGCTTTGTATTTCAAGTAAGTCTCCCGACCCTGGGCGCAGGCGAGTTTCCATCCGAAGAGGCCGCCTTTCCATCCGGCTTTGAAAAAAAAGGAGCGGATGATCCGCCACCCCGCGTGGGTGAGGGGATCGAGCGTGGAGGACTTTTTTCCGGCCGCCGCCGCGTCATGGGCCCAGAGTTCCGCGTAGTGGGCCACCCTCTGATTCTGATCCTCCCAGTCCCGGTAGGTGTGATGGATGAGTTCGGCCTCCAGTGCTTCGACTTCCCCTTCGATGACCAGCCGTTCGTGGACACTGCCGCCCTCGAAGCGGGCCTGATCTTTTCGGAAGAGGCGGGGCAGCCTATCGGGATACCAGTCGCCATAGCGGATCATGCGCTCCATAAAGCAGACCACGCGCGGCACGGAAAAGGCGGACGGGAGTGTCTCCGCATCCCGCACCTTCAGGGCCCGGATGGCAGCCTGCAACTCCGGAGAGAGTTCTTCATCCGCATCGATACTGAGGATCCAATCGTAGCGTGCCTTGCTGCAGGCGAAATTTTTCTGGGCCACGTAGCCCTCCCATTCGTGCGGTATGAAGCGCGCATTAAAATCGGTGGCGATGAACTTAGTCCGGTCGGAACTCCCGCTATCAACTATGACAATTTCATCGACGATCGTCGCTAAACTTGTCAAACAGCGGGGGAGGTTGGACTCTTCGTTTTTGGTGATGATGCAGGCGGAGATGTTCATTGGTGGCGCAGTTTGTTGTTCCTGGTTCTTGGTGTTTAGTTCAGTTGGGAAGTCGCAGCCGCCAGAACCCGATCCACAGTCATGGCGTCCATGCAGCGGAAGTCGAGGGGGCAATCGCGGAGGAAGCAGGGGCTGCAGGGGACGTGGTGGCGGAGAGGCTTGATCAAATCCGAGAGGGGGCCGGTCCAGGCGGGCTCGGTCGAGCCGAAGATGGCGGCGCCCGGACGATTGAAGGTGCTGGCCAGGTGCATGGCGCCGCTGTCATTGCAGAGGACGAAGCGGGCATGGGCGATCCAGGCGATGAATTCCTCCATGTCTGTGCATCCGGCCAGGTTGCGGGTGGCGGGATTTTTCAAAAGAGATTCCACCTGGTCACAAGCCGGACGGTCACCGGCGCTGCCGAGGAGGATGACTTGCAGGGAATGTTCCATGGCAATTTTTTCTGCGGCCTCGGCAAAGCGGTCCGGGTGCCAGCGCTTGGCCGGTCCGTATTCGGCTCCAGGGCAGAGTGCCAGGTAGGGGCCGATGTCGGTATCCGGCGGATCGGGAGTGGGGAGCGGGTCGAGATGCAGATGATTCGACACCCCGGCGATTAAGCCCGCCTGCTCAAGTAAATCCAGATAGTGAAAAGCATGGTGCCTCCATCCCTGGCGCGGTGGCTTTTCTCCGACGTGGGTCAGGGTCAACCTGCGGCTGTGTCCCCGGTAGCCGATACGGACCGGGATACCGGCGAGGAAGGCTTCCAGGCCTGTGCGGAGGGAATTCGGGTAGATGACAGCGACATCGAACTGGTGCTGCCGCACTTCGGCAGCAGTGATGGCCGGGTTCTCATCGGTGAACATGATGAGGTCCAGGCCCGGGACCATCGACCAGAAGGCGCCGAGCTTCGGCGGGCATAGTATGGATATCCGGTAACCGGCAGCCTGTAATGCCTGTAGTGCGGGCAGGGACATGATAGCGTCACCTAGCCAGTTGGGGCTGCGGAGGAGGAGGCGGGTGTTTTCCGGGGGCCGCTCTAAACATCCAACATCCAACTTTGAACATTCAACTTTCAATGCTGGAATTGGACGTTGTGGGTTGGATGTCAAAGGTTGGATGTCGAACCAGAGCCCTTAGCGCAGGATGCCGACGGCCACACGGCGGTTGGCGGACCAGGCGGATTCGTTCTCGCCGCTGCGGGCGGGACGTTCCTCTCCATAGGAAACCGTGGTCATCCTGCTCTGGGAGACCCCGAGTCCGAGCAGGTAATCGCGGGTGGCGAGGGCGCGGCGTTCACCGAGGTTGACGTTGTAGTCGGTGGTTCCACGGGAGTCAGTATGCCCTGCGAGGACGATTTTACGGCTCGGGTTCTGGCTGAGCCAGGAGGCGACGGCCTCTAGTTTAGGACGGTCGGCGGAGCGAATGGAGAAGCTGTCGAAGCCGAAGTAAACCGTGTAGTTGGTGAGGGTCTGGAAATCGGCATTGCCGGGATTCATGCCATCGGGTCGGGGTCCGGGGGCGAATTCGATATCGTCACTGCCTCCCGGTCCGGCGTAGCCTCCGGGGCCATCCTCGATGGTGCGACCCTTCTTCTGACAGGAGGTCAGCGTGAGGAGGAAGGTCAGGGTGAGCAGTGGGATGAAGAGGCGATGAATGAATGTATTTATCATGGTGGTGATATTATCGTGTGCAGGTGGGTTGTGTACAGCCAGAAATTCCAATTTTTAATTTAACTGAGTTACGAGTGACGGAATCGAGCAGGTAAAGGGCACCGCCCTGGGCATAAATAAGGTGGCGTGAATTGCGGGTCCAGACCGGGCTCTCGCAGACCCCGCCGGTGGTGAGGTTGGTGCGCTCCCCGCTGGAAAGATCCATCACCCAGATTTGTCCCTGCCCGGATTCCATGATTGAGTAGGCCAATTTTTTCCCATCCGGCGACCAGTCGGGCTCGGTGGTGTAGGTGCTGAATGTTTTCAGGCGCTGGGGGTCTCCACCACTAGTGGAAATGCGGTAGAGCTGCGGAGAGCCTCGGTCATCGGAAACAAAGATTATTTCCCGCCCATCCGGCGACCAGGTCGGGCTGGACTCGGTGCCGCGGGTGCGGGTCAGGCGGACGGGATCACCGCCTGCGGACGGCATGGTGTGGAGTTCCGGATTGCCGGAACGGCTCAGGACCAGAGCCAGGGATTGTCCGTCGGGGGAAAAGGAGGGGCTGGAATTGACTCCTGGAAAATAGGCGATGCGGGTTTTCTTTTTCTGGTTCAAGTCGATGACCCAGACATCCGCATATCCCGACTTATAAGAAGCAAAAGCGATCTTCCGGTTGTCAGGCGAGAAGTGGGGACTGAGGGCGATCGAGTTGTCCCGCGTTACCTGGACGAGGTTGTGGCCGTCGAGATCCATCAGGTAAACTTCTTTATGCCCGCTATTCCCGCTGATAAAGGCAACCTGGCTGGTGGCGATTCCCTTCTGTCCGGTCAGTTTTTCGAAAATGGCATCGGCGAACTGGTGGGTGATGGTGCGCAGATCACCGGTGAAGGATTGATTGAGGAGGCTTTGTCCTGAGGGAGAGTTCAGGCTGCCCTGTAGGGAGTCGGCGCCGACGGTGGCGGTGATGACGTAGCCGCCGCCACCGGGCGCGACCATCTCGAAGGCCGAGGTTAAGTTGAGATCGTTGATGAGGATCGAGCGCGACTGGGCGCCTCCGGTACCGCTGAAGTCGGAAACCGTCAGCGGAATGCGCGTGCCTTTCTCGATCCGGATCACATCACCGGATTGTGCGTGGAGGGAAGCGGTCAGGATCGAGCCTGTCAGCAGAATTTGGAATAATTTCACTTTCATAAACATTCTTCAGATTAGGAGTCTTGGGAAGCAAAAATGACGGGCACCAGGTAGTCGGGATCACCCATGCCGGCAGGAAGGGGGCGCGGGATCTTCCGGACCGCGCGCACCGCTGCCAGCGCGGACTGGTCAAAGCGGTCGTTGCCGGACGATTCGCGCAGTCCGACCAGTTTGAGTTCCCCATCCGGCTGAACCCGGACATCGACGGTCGCTTCCAGTTTGGAATTGAGTCCGGTGGGTCGTGTCCAGGAGGCGTAGAGGATTCGCTTGATGAGCGCGCGGTAAGCGGCGATTTCATTGGGGGTGGGACTGGACTGGCTCTGCTCTTTGACACTCGAGCTTAATTTTTCCCGGATGCTTTGCGTGGGAGGGGCGGAAGGCGTTGAAGAGGCCGGGGTGCTCTTGCGGACGGTCCGGGTCAGATCGACTTCGACCTTGGGCGGACTGGGCTTAGTGGGAGCGGGTTGCGGACTCGGTACCGGGCTTGGCGGTTCCGGGGGAGGTGTTGGTAGTGGAACGGGCGTGGAAGGAGCAGGGACCGGAGGCGGTGGTGCCGCTGGTGGAGGATCCGGGGTAACGGGAGCGACGGGTTCCGGAACGGGGGCAGGCTCGGGCAGCGGAAGAGGATCGGACGGCGCCGGAGCCGAGGGAGATTCCCAGGCTTCCAGATCCACCATTTCCACAAACTGGGTTTCGGGGAGCGGTTTTTTCTTGAGCGGACCGATGAAAAGGAGGGCGAGCAGGAGCGCGTGGACGACGGCGATCCCGATCAGCGTGCTCCGGCGGATTCCCCCCCTGCGGTTCATGGCTGCTCGGACTTTTGAGTGGCCAGCCCGAGGCGGGCGCCCGAGGCTTTGACCGCATCGAAAATGGCCACGATTTGCTGGTAGCGGAGGCTGGCATCGGCGCGCAGGGCCACGACGGTTTCCGGGCGCTGGCGCACGGCTTCGACGAGTGAGGCTTCCAGCACGGCCAGACTGACCGGTTGTCCGTTGAGCCGGATCTCGCCGCTGGCACTCACCTCCACCTGGGCAATGGCGTCCGGGTCCGGCGGGGTGCTGTTCGTTTTGGACTGGGGGAGGTCGAGCTGCATCGACTGCTCGATGAGCGGCGCTGTAATCATGAAAATGATCATCAGGGTGAAGGCCAGGTCGATGAGCGGGGTGACATTCAACTCGCTCAGGACCGTGCCCCCGAAGCGTTGGGAATACTTTCTCATCTTTTTAGTTCGGAGCCGGTATCGAGGAAGCGGTGTTCAAAAGCAGAAGCGGATTCGGCAGCGAAATTTTCCATCTCGATGATCATGGCCCGGATGGTGGTGATCAGGTAGTTGTAGCCAAACATGGCCGGGATGGCGACAAGCAGGCCAGCTACGGTGGTCAGAAGGGCACCGGAGACTCCCGGCGCGAGGTTGCTCAACTGCGGGTTGCCGGCAATGGCGATTCCGGTAAAGGCTTCCATCACCCCCCAGACCGTTCCGAGGAGTCCGAGGAAGGGAGCCCCACTGACGGCGGAGGCCAGCAGGATCATATTGGCCTCGATCTTGAGAGACTGTTCCCCCACCGCCTGCTCCATCCGGGAACGAACGGCGGACATGGCCGTGCTCCCCACCCGATCAGCCTGACGCACCCGGACGACAAAGGTTTCGTCAATCTCCGACGACCCTAGTAGGTGATAGGACATCTCGCGCGCCCCGGCTTCATAGATTTGCCGGAGAGGGGAATCCTGAAATCCGATCTGGTCCTTGTAGGGCTCGAGCGGGTGCTTGGCGTGGCGAAAGTGTTTCAGAAAGCTGCGGGTGGCATTGCGAGCTGCGCGGATGTCCGCCCACTTCGAATACATCACCGACCAACTGAAAATCGATCCCACCAGCAGGATCAGAATAATCACCTTGGCCGGAAGGTTGGAATGCTCGAAGGTGTAGAGCAAGGTGCCCAACTGCCATATTGTCATCTCGCCATCTTACATATTTTTTACCGATTGTACAGTAAGAATTATTGGTTCCAGGGCATCCTCGCCATCATCATCCCCATACCGCAGGTGTCAGTGATGCCGGCGAAGGTAAGTCCAGCTCCGACAAAAAAGGAGAGGCCATACCATCCGGGGTGGAGGAAGGTGCCCAATGCGATGCCGATCATGATGAGGATGCCGGCGGCGATACGCACCTGCCGCTCGATCGAGATGGCTTTTTTCCCGCGTTCGACCGGCAGGCCTGCCTGGACCCAGGCGTTGGTGCCGCCGATGACATGCGCGGCTTCGGCTTCGGCTCCGGTATCCTGCAATTTTTTGAGAGCAATTTCCGAGCGGCGTCCGCTTCCGCAGATGAGGGTGATCGACTTGCCGTCAGCAGCCTGACAGGCGGCATCGGGGCAGAAGTGATCCAGAGGCAGGTTGATGGCGCCGGTCACGTGCACTTCCCGGAATTCTGCCGGAGTGCGCACATCGATGAGGACCGAGCCTTTAAGTATTCGCTCTTGGGCTTCGGAGGCGTTGAGTTCAGACATAAATAGATATTAATCCAAGTGATCACGGATGCCAAAGAATCATTTGCTTCCCCCCCCCCCGGAAAAAAAATACTGCCCCGGCCATGGAGATCACGACCACACTTTTTACTAGAAGTTCATGCAATGTGATGCGACGGGTAGGGCGCAGCGTCCACGCAAGCCGGAAGTTGCTGATGGTTAGCGGCTTGTC
>CAYTLD010000015.1:0-21852 GCA_964438585.1 uncultured Blastochloridaceae bacterium | reverse complement strand
CACCACATGAGTAATCATCTCAACACCTTGCCCCCTAGAAACCCACCTGTCGATCAAACAATGGGCTCGTGCATCCCAAATAAAATGCCGAAAAGCAGAAGTTACCCATAAGACAGCCTCTAAAAGAATATCTGATCCACAACATTCACCGTCATGACGCCCTTCGGTCATGTAATTGTTACTGGCAGCATGACAGGAATCCTTGACCGGATAACTAACGCCTTGATACACTTATGAAAATAGTAATCACGGATAGAACAAACGTATAAATAACGACCATTAAGCAATACGAATGATGAAAATATTATCCACATGGATCGCAGTATTATCCGCAGTGGCTCTTTTTTTTCCGGGCGATCACGCGCACGCGCTCAGCATAGAAAATGGGAAAATTCTCAATGTCACCGGAACAGGTCGGACCGTAGGTAACGTTATCAATATTGAAATTGAAAATACCACCGGCCAGGAGCAGGAATACCGCTTTGATAACATGATTGTCCCACCAACGGTGGATGAGGCGACAGGGAAACGCTACCAGGCCTTTTTACTCTTCGGTCTCGCCATGCGAATCGCCGCAGGTGAAAGCGCGGTCTTGCCCCTGGAGGGCACCTGCCTGATGCCTGACGTGCCTCCTCCGCCGGATGGAAAACCTGTCGATGCGGATTTCATCGAACTTGACAAAAGCATCAAGCTCAATGCCCCGCCGAATCTGGATGATTACCTGACGGATGAATTTTCCTATGAGCGTTATGCACCCATCGATCTTGAACCGGGTGATTCCTACCTCATCAACCCCGCAAGCGGGAAACCCTTTCTGGTTCGCGTCCCGAATCTCTTTGACGACCGGGCAACATTGGAGCACTGGGCACCCATCATTGACTGGTCCATCCGAAACCTGCGTGAAGCACGGAAGCGCTTGAAAGATAAGAATGACCTCATTGCCACCCCGCATTCCTCCAATGAGGAACTCAGTGAGCAGGAAGACTTGCAACATACCGCCTGGCGGTTTAATGCGCTTCTCGCCGGGATCGATGAATACAATGACGAATTTTTTGAAAGAAATGTCAAAGAACGGTTCCAGAAACAGAGCGACAGGAAAGTCGAGGAACTCCCTGAAAAACAGCAGGAACAGTTTGATGAGGGAATCGATAATTTCTGGAACAATTTTTCTCTTATCGGAGAGGAAGCGAAGGTTTACGCCACCGTTGAGAAGGAGGCACCGCCCGTGGTTGAAGAGGATACGAATGTGGCGGAAAATGAGGCCTTGATAGAAGAGTCCTCCACCACTATGGCGGAGAATGGCGACGCAGGGGAGGAAACCATCCCGGAAGCACCGGAAAAAGAAAAGACCTGCTGTGATAAAATCCGGGAAGCGAACGATGGCAAGCTGATCTTCAAGAAAGGGGACTATGCGGTCGAACTAACGGGCAATACCGTCAAATTTATCAATGACCGCGGTGGCTATGTGGGATTTGATGTCGGCTTTGACATTGAGGAGCGTTTCTGTGGCATCGCCGATGACGAGGTGATCGCGGAATTCAATTCCATCTCTAAGCAGGCAAACGGGGTGGAAAGCTCGGAAAGGGTGGACCTGATGATGACTGGAGCGGACACGACCAACAGCCCCCTTTCACGCACCAAAATGATCTCCGTCGGGGGAGACCATATCCTTCACTCGAGAATCAATGAGTATTCTTTTAACATGATGATAGGGGAAAACTGTAAAGTCAGTTTCAGCATTCTATACGAAGGCGATTATGTGGAGGAGATGATCGCTCCCCCGGTATCGGTAAACCAAATCTATGGGGCCTTCGGGAGTGACGTTATGCAAGGTTTCGCCAAACCCGGAAGTTTCGAATGGTGGGCCTACATGGCGGATATTCTATCGCAGCTCCAATCCTGGTTTGCGCACATTGAGAATACCCCGATTGCTGGATTTCAGGATAATAATATGAATCGGATCATTCATGCCTGGTCTATGTGGAACGCTCGCTTTATCATGGCTTCCCAGCAGTTAAGAAGCTCGGGTGAGCTGACGGAAGAGGAAATTCGGGTCCTTGATGATTTTCAGGAACTCCTGCGGGCCGAACGGAAGAATTACGGGGAGATCATGATGACATTCCATACTGAAATTATGTCCTGCTTCTCAAAACGGGGGATAGGGCGTCAAATCTGAGCATGGGCACCCGGTTCATCATTCTGCTATCATGCTTCCTCTTTCTGGTTACGGTGCGGGCCAGTGGAAATCCGCTCTTTGACGAACTGCCCCTCATCGGGCCGGACTCGAAAATGGCCGGATCCTCCCCGGAACCCCGTCTTTCCTCCCGGAGCACCGGATCGGTCACACGCAACCGGGCCGATTCCTCTTTCGCGATGACACCCGCATCTTCCCGGGAAACACACCCCGCACCGGGCCGGGAGCCTGCGAACTTGAGGAATGACATGTTTAGCCTGACGCCTTTCGGTTACTATCAGGCTCTGGAAAGCGACGTGATCAAGTCCAGTGCCGGTGCCGGCATCAGTCTGGAGTATTTTCCCGGCACGGAATGGCCGGGACTCCACTTGGGCTTTTCCGGAGGAGAGGTCGAAGCGACTCTCCCCACCCCGCGCCTGGTGGTGCCTCCCCCCTCTTCGGGGCTCGACCCCTTCTTCGTGGAGGATACCCGGCAGGAATTAGGAACGATTTATCAACTGCGCCTTGGCTCCGCGATTCCGCTTTACCGATGGAAGCCGACGGGTGAAGCCCGTGCGGAAGTTGGGCTGCAGGCTGGTTTTCTCGGTACCTTTTTCGATTTCAGTAGGGAAGATGATTTTGCTCCCGGTGCCTATCTGGGGGCTGTCGGAAACATTCCCCTTCACCGCTCCGTTTCTGTCTTTGCGGGAGTCGAAGGACAATTCATCGACTCATCCATCGGCTCCGTCGATTGCCTCTGGGGCGTAACTGGTCAGATCGGCTTCACCATCCGGCTTTGGTAATGGGGCGTTCATTTGCGGGCTTGTGGTGGTGGGTTGATTCCATAGTGTGGGGCTGATGACTATTCTTCCGGCGATTGATCTTATGGGGGGCCAGGTGGTGCGGCTGGAGCAGGGGAAGGCGGATCGGAAGACGGTTTACAGCGATGACCCGGTCGCCTTTGCCCGGCAATGGGAGGATGAGGGGGCGGAGTGGTTGCATCTGGTCGATTTGGATGCGGCCTTTTCCGGGGAGCCGAAAAACCTGGAGGTGGTTCGGAACATTGTCGATGCGATTACCATTCCCTGTGAATTGGGGGGCGGGATGCGCAGCCTGGCTAATTTAGAGATGGCTTTTGATGCCGGGGTTTCCCGTTGCATCATCGGGAGCCGGGCCTGTGAATGTCTTGAATTTATCGAGGATGCGGTGGATCGCTTTGGCACGGGGAAAATTGGGGTAGGTATCGATGCCCGTGACGGGAAGGTGGCGATCAAGGGCTGGGTTGAGGAATCCGGCTGGGATGCGTATGACCTGGCCCGGGCGGTGCTGGGTTGCGGGGTTGGCACGCTAGTCTATACCGACATCTCGACGGACGGAATGTTCACCGGTCCCAATGTCGAGGCACAGAAAAAAATGCTCGAACTCCTGGAGGGACGGGCCGGGCTGATCGCCTCCGGTGGGATCGGATCGGTGGATCATTTAATCGCACTGCAAGCGCTGGAGGGGCTCCACGGAGCTATCGTTGGCAAGGCTCTGTATGATGGTAAGGTGACCCTTAAGCAATGTCTTTCGATTACACGCTAAAGTCCGCCGGTGGGGGCAGTTCCACGCACATCAACTACCGCAGCGAGTTGAATGATGACCAATTCGAAGCGGTCACCTCCACACCCGGACCTCTGCTCGTGATCGCCGGTGCCGGCAGTGGGAAGACACGCACTCTGACGTATCGGGTAGCGTATCTGGTCGAAAAGGGAACCGATCCGGAACGCATCCTGCTTCTGACCTTTACCAACAAGGCGGCCAAGGAAATGCTGAGGAGGGTGGAGGATATTCTGCCCCATGATTTCAGCCGGATGTGGGGAGGAACGTTTCACCACGTGGGACACCGTCTGCTGCGCCGCTTCGGAGATAGGGTCGGGCTGGAGCGCTCGTTTACGATTTTTGATCAGGAGGATTCCAAAGATCTGATTCAGGCCTGCATCAATGACTCGCGAATTGATCAGAAGGACAAGCGCTTTCCGAAGCCCGAGGTGTTGCAGACGATTTTCAGTCTCTCAGCGAATTGTCGGATGGAGATACCGGAAATCCTAGCTCAGCGTTATGAGTATTTTCAGGAGATGGAGAAGGTCATTCTCGGGTTGGCGGGGCAATACCAAGAGCGGAAAAAGAAGAATCAGGCCGTCGATTACGATGACCTTCTGGTCCTGACTCTGGAATTGCTCCAGTCGGATTCGGACGCCCTCGATTTCTGTCAGGGGAAATTTCAGCATGTCCTGGTGGATGAGTACCAGGACACCAACCAAGTCCAGGCCGATCTGGTGGATTTGATCGCGGATCGCCACCATCAGGTCATGGTGGTGGGGGATGATGCCCAGAGTATCTACTCCTGGCGAGGGGCGAATTTCGAGAACATCATCCGCTTTCCCGACCGGCATCCCGGTTGTCAAGTTATCCGGATCGAGACCAACTACCGGAGCACACCGGAAATCCTTACTCTCGCCAATACCTCGATCCGGAATAATACACGGCAGTTCGAAAAAAACCTCCAGGCGACCAAACCGCCTTCAGTCAAACCGGCACTGATCGCGCTCGATGATTCCCGTCGTCAGGCGCAATTTGTCGCTCAGCGTGTACTTGAATTGCGCGATGAGGGGGTGGAACTGAAGGAAATGGCTGTCCTGTACCGTTCTCACTACCACTCGATGGAAGTTCAGATGGAGCTGACCCGCAGGAACATCCCGTTCCAGATCACCTCCGGGCTCCGCTTCTTCGAACAGGCGCACATCAAGGATGTGGCCGCTTTTCTCAAATTGGCAGTCAATACGCAGGACGAAGTTTCCTTCAAGCGGATTTGTCTAATGTTGCCGGGCATCGGTGCCCGCACCGCTCATAAACTATGGGGTGAGATGTCAGACGGATGCGATTGGGCGGCTCTGAAAGTTCCCGCCAAGGCCGGGAATGCCTGGAAAGCCTGGGCCGGGTTGCAAAAGGATCTCCAGAGTCGGGCCCCTGAATCACGTCCCGATGGCCTGATCGAGCTGGTCATTCAGGGATTCTATGACGAGTACCTCAAAGCCAAATATGCCAACTTTGAAAACAGATTCGATGACCTCAGGCAACTTCAGCACTACGCGGATGAATTCGAGAACACCTCTGATTTCCTCGCCCAACTCTCGCTCATGACCAACCTCGATGTCGGGTCGTCAGCGGGAGGTGACCGTGATGAGGAATCGCTGAACTTGAGTTCCATCCACCAGGCCAAAGGGCTGGAGTGGCACACCGTATTTGTCATCATGCTTTGTGACGGAATGTTTCCCTCCAGCCGGTCGATTGAGACCGAGGAAGGGGAAGAGGAGGAGCGGCGACTTTTTTATGTTTCCGTGACCAGGGCCCAGGAGGAACTCTACCTGCTCTACCCGCAATTGCACTCCAGTCGCGGCAACTATGGGGAAACCTGGAAACAGGCCTCGCGCTTCCTCTCTGAGCTGCCCCAGGAACTCTGCAACGTCTGGAAAATCCGCACCGAGCCGGAATGGTAGTTCGAACGTAAAATCTTGAGGTTTCGCCTTGAAGTCGTGCTGCCCTACACTACGTTAACTCCATGCCCCATGCAGATGAAATGTCCTATAATTCCAAAGTCGAGGGTAATGTCGTCCTGACCACGGTCGAATCTTCGATCAATTGGATGCGTAAAAATTCAATCTGGCCGATGCCGATGGGGCTGGCCTGTTGTGCGATCGAGCTGATGGCATCGGCCTCATCCCGCTACGATATTTCGCGCTTTGGAGCAGAGGTGATGCGGTTTTCCCCACGTCAGGCGGATCTGATGGTGGTGGCCGGAACCGTGACTTACAAAATGGCACTGGCCTTGCGTCGCATCTATGACCAAATGCCGGATCCGAAGTGGGTCATCGCCATGGGGGCCTGCGCCAGCACCGGCGGGATGTATCGCAGCTACGCGGTCCTCCAGGGGGTGGACAATATTGTCCCGGTGGATGTCTATGTCTCCGGCTGCCCGCCCCGCCCGGAAGCCCTGCTCGAAGCGCTGATGCAATTGCAAAACAAAATCTCCGGCGAAGAATCTTTCCGGAACTTGAAGAAAGCGGACTTAACCGCCTGAGCGCATGCAGTCACTAAGTGAATTAGCCGATCAATACCGCCAGCGCTTCGGCGAAGCGGTTGAACCGCTAGTGCCATTCCGGGGTGAAACCAGTTGGCGTGTCGCGATTGAAAAACTCACCGATGTCATGTCAGCCCTCAAAGAGGACGGCTTTGATTACCTCGTCGATATTACCACCGTCGATCATTTTGACAGCGATCCCCGGTTCGAGGCGGTTTATGAACTCTTTTCCTATGCGGACAAACTTCACCTCCGGATCAAAGTCCTCATACCCAATGAAGAGGATGTCGAAACTCCCTCCATTCCCACTGTCTGCGACATCTGGCCCTCTGCCAACTGGCATGAGCGCGAGGCCTTCGACATGATGGGGATTTGTTTTGAAGGGCATCCGGACTTGCGCCGCATCCTGATGTGGGAGGGGTATCCGTTCTATCCGCTCCGAAAGGACTTTCCCCTCGAAGGAAAGCCGACTAATATGCCCGATATTGCCTTCACCAGGCCCGCCCCTCTGGAAGGCGGCCCATTTGTCACTTCGAGTGAATCCAATTCCAAAGACCGTGAGCCGCGGGCTAAAAATTTCTCCACCGGGTCTTCCGCATCATGAGTGTCACGTCCAAAGAATTGGAAGTCGGAGATGCTGCCTCCCGCGCCATCGACACCGTAGGTGAAAAAATGGTTCTGAACATGGGGCCTTCCCACCCCAGCACGCACGGGGTGCTGCGGATTCTTCTCGAGATGGATGGTGAGATTATTACCAAGGCGGATCCGGATGTGGGCTACCTGCACCGCGGTGATGAAAAGATTGCCGAGAACATGACCTGGACGCAGTTCATTCCCTATACGGACCGTCTGGATTACCTGGCACCGCTGGCCAACAATGTGGCTTATGCCTGCGCCGTGGAAAAACTCATGGACTATGAAATCCCCGAGCGGGCGAAGGTGATCCGGGTTATCTGCTGCGAGCTGTCCCGGATTTCTGCTCACCTGCTCGGGCTCGGTGCCTATACCATGGACTGCGGCGCCATGACCGCGTTTCTATATACTTTCACAGAGCGGGAAAAAATCTACAATCTGATCGAGCTGCTGACCGGGGCACGCTTCACCACCAGCTACACCCGCATTGGCGGGCTGGCCCGAGATATCCCGGACGGCTTTATCGAGGGGCTATCGGAATTCTGCGATCAATTCCCCGACCGGATGAAGGAATTCGACACCCTCCTGACTCGGAACCCGATTTTCCTCGATCGGACCCGTGAGGTCGGGGTCATTGATAAAGCGGACGCGATCGACTATGGACTGACCGGCCCGAACCTGCGCGGCTCCGGGCATGACTTCGATCTGCGCCGTGATCTGCCCTACCTCGGGTATGAGACCTATGACTTTGAGGTTCCGGTAGGGTCGGTGGGTGATTGTTACGACCGCTATGCCGTCCGGATGGAGGAAATGCGCCAGAGCTGCCAGCTACTCCGTCAGGCCATGAGCAAACTCCCGGAGGGCCCCATCTGGGTCGATGACCCGAAAAATATCCCGCCCGAAAAAGAAGAAGTGCTGACCAAGATGGAGGAACTCATCCAGCAGTTCATGATTGTCACCCAGGGGGTCAATACCCCGGCCGGTGAAGTTTACTTCGCAGCCGAAAATCCCAAGGGCGAACTCGGATTTTATATCCACAGCAAGGGCGGGGGAGTCCCGCACCGCCTGAAAATCCGGGCACCCTCCTTCGTCAACCTCAGCATCCTCCCGAAAATCCTGCCCGGACACACACTTAGTGATGTGGTCGCGATTTTAGGAAGTTTCGACTTTGTCATGGGAGAGTGCGACCGCTAAAAAACAAGATCATGAAAAGAATTTTCACTAGTGTCATTTTAATGGCCACCCTTTTCGTTCTCTCGTCCTGCGGGAGTAAGCTTAATCCTGACAGCTTCGCCCTGGTCAAGACCGGGATGACGGAGGAGGAAGTAAAAGATCTTCTCGGCAAGCCGGATGAAGTGGAATCCGGAGAGCTGCTCGGACTGACCAGTTCCACCTTCACCTACGACAACGACGGAGGATATGCCCAGATCTGGTTCATCAACGGAAATGTTTCCCGCAAACACTACCGGAGCACTAAAAGCGATGAATGAAACCATCCCAGAGTCACTGGTCCGGGAAGCGGATGAAATCATCACGCACTACCCGGAATCCAAGCGCAGTGCCGCACTGCCCCTCCTGCATCTATGGCAGGAGAAATATGGATATGTATCGGAGGAGGGGATCGATTGGATTGCCGCCAAGGTCGATGTGCAGCCGATCAACATCCTGGAGTTGGTGACCTTCTACCCGATGTTCCGTCAGGAGCCGATCGGGAAAAACCACGTCAAGGTCTGCCGCACGCTTTCCTGCATGCTCGGCGGTGCCGACAAAACCCACGCCTGCCTGAAAAAGGCGGCCGGAATCGAGGGCGGGGACGACCACGGGCCGTTAACCAGCCCGGACGGGGAGTTCACTATCGAATACGTCGAGTGCATCGCCTCCTGCGGCACCGCCCCGGTGGTAATGATCAATGACGATTTTCACGAGAATGTCGATGAGGCCAAAGCGGAAGATCTGGCAAAGCGGTATAAGCGGTATAAGCAGTATTCCAATGGAAAATCATGAATCCTGTAGGAAGGTAAGACATGGCTATACAAGAACGCAGAATTATTTTTAAGCATATCGACGAACCCGGCTACACGGCGGATATCGACTGCTATCAGAAGCACGGCGGTTATGATGTCCTGAAGAAGGCTCTTAAAATGAAGCCGCAGGAGGTCAAGGACGACGTTAAGACATCACAACTACGGGGCCGTGGTGGTGCCGGTTTCAGTTGCGGGATGAAGTGGAGCTTTATCAACCTCGAAAAAAATACCAAGCCGGTCTATCTGATTTGCAATGCCGATGAGTCAGAGCCTGGCACCTTCAAGGACCGTCAGATCATCCATAAAGATCCGCATCAGTTGATCGAGGGGATGATCATCTCCTCCTATGCCAACCAAGCCAACCTCGCTTACATCTACATTCGGGGAGAATTCCCCGAGGGGGCGAAAATCCTCGAGAAGGCCATCGCTGAAGCACGGGCTAAAGGCTACTTGGGAGAAAATATCCTCAACTCCGGGTTTGACCTGGAAATCTATGTGCATCGGGGCGCTGGTGCCTACATCTGCGGTGAAGAGACCGGTCTGATCGAGTCTCTGGAAGGAAAGCGTCCGTATCCCCGAATTAAACCGCCTTACTTCCCCGCCGCCCTCGGCCTCTACATGTGCCCGACCATCGTCAATAACGTGGAAACGCTCTGCAACGTCAAACACGTTATCGATATGGGCGGTGCCGAGTATGCGAAAATCGGCAAACCCAACAACACCGGCACCCGCGTGCTCTGCGTCAGCGGAGATGTCGAAAAGCCCGGCTACTACGAATTCGAGGTTGGTGCCCTGACCATCGGCGAACTGCTCAACGACGTCTGCGGCGGGATCAAGGGAGGGCGCAAGCTCAAGGCCCTCATTCCGGGAGGCTCTTCGGCCAAGGTCCTGCGGGCCGATGAGACTTACACACTCAAAGAAAAGGGTCCAGATGGGGAAATGGTGGAAAAAAAGGTCGGGATCGAAGACATCCGGCTCGATTTCGACTCTCTCGCCCAGGTCGGCACCATGGCCGGTTCCGGCGGGTTGATCTTCATGGATGAGACCCGCGACATGGTCGAATGCCTGGCCAACATTTCAGAATTTTATGCCCATGAATCCTGCGGGCAGTGCACGCCCTGCCGGGAAGGATCGCTCTGGATGAAGAAAATCCTCCACCGCATGTCCACCGGGGGCGCCCGTCCAGAAGACCGGAAACTACTCAAGAGTGTAGCCGATAACATTGCCGGTCGCACGATTTGCGCCTTCGGCGAAGCCTGCGCCTGGCCAGTCCAGAGCTTCGTAGAAAAATTCCCGGAAGAATTTGATCAGAAAGCCGAAAAGAAGGAACCGGTACCTGTTTAACCGCGGATTACACGGATACGAATAGGATTTTTATTTAACTAAGAACCAAGAACCAGGAACCAATAACTTTGAGCGTAGCGAAAGACATAAACCCCTACAACCACGACATCCCGGCCGAGGACGCGCCGGAGGTGAACGTCCACTACAATGGCCGCTGGATCAAGGTGCCCAAGGGACTGAACGTGGTTGAAGTGGCTAAGCGACAGGGTGATTTTATCCCGCACTATTGCTACCACCCGAAATTATCGATTTCTGGAAATTGCCGGATGTGTCTCTTTGAAATGGGGATGCCCAAGGCCGGGCCGGACCGCAAACCCATCCTCGGCGACGACGGGCTGCCAGTAGATCACAACTGGATTCCCAAACCGCAAATTGGCTGTGCCACCAATATCAATGAAGGGATGGGCATCCGGACCGATTCCCCGCTGGCCGTCGAGTGTCGCCGTGGGGTAATGGAATTCCTGCTCATCAACCACCCGCTCGACTGCCCCATCTGTGACCAGGCCGGTGAGTGCAAGCTCCAGGAATTCTCCAGCGAGTATGGCACTGGCGAAAGTCGCTTCATCGAAGAAAAAGTCAAGAAACCCAAAAACGTCGATCTGGGGGAACGGATTGTCCTCGATGATGAGCGCTGCATCCTCTGCTCCCGCTGTGTCCGCTTCGCCGATGAGGTGGTCGATGATGACGTGCTCGGGTTCGTCAACCGGGGCAGTTACAACACCCTGACCTGCCACCCCGGTCGCCGTTTCGATAATGAATACTCTCTTAATACCGTTGATATCTGCCCGGTTGGTGCCCTGACCTCCAAGGACTTCCGCTTCAAAATGCGGGTCTGGTTCCTCCGCGAGACCAAGTCCATCTGCACGTCCTGCGGACGGGGCTGCAATATCCTCGTCGGATCCCGCCAGAACGATCTCTACCGCCTCACGCCTCGCACCAATGAGGAAGTGAATTCCCATTGGATGTGCGATTACGGGCGGCTCAATTTTCACGATCTCTCCGATCCGAAGCGCATCCGATCCTGCGTCCAGCGTCAGGGGCAGGCCATTGATGAAATCAGCTGGCAGGTCATGCTGCCCCGCCTGGCCACCCGCCTGAACGACTTCCAACCGGATCAGGTCGCTGTCATCGCCTCCGCACGGATGACCAATGAGGAAGCCTTCCTCTTAAAATTGTGGCTCGATCACTGGGGTGTTGATCTCTGTGATGTCATCCCCCGCACCTGGCAGGGAGACCGCTTTCTGAAAGTCAATGACCAGAATCCGAATTCGTCCGGAGTCGAATTGATCGGCCTCTCCCAGCAAGGCAAGGCCCACCGGAAAATCGCCGATGCCGTCCGCTCCGGGAAGGTCAAATGCCTGATCGCCCTCCATGAAGATGCCACCGCCATTGGCCTGACCGAGGATGACCTGAAAGGCCTCAACTGCCTGGTCGCCTGCTCCATCCTTCCGAACCCGACCACTCAACTCGCTCATTTTGTCCTGCCCGGTGCCGGATTTGCCGAGAAAACCGGCACCATGATCAATACCTTCGGTCGCCTCCAGAAACTCAACCAGGCCGTCCAGCCTCCCGGCGGCTTGATGGAATGGGAATGGTTGCGCGACCTCAGATCGCAAACCGGTGGCGGCAACAGCCTCCATGCCCTCACCGATATTTTCAAGGCCATGGCCGAAAAATACCCGCCCCTGAACGGTCTCAAACTATCCAAAATCAGCGACCAGGGTATCCAACTGGAACTTGAGGAACAAAGCCAGCAACCAAGAACCGAGAACCAAGAACAAGGAACAAAGCACCAGGAACAAAAAACATGAGCCCGGACATTGCCTACTTTCTTCTGGTAGCCGTGCAGTGCGCTTTGGTGGTCGGCAATCTGCTCTTTTTTGTCGCCTACAGTGTGGTGGCCGAGCGCCGTTTCAGCGCCTGGATTCAGGACCGGATTGGGCCCAACCGGGTGGGCATCCCGCTCGGGGGGCTGAATATTTTTGGTCTCTTTACCATTCCCAACTGGCGCCTGCTCGGGCTGGGCCAGCCGATTGCAGACGGAATCAAATTTATCCTCAAGGAGGAAATAACCCCCGGCCACGTTAACAAGCCCTATTTCTACCTCGCTCCCGCCCTCGTTATGGTTCCGGCCCTGATCACGATCGCGGTCATTCCCTTCAGCAGCGGTTTCGACTTCACCTGGCTCGGAAGCTGGCTGGCCGGAATTTTTGGATGGGGTGAAGAAGCCGCCTCGCGCTTCCTTCTTCCTGGTGCCATTGCCAATATCGATGTAGGTATCCTCTTCGCCTTCGCCATCATCTCCATCTCTGTTTACGGGATCGTGCTAGCCGGATGGTCATCGAATTCCAAGTATCCGTTCCTCGGAGGCATCCGCTCCTCCGCCCAGATGATTTCCTATGAGCTAACCATGGGCCTTTCGGTAGTGCCCGTTTTTCTCATCACCGGGGGACTGAATCTCGGAGAAATCGTCCGCTACCAGGCGGAATTCGGAGCCTTCGCCTTTCCTCTTTCCTTCAATATGTCCTGGGAAGCCTGGATCCTCATGCCCTGCATGGCGCTGGCCTTCATTACCTTCCTCATATCCGCCTTTGCCGAAACCAATCGCCTGCCCTTCGACATGCCGGAGGCGGAGAACGAACTGATTGGCGGGTATCATACCGAGTACGGAGCCTTTAAATTTGCCCTCTTCTTCCTCGGCGAATACGCCGCCATGCTCGTAGCCGCGTCCTTCATCGTCACCCTCTTCCTCGGAGGATGGAGCATCCCCTTTATTCCCTACCTCAATGGCATGGATTTGAACGGAAATGTCATCACCGCCTGGTGGACGGGCTTCCTCCACTCCGGAGTCTTCATCGGAAAAATGGTCTTTTTCATGTTCCTCTTCATCTGGACCCGCTGGACCCTGCCCCGCTTCCGCTACGACCAACTCATGGGACTGGGCTGGAAAGTCTTCCTCCCTCTCGCCCTCTTCAACGTCCTCTTTGCCGCCTTCCTGATCGCCTTCATCGAACTGGTTCTGTGAATCACCTTTGAAATTTCTTCAAATCAAAATCAACCGCTGGCTTGCGATCCCGTGAAAAAGTGTTAACGGACTTCAACGAAGCGGTCACCAGTTTCTAGACGGGCGACAATGGTAGGAAGTGCTGGCATAATCCAGTCGATTAACACTCGGTTTGTGGCATTGCCAATACGTAACCAGACGATGACAGGGGTGTCCTGTTGACGCCGGAAGCGGTTAACGAAATCTTCGTCTTTGGTGATAAGAACCGCATCCTTCTCTTTGGCGTAATCCCAGATAGCCGAGTCTTTAGCGTGGCGTATCCCGAGGTCTTCAAGATGTTCGGCCAGATAGCCTTCCGCAGCGATGACACGAGCCAGACGTGGAGGAAGCTGGGCGTCGATAAGGAAGCGAATGGGCCTCAAGCGATTTTAAGGATGGAATGATTCATTTCAGCAGCAGCAAATTCCAGACACGCCTTAATGTCTTCGGCTTCCAAATAAGGAAAGTCTTCAAGAATCTCGCTTTCGGTCGCTCCACCAGCAAGCATCTCCAAAACATCTTTAACTCGGATACGCATCCCGCGGATGCACGGGCGTCCGCCGCATTGATCTGGATCAAAAGTAATTCGGTCTGAGTAAATCATTGATATATAGTAGATAACGATCCCCCATTCGTCGAGCTTGAGTTTCACAAAGAGAATAGGGGAAGATATATTGAAAAAAGCGACAGAGGCGGCATTCAGATTAAATAAGGCCACAGTTGAGGATTGATTCTTTATTTTTGGATTAGACATTGTGTTGGTCAAACATCACAAATCTTGTGACTTGCTTTATTGTTCAACGATCATACTGGTGGGTGTTGGTGGAGATATTCGATGATGGCTTTGCCAAAGGCGGGTAGGTCCGGTGGGCGGCGGGCGGACAGGATGTGGCCATCTACCACGACCGCTTGGTCAACCCAATTGGCACCGGCATTGACGAGGTCGTCTTTGATTCCAGGTGTGCTAGTCACGGTTCGGCCACTGAGGATTCCGGCCGATATCGGAATCCACCCGGCGTGGCAAATCATGGCGATGAGCTTGTTGGAGCGGTCGAATTCGCGGGTGAGTTCCAGCACTTTCGGATTGCGGCGAAGTTGATCGGGCATAAATCCGCCGGGGATCACGAGTGCGGTGAAATCGGACTCGTCCATGTCCTCGATCAACGTCTCAGCCTTGCAGGGGTATCCGTGTTTTCCGGCAAAGGTTCCCAGTGTCTCGGCGGCAATTACCGTTTCAGCGCCCGCCTCTTGGAGACGATAGAGAGGATACCAAAGTTCAAGGTCCTCGTAGATGTCCCCAACAAAAAAAAGGATTCGGTGTTGGCTCATTTGTTTTCTGGTGTGATTTGCGGATGTATGTCTGGTTCGTCGCTTGTGCTCAGGCGTCGATCACAAGGTCAGTGTCGCCTTTTGGCACGGAGCAACAAAGCAGTTCGTTGCCTTCTTCGGGTTCACCGCTGTGGTCATCCGGATACTCGACTTCACCGGCAAGTATAGGCTGTTGGCAGGCCGTGCAGTTTCCCATACGGCAACCAAAATCGAGATCGATCCCATGATTCTCGCCGAGGGCAAGGAGACTATCCATATTCACATCCCACTCTGCTTCGATACCTGATTTCTTGAATGTAACTTTAGGCATGTGCGGACAATAATTTAGTTCAGCCGCGTCGCAAGGAGAAATTGGCACAGCGCGATTGCTTTAAGTTATTGCCAAGCGTGACAGTCAAGCATGGCCTTAACTTAAGGAGTCCGGGGAGCGCGGACGTCGCGTCCGTCCACTTGGGCGTCTCGCCTAAGTGCTCTACGGTAAGGGCCTTTGGTATCTCGGAGACTCGCGATTTGTCGGAGCTGCCCAAGGCCCATGTGTGCGGCAGACTACATGCAGAATGCTTTAATTTCGAAGCAGCTCACGTACGGCTTTGGACAAACTTACGACAATTTGATCGACGATCGTTCATGAAATTGTCAAAAAAACCAGGCGGCGGGAGGGGGTGAAAGGTGTCGGGGGTGGTGGAGTTTTGAGTCTGTGGATATATGCACCGTGACTGTGGCCGTATATCCGTTTTTCCAGCGTTTATTTGAATTTATAGACGACGGAGCTTTTGAGGAAGATGTCGTTGCGCTCGCGTCCGTCGGTGGGCTGGTTGTCGTAGCGGTCCTCAGCGGAGACGCGGAGGCTGAGGGTTTCGGTGAGGTTGCTTTCGATGCCGATTTCAGCGATGAGCATCCAGTCTTCGATGTCCTGAAGGTTGTCGAGGAATTCGAGATCCTGAAAGAGTTTGGCGGATTTGGCAAAGCGCCACTCGAAGTGCTGAGCGATACGGCCTCTGAGGCTGTGCTCGAGATCGCCGCCGTCGAGTTGTTCAGCTACCCAGGCGGGACCGCCTTCGAGATCGAAGGTGATGGTGTCGGTCCGGATGGCGTGCCACCCCAGACCGGGGCCGAGGGTGATGCGGTAGTCGAGTCCGGCGATGTCATCGTGCTCGGCTTTGCCATTGAGATACCAATACCAGGTGGGATCGAGATCACGCTGGTAATCGGCGGTGGCTTCGAGTCGCTGGGCATTGGTCTCGCCCTCATTCTGACCGACTTCACCTTGCAGGCCGAGGGAGAGTTTATCGAGTTCGGTGGTGCGGATTCCTTTGATGGCGGCATTGAGGCGGGAGGAATCATTATTGCCGCTGGAGAGGTTGGCTCCGAGGCTGAATTCGGCATCCCAGGGGCTGGCGGGTTTCTGCACCGGGGAGGGGGCAGATGAGTCGGAAGGGGGGGCGGGGGACTGACTGCGGGCCTCTTCCATGGCGATGAGGCGTTTTTCCAGGACTTCGGCGCGGGCGGCGGTGTCGGCCAATTCCTGTTGCAGGAGGCGTTTTTCCTGACGCAATAATTCCAGTTCTTTTTGCAGGTCAGGGCTATCTTGAGCCTGAATCGTGGCGGTGACCAAGAGCGGGAGCAGGAGGATGGGCAGCAGTCGTGTGGCGAGCATTATCGTGTGATCGTGCTGTTGAGTGAGGTGCCGATTAACGACACAGGGTCAGGAGGCGACTTGAACGTGGACGCGGCGATTGGACTTATCGAACTGGACGCTTCCGTCTTTGAGGGCAAAGAGGGTGTGGTCACGTCCGATGCCGACGTTACGTCCGGGATGGTAGCGGGTGCCGCGCTGACGCATGATGATGTTACCTGCGATGACAGCTTCGCCGCCGAATTTTTTTACGCCCAGACGCTTGGAGACGCTGTCGCGACCGTTCTGAGTGCTGCCTTGTCCTTTTTTATGTGCCATGATTTTTCTCCGTGGTGGTTACGATTTGATGTCGCTGATTTGGACGCGCAATTTTTTCTGCCGGTGGCCGACGGTTCGGTGGGAGCCTTTGCGGCGGCGGAATTGGAAAGCGTAAACTTTATCATCCTTGATTTCGCCGAGGATATCGGCCTGAACGGAAGCACCCTCGATGAGGGGACGACCGATCGTGACGTTGTCGCCCTCGCCGATCATGAGAACTTCTTCAAAGACAGCGGGTTTATCTTCCTCGAAGTTGATAAGTTCGACATCGATTTTGTCGCCCTTGCTCACTTTGAATTGCTTTCCGCCTGATTTAATTACTGCAAACATAAAATTACTCCTGTAGTGGAGCGAAAATAATGTCCCAGATGCCTGAAGAGACAAGGAAAAAGATGAATTTATTACACTTTTCCGGGAGGCGCGGGTTGCTAGCCTGTCGGGATGTTGGGTTACTGGGTGCATGATTTGGATCCCTTTCTCTGGAGGTGGTCGGAGGACTGGGGGATCCGCTATTATGGGCTGGCCTATGTGATCGGCTTTCTGGCGGTTTACTTCGGGTTCCGGTATTTCCGGCTGAGGGGGATGTCGGATCTCAACCGCGATCAGGAGGGCAGTATGCTGACCTGGCTGGTGTTGGGCACCTTGATCGGAGGTCGTTTGGGATATTGCCTGCTGTATGATTTTTCCAAAACCCTGTCGGACCCGGTATCGGTCATTGCCTTTTGGAGAGGCGGTATCCAGGGTATGGCCAGCCACGGAGGGATCATCGGGGTGGCGCTGGCGGCACTGGCCTTTGCCCTCAGGCATCGCCTCGAGGTCTGGAAGCTTTTTGATAATCTGGCGGTATGGGCACCGGTGGGCATATTTCTGGGGAGGATCGCGAATTTTATCAATGGGGAGTTGTGGGGACGTCCGACCGGGGAATCGTGGGGCGTCGTCTTCCCTACCGCCGGAGACGGGATTCCCCGGCATCCGTCGCAGCTCTATGAGGCACTGGGGGAAGGTGTTATTCTTTTTCTGGTAGTCTGGTGGCACCGGAACTATCGGACCACTCCGGGAACAACCTCGGCGCTTTTTCTCCTGGTCTATGCCCTGGTGCGGATTGCGGGGGAGCAATTCCGGGAGCCGGATGCGCATATCGGATATCTCTGGGGAGGGTTGACTCAGGGGCAAATACTCTCGGTCGGGTTGATCGTGTTATCTGTAATTCTGACTTTGGTCATTTACACCGGGCAGGCGTTGGAGAAGCGCGGAAAAAATTAAGCATTGTCTTATGAGCATTGAGCGGGTTTTGGTAATTGATGACGATAGCATGCTGCGGGGGCTCCTGTCGGATTTGCTCAAGGAGATGGGCTACCCGGTGCTGGCGGTGACCAGTGCCGGACAGGCGCGGCAGGCGATGATGGAGCAGGAATTCGACCTGATACTCTGCGACCTGCAACTGGAAGAGGAGGATGGGATTTCATTTCTGAAGTCAGTGCGGGAGAAGCATCCGCGCCTGCCGCTGATGATTATTACGGGCCATCGGTCCTTCGATACGGCGGTGGAGGGTATTCAACTGGGAGTCTTTGATTACCTGACCAAGCCGATCGACCCCTCCCGGCTGGATTTGGCCATGAAGCGACTGGAGAGCCTGCTGGCGCTGGAGGCGGAGAATACCTACCTGCGTCAGGAATTGGCGGATGCCAGCAGCGGTGGGGATATTCACTGGGGGCAGAGTGAGGCGATGCGGCAGGTACGGCAAATGATCGAGCGTGTGAGCCGGGCGGATACGACAGTGCTGATCGAGGGAGAAAGTGGCACCGGCAAGGAGGTGGTTGCCCGTGCCTTGCACCAGCAGGGGAAGCGTGCGCAGCGTCCCTTTATCAGCCTTAATTGTGCTGCGGTTCCGGCCAACCTGATGGAGAGCGAATTTTTCGGTCACGAGAAGGGCGCGTTTACGGGGGCCACGCAGCGACGGTCCGGGCGCTTCGAGCTGGCCCATGAGGGAACACTGCTACTGGATGAAATATCGGAAATCCCGCCTGACTTGCAAGTTAAGCTGCTGCGGGTGTTGCAGGAGCGGGAATTCGAGCGGGTGGGAGGAAACAAGACCTACCAGGTGGATATCAATCTGATCGCCACTACCAACCGGAACCTGAAGCTGGAGGTGTCAGAGGGGCGGTTCCGGGAGGATTTATATTACCGGCTGAACGTGGTGCCCATTCGACTCCCGGCTCTGCGGGAGCGCGGGGAGGATGTGCTGCATCTGGCGGAATTTTTTATGGAGCGCTTCTCCCGCAAGCATGGGCGGTCGGTGCGACCTCTGCGCCCCGACATCCGTCAGCATTTGCTGGGCTATGCCTGGCCGGGCAATGTCCGTGAGTTGCAGAACGCGGTCGAGCGGGCGGTCATCCTCTCCGATGAAGGCGGTGAGCTGCGGCTGGAGGATTTCCCCTTGAGCCATGACAGCCGCCACCCGGGCCGGGATGATGTGCTGATGACCATGGACCGGATGGAACATGAAATGATCCGGAAGGCGCTGGAGCAGTTCAAGGGGAACCGGACTCACGCGGCGAGGGCGTTGGCGATCAGCTTGCGCACCTTGCGGAACAAACTTAAAAAATATAAGGAGGAAGGCAGGCCGGTTGAGGAAAATTAAGAAGCTGTCTAAAAAGTGTGCGAGGTTAAGCGATGATTGAATTCAATGAATATTTCTGGATCGTGCTCGGGTTCCTGGTGGGGCTTCGATGCCTGGAGGGATGGGCGGATTTGCTCAATCTGAGAGCGATGAACCGTGCGCTTCCGGATCAGGTTCGGGACATTTATGACGAGGAGGAATACTGCCGGTCACAAGCCTACGAGCGGGAGACAACCAAGTGGGCCTGGATCAGCGCCGGGATATCACTGATGTGCTTGCTGGTATTCTGGTTCAGTGGGGGTTTTGGCTGGCTGGAGACAGGGCTGCAATCGATGGGCTGGCATCCGGTCGTTACCGGACTGGTCTATTTCTTCCTACTGGCTCTGGCCCAGTGGGTCATCCGCCTCCCCTTCGACTGGCATGACACATTTCGTATCGAAGAGCGTTACGGCTTCAACCGGACCAGCTCGGCTACCTTCTGGGCAGACCAGGGCAAGTCGCTCCTGTTGCTCATCCTCCTCGGTGGAGTGCTGGGAGCCCTCATCCTCACCCTGTTTATCAGCGCCGGTGACCTCGCATGGCTTTACGGCTGGGGGGCCTTTGTCCTCTTTAATGTCATCATTCTCTACGTTTCCCCGGCCTGGCTGATGCCGCTCTTTTATAAATTTGAACCGCTGAAAGAGGGTGAATTAAGGACTGAAATCGAGGAGTATGCCCGCAAGCAATCGTTTCCTCTCAAAGAGTTGTTCGTCATTGACGGATCCCGGCGCTCCTCGAAGGCCAATGCCTTCTTTACCGGCTTCGGAAAAAACCGTCGGGTGGCACTCTACGATACCCTCATCGGGAATCACGGGACCGGAGAGCTGGTGGCGGTGCTGGCTCATGAAATCGGGCATTTCAAACTCAAGCATATTCCGAAAATGACGGTACTTGGATTCTTACAGGCGGGTCTGCTTTTCTATCTGGCCGGATGGCTGATGAACTCAGAGCCGCTGGCGGCCGCCTTCGGGGTCTCCACCCCCAGTGTGCACACTGGACTGATCTTTTTCGCTATTCTTTTTTCACCGGCCAGCCGACTGCTTTCGGTCGGGGTGCAATGGCTGAGTCGCCGGCATGAATTTGAAGCGGATGCCTTTGCGGCCCGGACCACCGGGGCAGCTCAGCATCTGGGTAAGGCACTGCGCGGCTTGGCCCGGGAAAATCTTAGTCATCTCAACCCGCACCCGCTCTATGTCTGGCTTCACTACAGCCACCCGCCACTCCACCAACGGCTGGCCGCGCTGGATCAGGGAGCGGAGATAGATTTGAAATAGGGAATTATCCAGATAGGCTACTATATGAATAAAAATTTAAAATACGTTGGAGTCTTAACGTCATTGGGGCTGATAATGATGCAAGTGACTGCGCAAGCGTATGAGAAAGCTTTTCCACCCACATCACCGGGAAATGTGGAAATTAAAACCATCCCGGCGCTGACGGCGATTGTTAATCAGGGGGATGGCGAAGATTACTTCGAGGACAACGGTGAACTTTTCATGCCGTTATTCCGCTACATCCAGAAGCGGGACATCGCGATGACAACTCCGGTGGAGTCTTCGATATCGCCTGTGAGTATGAGTTTTTACATCGGGGGTGATGCGGATGAAAGTTCGCTGGAACCGGAGGGGCCAGTGAAGGTTAAATCACTACCTGAAAGGGTTGTTCTGGCGGTCGGGATTCGGGGTTCCTACTCTAAAAAGAATTACGAAAAAGCACTCAAAGAAGCGAGAGCCTGGCTGGAAGGACAATCAGAATATGAAGCGACCGGATCAGAGCCGCGTATGATTTACTGGAATGGCCCCTATGTCCCGTGGTTATTGAAGCAGTCGGAACTGCACTTGGATGTCAGAAAGAAAGCATAAGCTGAAAAAAAGAGACAGCCTCTTACATGGGCTTGGCGTAGGGGAGGCGGGCGAGACTTTCCGGTTTCAAGTAGTGGTCGAGTCCGGAAATGGTGATGGTGCCGAGTGATTCGAGAGCGATATGGCCATCGGCCTGGAGGGCGGAATCTGGGTATTCGACTTCGACAATTTTGCCGATGATGAAAATGCAATCATTGGGGAGAAGATGATCTTCGAGGTATTTCATCCCGATGCGGATTTTTGACTCCTCTACGTAAGGCGCGGGGAAATTTTCTGACCAGTAGGGAGTTAAACCGGTGGCATCGAATTCGGAGACTTCGCGCGGGTAGCTGGCGGCCGTCTGGTGAGCAGCCCGGAAAATGTCCTCATGGATGTGGTTGATGGTGTAGAACCCGGAGTCCTTGAGATTTTCCCAGGTGTGGCGTTCAACGCTATGGGGGCGGGAGAACATGCCGAGGAGTGGAGGGGCCGATCCCAGATGGACGACAGAGCTGACGATGGAGCAATTGGGGTGGCGGTTTTTATCCGCCGTTCCGATCAGGTTGGCACTTTTGTAGCCGGGAAGGGAATTGACGAATTGGGCGCGGTAGCGTTTATCCATGGCCTCGATGTCTGAACGTTTTATCTTCATGACTAACCTTACAATTGAATCAAATCCCGGCTACTTTTTCTCTTCCTCGCTTTTGACCTTGGAACCAGCCGAGCAGAAAG
>CAYTLD010000014.1:5865-22108 GCA_964438585.1 uncultured Blastochloridaceae bacterium | reverse complement strand
TGTGATATTTGACCAAGGCAATGTCTAATCCGAAAAATCAAGAATCTTTGACCCCTATGTTGACTCAAGAGGCCAACGTCGCTGGCTCACGGGCATCGTTAAATGAACAAACTAGGTCTAACGATTACAGGGATTCTTGCAGGTCTTTTTCTATGTCTATCTGCTTATTTTTTTGCCTATTGGATATATATTTTATCCAAGAAGGGTCCTTCCCAGACTGGCACACTCCAAGTCACTGGCGGGCTCAACGAGACTCCCACCGAGATTGGCCCTCCCCTTCTTATCGCATTTTCAGTATTCTTTGGTTTGGGGGTTCTCTCTTTACTGACATTTCTACACCGGAGGCGTATAAATAATAAAAGCTTCTAACAATGGCGTTTAGGCAATGGCGTCCACGCTGGGCGCTCCAGCCGTTACTGATGGGCGACGGGTAATAAGGTATGTTTTATAGAATACTGAATATTCTTTCCTGGTTTACATTGCTTGGAAACAGCATTGTTTTTGTGGGATTTCTTGGCACCTATTTTTTGGCGGACCACTCCGAAAGTCCGCCTTTGGTTGTTATATTTGGCTATGAAGCCCTTTTAGTTGAGTCAGGTCATATTGCATTATTTTTTCTTTATTTGGTCAGCAGCAGCCTTTTCGCCTATGGGTATATGGACTTATATTATGATTATTATCGGAAGCTTAATCCGGATAAAGCCAAACTTAATCAAACGCCGAGCTTTTAACCAGTGCATCAGTCGGGAATTGAACACGAACAGATTTGCAAATATCATCAGGTCATTGGCTGACCGCTAACGTGTATGAAAATTATAATCACCAGTTTATTAATGCTGATTTTGTTCGTTTCCTGTTCAGACAGTGCCAACAGAGCAGAACTGTCAGATTTTCTCGGAAGTTACGAAAGCAAAATCTTTCCTATCTCAGCAGGTAGCGCGAATTACATGATTTGCGCGGTTGCCAGTAATAGTTACCGAATAGCTATATGTGGGCCCATACGAGCGGACTATAGTTTTGGGTCGGCGTCTGGAGATATAGATGTTTCTCACGTAAAATTTAATGAAAGGACACTCTCGTTAGGTGATCGTTTTATTTCGTTCATACCATCTGAATCAGCCGAACCAATCATAGTAGCTATGGGAGATGAAATCCCGATTATCAAAAAAGAAGATTGGGCCAATTACTGTGAAAAAGTGATTAAGGAATATATAAATAAAAGAAATATCGAACAAGGCGGAGCCAGCTCATTGATCAATGCTGCCCTATGTGAGAATCTTTGACCCCCTATGTCGGGTCTTCTCCAAAGGAATTTTTCGATGAAGTGCTCGCAGTGTTCGATGCCTGCATCTACCCCAAGCCCGAACAAGAAGTCACTCTTAACGCCTGATCCACCTCCACTTCCAGCCGACATGACCGCTCATTTTCCTCGCCAATCAACTGCCTGGGTAAGTAGTATTATAGAGTTACAGTTCTGCAAATTAAATCAAATCTGTTTTACATGCTAAACCATATGAAAAGTGATATGCGAAATAGGTAGAGTCATTCGTTCGCTAAAAAGAGATGATTTACCCGATCCGCTGGATTTTAGTTGTACCCGCATATTTTGTGATTTCTCCAATCATGATGTTTGGGTTCTCCGTTTCACCGCTTGATGTGTGGTCTCCCGCCGGAATGCTTACCTCCACATTTTTGGCCTTTTTTGCGGCACATTTTGCAGCGACATTTATCGCTCCGTCACACCGCAAGGTTGCCGCAATTTCCTTAACTTCATTATATCTTATTCCTTGGTTGTTCATTCTTCTCTGGCATCTCATGAAAGGTTTTGATGAGAACACACTTATTCCAGAATCGATCCCAATGTTCTGTGGATTTTTCTCTGGATTAATCGCATCGACAATTCTCCATGTATGGCTAGATACTAAAGCGAATAAGGCGTTGGACCCAACTCCGGAAAGCTGACGTTTGATAGATAAAAATGAGCACAGAGGGAGAAAGCAGCGACAAGCGTGAGTTATATCTGCTCATTGGCAAAATAGTTGTGCCCGTAATCATCATCATTGCTGCTTACATCTTTCTCCCACGGCCGACTAAATTAGAAAATCGCGAGCACAATATCACTAATCAGAATTTGGTCATCATTCCTACTTCAGGCATTCCACCTCGATTTAAGCAGGTAATCGAAGCGGAGTTAGAAAAGGCGCATGGTTTCGACGTCCTTACGTCGACTGAAATGGGAATAGACGACGCTTGGAAACTAGAAAATGGCCAAATGAACTCGCACAGATTGGCTGCCTATGGAACGCAGGTCTTCAGATCATTGAACCGTCCTGGTAGCTACTGCATCGTTCTCACAAATGAAGATATAAATGCTCCTGATTCCGGGCTGCGCTTTACCTTTGCCAACTACTATGAAGGCATCGCCGTTGTGTCCTTAGCCAGACTTAATCCGAAGAATTTAGGGGTTAGTTATGGGTTCTTCTCGATTCCTATGATGTTCCAGAAAACTACTGAAAGATCGCTAAAACTACTGAACCGCGCGTTGGGCAGAGGCTACTACGGAATGCAGCTTTCTACTGATAGATCGAGCGTCATGTGCAGCCCGGTGATGAGCCTGACTGATCTTGACTCGATTGGTGCTTGGTATACAGAAAAGGATAACGAGCAAATCAGTTTAGCCAACGGCGCACACGCTCCGCGTTCCAGCCGTGACTAACTTCTGATTTTCGCTGAAAGAAAATGAGATACCTCAAAATTGAATTTGGAGCGACCCCTTCAAACTCATCTATGCCGTGGTGGGGTAAACTATTACAGAAAATCATTCCAGCGGCTAATCCTGATCTCGAGCATCTATATGAAGAAACCATAACATGGTGGCTTGAGGTCGACGAGAATGGCGAACCTCAACGAGAGATTGGCTTCAATAAAGAGAATGAACCTATCGTGCTTGGACCAATAGGAGAAAATTACGGGCTTCTAGTAGACACCGGAAAAGCATGGGATAACTGGGAATATGAAAAACCGGAATTAAAAAATGAATTTGAATTCATCTGGAACAAGATTTGGAAGGATTTCGAACACCTGAACACGAAAGGAGTGAACAAAATTTCCTGAGGGGACAGTCAAAGATTTGTGATATTTGACCAAAGCAATGTCTAATCCAAAAAATCAAGAATCTTTGACCCCCTATGCTGACCCCCTATGAGTTCACAGAATGCACGGATTCTGAGAGACCGACCGAGCCCCATATGTGCATTTTGTGCAATCTGTGGTTAAAAAAGAGAATTGAGGGAAGAGAAAGCACTTGTCGGATTCGGATCCACCGGGCATCCTAAATGCCATATCCAGTCGGTGGTATCAACTCCGTTCGCTGCCGCTCACTACGCGATACACCTCTACGTTCGACATAAGAAAGGAAAACATGAAAGACCCCCAGAACATATTCGAAAATGCTGAAGCCAAGTTGGAGGCAGCATCAGAAGAAAACTCAAAGTTAGTCAAGTCAGACGAAGAATTTGTAGAACTTTTTAGTGGAAGCACATGGTATGAAATCCAGTTTTCAAAGTGCAAAACTCACCAGGATGTCATTTTTTGGGTTTACCACCTTTCCGAAAAGCAGTGGGTGACCCGTCAGCATATCAGATTGTTCCTGAGTCATTTGTTTTGTCACTTTCCTGAACTTGCGCCAAAACATTAGGATTTAAAGGTCGAACAAACCATTTCAGCCAATTTAGTCGCTGCGCTCCTTCTTGGCTGAATGGTGACGTTTGAGCAAATAAAATGAAATTACCATAAACGATGCCCGCATTACCTCCAGACCAGATAGTTTCTGCTATAGAAGAAGCCTTCACTGAGTCCGTCGCATCAGCCGTTCTTGTATCGGGAGTTCGAGAGCATCCTCGCCGGTTTTACGTCACTGCCGGTGAAGCCTCATTCCCAGTATGGATATACGTCTGGACACTCACGCATGGTGGCGGAGCAGCACGTCCGGCCGATGAATACAGAATTCAGATCACGTCTGTCACCCCTCCATTGCCCGAGAATCCCGACGGCCCGACGCTTCTCCTAGGGTATGAGCCGAACACAAGATGCTTTGCCGGGTTTGACCTACGGATGCACCGCACGTTCTCCACGCAGTCCCCATCTATTCAGATTAACATCAACACACTTCGGGATGCGGTTCGGGATGGCTTCGCTTTTGCCCGAAAAGGCAACGATGAGATCGCTGTGGCAATCCGGCCCGACAACCTCCTTTCATACGCGCTGAACTGCGAGAGCCTGCATGAGACCGGTGCCGACGCGGTTGTCTCTGACATTCTCTCGAGGGTCGGTAGGTTTGAGATGGTCTCTGACGAGGAGATTTCAGCCCTGACGACTGAGCGTAGAAGGGTAGTCTGCAAGGTTTCAAGACTTGCACGGGACAGCGATTTTCGTCGCAAGGTGATCGTGGCCTACGACAGGAAATGCTGCGTCACCGGATTGCAGCTTCGCCTCATCGATGCTGCTCACATCCTACCAGTTGGGGCAGAGGGCAGCACCGACAGCGTTCATAACGGACTATGCCTGTCTCCAACCTACCACAGAGCCTACGATCGAGGACTTATTTTCTTGGGCGAGGATCGTAATATGCTGATCAATCGAAAAAAACGGGATGATCTTGTTCGTCTTGGCCTTGGAGGAGGCTTAGCTGAGTTCGAGTCCCATCTTGGACGGGAGATTTTTTTACCTGCTGATCGGTCTCAGTGGCCTGACCCGACGATGATACGGCAAGCGAACGGTTTCAGGGCCGCATAATGCTGTAAGACAAAAACTTTCTTGACCAGACGCGTTTTTGTCTTACGGTTTTATTGATGCCACGCCCAAAGTCCAAGAATCCTCGCAGTAAGCTCGTTAATTTTCGCCTCACCGAGCAAGAATACGAAAAGATGGAGTCCTCTGCCCTAGATGCAGGCTACAACTCTCTCAGCAACTACCTCCGACACCTATATTCCCAGCAGAACTCTCCTTCCGAAAGAACCTGTAAGGTGAAAGAGAACTCTTTTCTTTACGGAATCCTAGAGCCCGAACTTTACCGCGAGACGGATTTGGGGCGAATTTATCACGGTGATTGCCTCGGACTATTACACAAGTCGCTCGAACCTGCATCGGTCGATTTGATCGTGACTTCACCTCCGTTCGGTCTGGTGCGCAAGAAGAACTACGGTAATGAAGATGCAGATCAATATGTGGAGTGGTTCCGTCCTTTTGCAGAAGGGATGAGCCGCGTCCTCAAGGAAAAGGGAAGCCTCGTAATCGACATCGGCGGAGCATGGAAGCCAGGGATGCCAACCCGATCTCTTTATCACTTCGAGTTATTGATCGCTCTTTGCCGTGACCATGGGTTCCATCTTTGCCAGGAGCACTACTGGTGGAACCCCGCTAAATTACCAACCCCTGCAGAATGGGTGAACGTGCGTAGAGTCCGCGTCAAAGACGCGGTGAATTGCATCTGGTGGTTGTCAAAGACGCCTTGGCCTAAAGCATCCAATAGAAGGATACTTGCTCCTTACAGTGACTCGATGAAGTCTCTGCTCAAGAATGGTTACACTCCTAAGCTTCGGCCATCTGGCCATGACATTTCTGACAAGTTTGGGAAGGACAATGGTGGCTCTGTGCCCCCAAATTTACTTGCCCTCGCAAATACAGAATCAAACGGAGCTTATCAGGACTACTGTCGAGCGAATGATTTGCCGGTTCATCCAGCGCGCTTTCCCGCTCGGATTCCCGAGTATTTTATCCGGATGCTTACAGACGAAGATGACCTTGTTGTCGATCCTTTTGGTGGTTCTTGCGTGACTGGAGAGGCTGCAGAATCGCTCAAACGTCGGTGGGTTTGTTGCGAGTTGGATGAAGATTACCTGAAAGGGGCATTGGCTCGGTTTGTCGGTGTTAAGCCGAAGCTTCCGAAGGCAGATTCGACTCCGTATCAGATTTTTCCACCCTGTTCACAGAACGGTGCTGCGGATACTTCACCGTTGCCTAGCGATGGTGGCTTCAAGCGCCCAACTATGAAACCTCGGCAGAAAACCCTAAATTTAAACAAGCCCAACAAGGCGGTGGAGGCTTACAAGCTTCGCGTTCCAGCCGTGGATCACGATTAAAGTTAGCACACTATGAATTTCCTTCATTCAAAATTGGAACTCAATTCTGACGAAGTCGTGGTTGTCGATCTCGATACCAAGGCGAATGTAAGGGTTTTGGATACTTCGAATTTCCAGAAATATAAACGAGGTGACAAGCATTCATACTATGGCGGATTGGCAAAAGAGTCACCAGTTGTAATAAAACCCCCGCACGCTGGCATCTGGCATGTAGTAATCGATCTTGGGGGGTGCTCCGGAACAGTCAGAGCATCCGTAAGGACCGAAAAAGGATGAATAAGAAGGAACTCCCTAAAGGAGAGTTAGATTGGATTCCCCTAGGGAAATTAAGCATCTATCCTATATCTGAGCATGAATTAGACTCCTTAGAGCGGGGTTCACCCGATTCCATCTTTCTCACTTTTGGCGTCGCTAGCCTGTCAGTCGGTTTTACATCCCTTCTCTCGTTGCTCACTCTCGAGTCTAAGGATGCCGTCGTATTAATAGTTTTTGTATGCGTGACAATTATTGGGTTGCTCGCTGGGGTTGTCCTCATGGCCCTGTGGTTACATTATCGTAAACACACATCAGATGTTCTCAGTTGCGTAAGAAAGCGAAAAAAACCCCATGGGGAACAGCTAGGAACGAGCGATTTGCAGCCAGCTGGAACTGCAGAAGTCGGTTCCGAGCTTATATTCTTAATTGAGGGAAAATGGAAATGGCAGGGCAGCCTAGATGTTGAAATACGTAATACCGGCGACGTCAGTTGTAGCACAGGAGAATCTGCCACATTCACTCCCCTAGACCTGCAAGCCCGTTGGTTTGTTCTTCGATGGGATTCTGGATGGGTTGATTTTCTGGAACTATCCGAGGATGGCAGATTAATAACAGGAAAGAACCAAAAGGGCGGAAAAGTTACCGGTGAAAAGATAGATGAATGCTGACAATCCCGTTCAGTCAACGCCTTACACACTTCGCGTTCCAGCAGTGACTGGCGGGCGACGGTAAAAATATTGTATTTTTAGAACTTTTCGGTATAATGATTATTTAGTAGGTTCCAGCCAGCAAGTTCTGGAGTGGCAAGTTTGCTGTTCGCGGTTCCTGGCATCTTACTGCCCTTAGTATTGGCTATAGCTTTAGAGCTATGGATAACCCGTAAAGAGTTAAAAACAAACAAAAGGAAAAGTATGAAAAAGGGAAATATAAATAAAAACATGGGATTGAAACTCAGTAGTGTTGGCGCAGAATTAGCAAGAACAGTATGGGCAGTAGTTACCAGTTTCTGTGGCAGCTACTTGTTGGCTAGAACCTACTAACGGAAACGCTGAACAAAACATGTCAGCCATTTCACTCACTGCGTTCCTCTTGGCTGAAAGCTGACGTTGAAAATAGATGGATTTAGTTGCCATATTTTTGGTTATAGCAGCCACCATAATTGGATGGGGAGGTTTTTTCTACCTGGTTATGAAACTCACGGATGATAGCAAGCCATCTTCTAGAACTAAAACGGTAAAGGCCAGTGCCGAAACTTCGCCTACAAGACATGAACAAAAGAGAAAAATGAGTTTTGTGTCCCTATTTGGAATGATTTTAATGATAGCTGTGACCTCTGGTATCTATCGAGCATGTTCCAAGCGTTCGGATCAGGAGCGCTTCGCGCAAGAAGCATATCTAGATAAGACACAACCGAATTGGAGAATGATCGGCTACATCCAGTATAGTGAGAATGGCCGACCGAGGAGACAAATTGTTGTTAAGATTCATGAGAAGAAACCGGGTTATATCCGATTCACTAATAATTTTAACCAGGTTATCGAACATTCTGGCCAGTACACATTTACATATGGAAAACTATAACTCGAAGAAGCCGGTTGAGCGGCCTCTATGGTTCACAGGTGACGTTGAGCCTGAGGGGTGAGGGGGTTCACCCAATGATTTGTGATATTTGACCAAAGCAATGTCTAATCCAAAAAATCAAGAATCTTGACCCCTATGATTTTCCTCGCCAATCACCTTCTAAGATCAGTAATATTAAATAGCTATAGTCCTGCAAACTAAATCAAATCTGTTTTACGTGTTAAACCAAACGAAAAGTGATATGCGAAAAAGGTAGAATCATTTGTTAGATATAGATAGAAAATATGATTAGGTCGATACTCTATGTAATCATAGCTATTTTGATTCTGGGACTGGCCTTTCTGAGTGCACGTTCGGCTGCACTCGCCGAAATAAGCGAAAGTAATACTGAATCCTATAGGACTATGGTTATTGGTATGGATTTTACGGATGTTACCAGAAAACTGGCAGGGGTCGGGCGTGAAGTAGATGAGGAAAGAAGCGATCTCTTAGATTTCCCACCCCTAAAGAAGGGGAACCAAGTAGCTTGTTTTCACCACGGTTGGTCTATGGTTAAAGTCGTCGGACAGGACGGAAAGGTCATTGATATTTCGGTACGAAAACTTGAATATAAATAAAAATCGAACAAGGCCGTGCTACCAACTCGCTCCCTGCGGTCGTTCGCGGCAGACTGCTAACGTTAGCAAAATGAAAACAAAATGGATATTACCAATACTCTACCTGATTGCACTCACTGGATGCTTTGATGATTATTCGCGAGCCATGCTAGAACTTGAAGCTGCAAGCAATGAAACGGAACGGTTTTACGCTCTTGGTGATGCCGCAAAAGAAAGCTTCAACCAAGGGAAATTTGATGACGCTGAAAGGTTTGCAACCGAACAATTGGAATTAGCGCCCGAATTTGAAGAGAATTGGAATTATGGGAATGCTATCCATTCATCCCATGTCGTGCTGGGACGAATCGCCTTAACGCAGGGAAATAAAGATCAAGCAGTCCATCACCTATTCTTCGCAGCCGACACTCCTGGTAGCCCTCAGTTGAATTCATTCGGGCCGAATCTTTCTCTAGCACATGACCTGCTGAGAGAAGGAGAATCCGAAGTTGTGATTGAATACTTAGAGCTGACGATAAGGTTTTGGGCGAATGAAGATAACGCTGTCCACAAAAGAAATCTGAAGAAAATCAGGTATTGGCAGGATCAGATTAGGAATGGACAGATCCCGGATTTCGGCGCTAATATGGTTTACTAAGTGCTAACCAGTCGCTGGTATCATTTCCGTTCGCTTCCGCTCACTCCATGATACAGCTCTACGTTAGGAAGAAATAAAAATAAGGAAAACTTGAACCATTTACATTTTTACGGAGAAGACAAGGAGAGTGGGCATCTTGCCCACAGTTCCAGAAATTTGGAATGCGGGCAGCACCGATTAATCGCGAGTCTTCGAGATGCCCACTCTCCCTGCGAAAAAATAAAAAAATCAGTGTTAATTAGTGTTCATCAGTGGTTAAGATTGTTTCAGATTTTTTCGCTTCGCTCTGGAACCCCCTTCGCCTCCTGCCTCACGGCTGACTTTCACATTCCTTCCATGATTTTATTCATGCGGCGCTGGTGGCGGCCTCCTTCGAACTCGGTGTTCATCCAGATTTCTGTGAAGTGGAGGAGTTCTTCGGGGGTGAAGATGGCGCCGCCGAGGGCGAGGACATTGGAGTCGTGGTGTTGGCGGGTCTGGGCGGCGGTTTCGGCGCTGTAAACGACGGCGGCGCGGACGCCGGGGTGTTTATTGGCGAGCATGGCCATGCCGATGCCGTTGTTGCAGATCAGGATAGCGCGGTCGGCCTGGCCAGCTGAGACGGCGCGGGCGGCGGGAAGTCCGAAGTCGGGGTAGTCATCGGCGGGATCGAGAGTATCCGGTCCGCAGTCGAAGACCTGGTGACCGGCTTTTTCCAGTTGATCGCGCAGTTGTTGTTTGAAATCAAATCCCCCGTGGTCGGCGGCTATGGCAATGTTCATCGGTGTATCCTAAGTGATTTGGTTGTATTTACAAGCTGGTGGCTCCGGGAAGAAAGTCGCGCACGACGAAGCGAAGCAGCCAGGGGAAGCGGTGGAGGAAATTGACACTGGTGATGCCGCGATTGGGGTCGAGTGCCATCCAGCGGGAGAGGGCATTGTGGTATTTCAGATTTTTGTAGAGCCGGGCATGGGTGCGGCGATAGGCGGTCTCGAGGCCGGGGAAGGTCCGCTCTGAGGTGCGGGCGGAAAGGGTGAGTTGCGCGGCCTCGGTGGCAGAATAGAGGGCCATGGCGATTCCTTCGCCGGTGAAGGGTTCGAGCAGGCGGGCGGCATCCCCGATGAGGAGGACGCGGTTGCCGGCCGGGATGTTGCGCGGGCGGCTGATGGGAAAGGTGCTGGTCCAACCCAGGGGGGGAAGATCGTCAAAGTAGCGACCCACGATCATCTGCGGGGTGTCGAGGCTCCGGCGGCTCAGGAGCATGGAAAGATTGGCGGTGCCGGTGCCGCTCCGGTTGATGCCGAAGTAGCCTTCCGGGAAAAATTTCAGGTGCACTGCATCTTCCGGGGCATGTTCCTCGGAAATTTCCGAATACCAGGCAATCCGGTTGCAGGAGCCCAGTCGGCGGGCGAGCCCGGCCGCCCGTGCCAGCCAGGACTTGCGCCCATCCGCCCCGATGAATAACTCCGATTGAAAATCCCCCTCGCTGGTAATGAGGGTGCGGCGTTCCTCGAAACTGCGGACGGAGACCCCGCCGAGAAATTCGGCTCCGGCGGCGATAGCCTCCGTAAGCAGCCATTGGTCGAATTCCGGACGAGAGATGGCGATGTGGGTTTCACCGACGGCGGGGAAGGGGGCCACGACTGGGGGGAGGTCGTCGTTGGAAAGCAGGAATGAGTTGATCGGTGACTGGGGCAGTTGACGGAAAGATTCTGCCAATCCGACTTTCTTCCAGAGGCTGGAGACGGACGGGTGCAGGCAGCCCCCGCAGATACGTTGACGGGGAAAGCGCTCGCGATCCAGGAGCAGAACTTTGAGACCCTGGCGGGCGGTCAGCAGGGCATACATCGAGCCGGCGGGCCCGGCTCCCATGATGATGATATCGTATTTCTCCGTCATTGGCCCTTATCGTCCTGCGCTTCGGGCTCATCCAGCTGCTGCAGTATCTGCAGGATACGATCCCCGCGTTGCAGGGTGTGGTCGTTGACAAAAGAGAGGCGCGGGATGTATTTCATTTTCACGCGACGGCTGAGAAGCTGCTGCCACTCATGGCAATGGCGGGAGAGCTGTTCTTCCAGTTGAGCGGCGGGGATCTTGTCGTTCAAGGAACTGAAATAGACGCGAGCCTGCTTCAGGTCGGGTGATAAATCGACTTCAGTTACGGTGATGAGGAGTGCATCGAGGGATGGTTCACGGATGATCAGACGGGCAATTTCCTCACGGAGCATTTGAGAGACACGGTGACTGCGGCGGGACTTCATCTTGCTAAGTTAGTCAGGAAGAGTCTATTAGCAAAGCTGGAATGCAAGTGCCTTGATAAAAGAGAAGGTGAGACAATGATTGGGTTGACATAGGTATAAGAATTATTTATATATCGGAAATGATCGCGCCTGCAAAAAAGTCACCCGAAACGCAACCCGATAATGCTGAATTGGTGACCTTGGACGGGAATGAGGCGGCGGCATCCGTGGCTTACCGCTTGAGCGAAGGAATCGCTCTCTATCCAATTACTCCCTCTACGCCCATGGGGGAACTCTCTGATGAGTGGGCCGCCCAAGGCAGGCCATCGATCTGGGGCACGGTTCCGCGGGTGGTGCAGATGCAGTCGGAGGGCGGTGTGGCCGGAGCAATTCACGGCATACTTCAGGGGGGAGCGATGGCGACGACGTTTACGGCGTCGCAGGGGCTGCTGCTGATGATCCCGGATTTGTATAAGATTGCCGGTGAGCTGAGTCCGTTTGTGCTTCATGTGGCGGCGCGCAGTATCGCGACACATGCGCTCTCTATCTTTGGTGACCACTCGGATGTGATGGCGGTCCGGCAGGTGGGGATGGGGATGCTGGCATCGGCCAATGTTCAGGAGGCCCATGACATGGCGGCGGTGGCCCACATGGCCACACTGACGGGGCGGATTCCCATGCTGCACTTCTTTGATGGTTTCCGGACCTCGCATGAGATCAACCAGGCGAGGTTGCTCAGCGACAGTGACCTGAGGCAGTTGATTTCGGTTGATGCGGTGATTGAAAACTCGAAGCGGGCACTGACCCCGGACGCGCCCAGCATCCGTGGCACCGCGCAGAACCCGGACACGTTTTTCCAGGCCCGGGAAGCGGTGACCCCTTACTACGATACATTTCCGGACAAGGTTCAATCCGCGATGGACCAGTTGGGAGATTTGACCGGACGCTATTATAAGCTCTTTGAATACCATGGTCACCCGGAAGCCAAGCGGGTCATCATCCTGATGGGGTCCGGTGCCGAGACAGCGGCCGAGACAGTGCGCTATCTGCAGGCTCAGGGGGAGAAGGTCGGAGTGATTCAGGTGCGCTTATATCGCCCCTTTTCAGTTAAAGCGCTAATGGGGGCGATCCCGGAAACATGCCAGAGCCTGGCGGTGTTGGACCGGACCAAGGAGCCGGGGGCGGTGGGGGAACCCCTCTATCAGGATATCATGGCCTCACTGGCGGTAGGCTGGCGCACGGGAATGAATGTTATCGGGGGGCGCTACGGATTATCCTCGAAGGAATTTACTCCGGCCATGGTTCGCTCCGTGTTGCGTGAGCTGGAATCCTCCAAACCGAAGGGTAATTTCACCATCGGCATCCAGGATGATGTCAGCTATTCCTCACTGGGGGTGGACCCGGAAGACAATATCCCGATAGAGGGGGTCAAGTCAGCGGTATTTTACGGGCTGGGATCGGACGGAACTGTCGGTGCCAATAAGAATACCATCAAGATCCTGGGAGAGAATGGCTACTCAGCCCAAGCTTACTTTGTCTATGACTCTAAGAAATCGGGCGCGGTCACGGTTTCCCATCTACGCTTTGGACAGGAGCCGATAAAGGCACCCTACCTGATTACGGAAGCGGACTTTCTCGGCTGCCACCAGTGGTCACTGCTGGGAAAAAATGACATGGCCAGCCAGGTCAAGGACGGTGGCGTCCTGCTGGTCAACAGCCCCTATCCGGCGGAAACATTCTGGGAGCACGTGCCGCTGCCGGTCCAAGAGGCCATCCTGGAGAAAAAATTAAGTCTCTATATTGTTGATGCTTATCGCCTGGCCGCTGAGGCAGGCATGGGCGGGCGAATCAATATCATCATGCAGACCGCCTTTTTCAAGGTGGCCGACCTGATGCCGGAAAAAGAAGCACTGACCGCCATCCGTGACGCGATCGAAAAAACCTACCGTCGCAAAGGCCAGGACATCATCGACAAGAACTTGAAAGTGATCGATCTGGCGGTCGCCGGGGTGGTTAAGGTCGAGCTAGCCGGGAAATCTGCTGATGGACGTTCGATCGAAAGTCCGGTTTCCACGGAGGCACCGGACTTTGTGCAACGGGTGACGGCGGCGATTATGATGGGACGGGGGGATGCCCTGCCGGTCAGCGCATTTCCAGTTGATGGTATCTGGCCGACTGGCACCACCAAGTGGGAGAAGCCTACGCTGGCCCAGCAGATTCCGGTTTGGGATCCCGATATATGTATCCAATGCAACAAATGCGTCCTGGTCTGTCCGCACACGGCCGTGCGGGCCAAATTTTATCCGCAGGAGGCGGTCGGGAATGCGCCGGAAACCTTTAAGTCAGTGCCCTTCCGTTCCAACGATTTCCCGGATCAGCATTACACCATCCAAATCGCTCCGGAAGACTGCACCGGATGCCGCCTGTGCGTAGAAATTTGTCCGGCCAAGGACAAGACCAATCCGAAGCACAAGGCGCTCGATGTGGCTGACCTCATACCCATCCGCGACGCGGAGCGAAAAAACTTCGACTTCTTCCTGAAGCTGCCGGAGGTGGACCGGGCCGTCCTGAACCCGACCCGCCCGAAAGAGTCCCAATTCTTTCAGCCCCTCTTTGAATTTTCCGGTGCCTGTGCCGGCTGCGGTGAGACGCCTTACATCAAATTACTGACCCAGCTCTGCGGTGACCGGGCGATCATGGCCAATGCCACCGGCTGCTCTTCTATCTATGGAGGCAACCTCCCGACCACGCCTTACACGACCGATGCCCACGGGCGCGGACCGGCCTGGGCCAATTCACTCTTTGAGGACAATGCCGAGTTCGGATTCGGGCTGCGCCTGGCCATCGATAAGAAACGGGAACATGCCACGCACATTATCCGCCACCAGCGTAAGCTATTGGGAGAAGAGCTGGTCGATAGCCTGCTAGAAGAGCAGGAGGAGACCAGTGAGGCCACCATCGCCCGGCAGCGCGAGCGGGTGGTGGAACTAAAGAAAGCTATCCGTGATTCCGGAGATGTCAGCCTCCAGCGCCTGGAGCATTTGATGGATTACCTGGTTTCCAAGAGTGTCTGGATCGTGGGTGGGGACGGCTGGGCATATGATATCGGGTTTGGCGGGCTGGATCACGTCATGGCTCAGGGGCTGGATGTCAACATCCTCGTGCTCGATACCGAGGTCTATTCCAATACCGGTGGCCAGCAGTCCAAATCGACGTCGCTGGGAGCGGTGGCCAAATTTGCTTCCGCCGGCAAAGAGGTGCGCAAGAAAGATCTCGGGCTCCTGGCCATGAGTTACGGACACATCTACGTCGCCCGGGTCGCCTTCGGAGCCAATGACTCCCAAACTGTGCGTGCCTTCAATGAGGCGATTAGCTATCCCGGCACCTCGTTGATCATTGCCTACAGCAGTTGCATCGCCCACGGGTATTCCATGCACCTGGCCATCGATCAGCAGAAACGGGCGGTGCAATCCGGCTACTGGCCGCTCTATCGTTTCGATCCCCGCCGCGAAAAAGAAGGCAAGGCCAGCCTGATGCTCGATTCAGCCGCTCCTAAATTGCCTCTGCATGAATTTACTCGCAATGAAGCCCGCTTCCGGGTGCTCGAACAGATCAACCCCGGACGGGCCAGGGAACTGGAGGAAGAGGCGACTCGGGCGATTAACCAACAGCGGCAATTTTATGAAGAACTGGCTAATAGCGGCATCCCGGCCAACCGGGCCATGAAAAGGAAAGTCCTATGAACCCTGATTTGAGTGTTTCCTACCTCGGTCTCAACCTTACCTCACCGCTGGTGATCGGAGCCTCCCCATTGACCGATGATCTCAATCAGGTCATCGAGTTGGAGAAGGCGGGAGCCTCTGCGGTGGTGACGTATTCACTCTTCGAGGAAAGCATCCGGATGAACATGCAGACCTCTGGCTACTTTTCTGAGATCTACAGCGATTCATCTGCCGAGGCCCAGAGCTTCTTCCCAGGGAGTTATGAAATGCCGGTCGGGCCAGAGGACTACCTCGACTCCATAAGGAAACTCTGTCAGTCGGTATCGATCCCGGTCATCGGATCCCTGAACGGGGTAACCCAGGGGGGCTGGGTGCATTACGCCAAGTTGATTCAGGAAGCCGGAGCCTCCGCCCTGGAATTGAATTTCTACTTTCTGGCCACCGATCCGGATGTCAGCTCCGCTGAAGTGGAGGAGGAATTGATCGCCGTTACTCAGTCCGTATGCGCGGGGGTGGACATTCCGGTTTCGGTCAAGCTCTCGCCGTTCTACTCCTCGCTTCCGAACGTTGTCAAACGCCTTCATCTGGCCGGGGCCTCAGGGGTCGTATTATTCAATCGCTTTTATCAGCCGGATATCGACATTAAGGAACTCGAGACCACCCCGCGGCTCAAGCTCTCCACCCGGACCGAACTCCTCATGCGCCTGCGCTGGCTGGCTATCCTCTATGACAAATTTCCCATCTCCCTGGGAGCCACCGGGGGAGTTCATCAGGCTGAAGATGTTATCAAATGTCTCATGACCGGCGCCACCGGGGTGCAAATGGTCTCCGCCATCCTCACCTATGGACCCGAACGCCTGGCCTACGTCCGGGATGAGTTGATCCGTTGGATGAATATCAACGGTTATGCCAAGGCCTCGGATATGGTTGGTATCATGAGCTTGAGCAAATGCCCCGACCCCCAGGCCTTCGAGCGCGCCAATTACATGAAAACCCTCCAAGGCTGGACGATTTAATTATGGGATGACTTCGACGAGGGTGCCGATGTCGGCCATGTGGAGGAGTTTTTGGGCGT
>CAYTLD010000014.1:0-5765 GCA_964438585.1 uncultured Blastochloridaceae bacterium | reverse complement strand
GGGATGACTTCGACGAGGGTGCCGATGTCGGCCATGTGGAGGAGTTTTTGGGCGTTCCAGTTGGCGAGGCGGAAGCAGCCGGAGGAGCCGGTGGTGGAGATATTGGTGGGTTCTGGGGTGCCGTGGATGCCGTAGCCAGGGAGGGTCAGGCCCATCCAGGCCAGGCCGACCGGGTTATTGGGGCCGGGGGGGATGATCATTTTTTTATCGATTCCTTCCTCCAGGGCGACATCGACGAAAAGATCCGGACTGAAAGTGTAATTGGGATTGGGGGCTCGGTTTTTGACGCGGAGTTCGCCATTGGGTCGTTTGTTTTTGTCGCGGGCGATGGAGCAGGGGAAGCAGGACTGGACCTTGCCGTCGCTGTAAGTGAGGAGGGTGGTATCGGAGAGGAGGATGACGATCCGGTCAATTTTCGGCAGGGCGCGGGAGTGGTCGAGGTTGGGGGCGGTCAGGAGGGTTCCGGGATAAATGTCTTCTAGGCCTGGGTTGAGGAATTGGATAAATTCCGGGGTGCTGTGGAATTTTTCCGCGATCATTTCCCAGGCGTCATTGTAGCCGAGGTAGTCGGCTTCCGCCTTCTCTTTCCATTTTAGAGGAGTGGGTTGGATTTGATTCATGTCCTCCGCTGTCACCTCGTAAAGATGGAAGGGATTTCCAGGCATGCCGAGCCGGGCCCGGGTGGGCTCATCGAGCAGGCCGTTGGGCTCCAGCCCGTGGTGGCGCTGGAATTGGGAGACCGCGCGCCGGGAGCGGGGTCCATATTCTCCATCGATGGTGCCACCGGAAAAATGCCAGCGTTCCAGGCGGACCTGCCAGGCGGCAATATCGAGGCGAGTTTCGGGTGGTGGTCCGATGACCGGAATGGCTCTGGCCACGGTGGTGGGAATTTCTGAAAATTGAGCCGTGGGCTCCGGCGGTGGCGGTGGAGGTGGAGGTGACTTTGGCTTTATTTCCGGTGAGGGAGAGGGCTCTGGAGGAGCTGGCGGGTTATCTGGGGCCAGGCTTTCCTGAATAAATTGAGGCGCCTCCGGAGCGGGTGCCAGAGGGGTGGGTGGAACAACCTTTGGTTTTGCCGGGACGGGCCGCGGGCGTTCAGGGGGCCGGGGCGGGTCAGGCGGAGTGGATTCTAAAACCCGTTTTTTTTTTCGCTTTTGTCGGGATTAAAGACCTCAGCATCGGGATATTCTCTGGCCAGTTGATGAGCCTTTTCGGTGATGGAACTTTCTTCTTGTGGGGGAGGGTTGCCGTCCATGAAGAAAGTCAGATAAACAGAGGTGGCCAGGCAGAGGAAGGAAACGACCAGAATGAGCCACTGCCAGGGACCGATTGCGGCGCTGGTTTTACGGCGCCGGGCTGGCGCGCGACGGCGGGGGGCTGTTTTCCGCGTCGTCTTACGTGTCGATTTCCGTGCAGCCATGGCTTTACTCAACCATGAATTTGAAAAATGTACACGATTTTTTAATAGACGTCCTTGAGGTAGCGTTTTTCCTCACGGGGCAGGGTCTTGTTGATATAGGTCTCCGCATCCTCCGGTGACATGCCCCCATGTTCGATGGCGATATCGATGAGGGTCTGGTTGACATCCTTGGCCATCCGCTTGGCGTCCCCGCAGACATAAAAGTAGGCGCCATCCTGGATCCACTGCCAGATTTCGGCCCCGTTTTCACGTAGTCGGTCCTGGACATAGACTTTGTGATCCTGGTCGCGTGAGAAGGCGGTATGGAGTTTAGTGAGCAGGCCGCTGGATTCCCAGGCGGTGAATTCCTCCTCATAGAGGAAGTCGGTGGCGCGGCGCTGCTCGCCGAAGAAGAGCCAGTTCTTTCCCGGGGCCCGGTCGATTTCCCGCTGTTCAAGGAAGGCCCGGAAGGGGGCGATGCCGGTGCCCGGGCCGACCATGATGATGGGGGTGTTGGGATCTTCCGGGAGTTTGAAGTGCTTGGAGGGGGCGAAAAAGACGGGGATGTTGTTGATATTGAGTTCGGTGTGATCGGTCAGATAGCCGGTGGCCAGGCCTTTCTTATCCCGTCCGTGGGTATGGTAGCGAATGACGGCTACGGTGAGGTGGACTTCATTCGGGTGCTTGGCGATCGAAGAGGCGATGGAGTAGAGGCGTGGAACCCGTTTGCCCGGGATGGCGACGAATTCCTCGGCGGTAAATTTGGCCTCCGGGTATTCCCGCATGACATCGACGTAGTCGCGGGTGAAGATATAGGCTTCCAGTTGTTCCTTGTCCTCGGTGATGGCGGCCAGCTTGGTCTTTTCTTCGCCCTCCGGGAGTTTTTCCGCCACAGCTTTGACAAATTTTCCATTGACCCGGTTCAGGGAGATATCAGAGGTCAGGACATCGATGAGCGGCTTTTTGCTGCCGTCTTTTTGTTCGATGGTGTGAGTGGGATCAAAGTGGGCGGTATCGAGGATTTCCGCGACCAGTCCGGGAGGGTTGCAGGGAAAGATAGCGATCGACTGTCCGGGCTCGTAGGTCAGGCCACTGCCTTCGATGTTGATAACGAAATGGCGGGTTTCTTTTTCCGATCCTTCCTTGCTCAGCATCCAAGTCTCAGTGAGCTTGGCAGGAAAAGGATTGGATTTATTGAATACGGGTTTTTCGGCTACTTCTGTCATAATAAGTCTGCTAAGATACGGATTCCAGACAGGCAGTCAAATAGAAGTCTGGCGCGAATGAGATATTTTCTACAGCCTCTAAGACAGCCTCTAAGAATCCGGGAATTACTGCTCTGCCGGAGGCGGGGCGGGTTGGGCCATCTGGATTTTGTATTTCTGCACAATCGCCTTGGCGTCTGCATTTGACTGGGAAAGGATGAGCAACTCCTGAGTGATGCCATTGACGCGCTGCTGAAGTTCCTGAGTTTGGACGAGGGCGGTGCGGCGGGCCTGGAAGTTTTGTTGCAGTGCGGCGCGCTGGGACCAGAGGTTCCAGAGTTGCATCAGCATCAGGACGAGGATGGAAGCGGTGAGGATGGCCAGGGGCCAGAAAGTATTTGGAGTAGCCATTGAGGCCAAGAGCCCCCCGGCGTCCGGGTTGCGGTCACTGGCATTGTTCGAGGAAGGAGTGTCAGGTTGATCCATCATGGCGTTGGAGGCGTGGGGTTGGCCTGCTGGCGGTTGTCATTGATATTGACTCCGTAGCGCTGGAGGAGGTCGACGAATTCGGGGTTCCGGGGTGAGGCACCGGCGATTTCCTGAAGCAGCACTCTGGAGGATTGTTGGATGAGTGTGGCCTGTTGGATGGCGGGTTGCTGTTTGGCGATATCGTTCTTGATGCCGATGTTGACAAAGAGGATCAATACGATGGCGATCGAGCAGGCCAGACAGAATGAGGAGAGGGCCATGAGGATGCGGTACTGAATCTGAGTCACACCGTAGAATGGCCAAATGCGGGTGTGGACGTCAAGCAGGTTTGTTACTTCATTCCGGAAGCCAGGAGAGGTTTTAAGCCGCTGCTGTCATCCGCTTCGAGGATCTGAAAGACCAGTCGCTTCAGTCCGGCCTGCTCCATCCAGGAGAGGATTTCCGCTTCGCTGAATCCTAGCCATTGGTCGTGATAAATATCCCGCGCCTGTTCGAACTGGTGTTGATCGAGGTCGAGGATGACCAGACGTCCGCCCGGACGAAGGAGGGCTGCGGCATTTTGAACGGCGACCGATGGATTTTCCGCATGGTGCAGGGCCTGGCTGAAAACGACAATATCCACGGAAGCGGGGTCGATCGGAGGTTGCTCCAGGTCACCGAGTCGGTATTCGACGTTTTTGATTTTTCTCTCTTTGAGTTGCTGGCGCGCGAATTCGACCATCTTGTGTGAGTTATCCACCGCGATCACATGCCGGGCCTGTTGCGCCAGCATGAGGGTCAGCCAGCCTTCTCCCGCTCCCAGGTCGGCGATATCCACCTCCGGGACCAGGTGAGCGAAGAGAGGCCCGACCGCTGACCAAGTGCGTCCCGGGCAGTAGGCCTTTCCCAGTTTTCCGGCGATTTTGTTAAAGTAAGCCTGCGCGTCCTGGCGGCGCTTGCGGAGGGTGGCCTTGAGTTGTTTGCGGTCCTCGATGGAGGCCGGGACTTCCCCGAGGGTGGTCATGGCCGCATCGATAATCGCCTGGATAGCGGGATTTTGAATGGCTGTTGCCTGGTAAAAATGACTCTTGCCCGCGCGCCGGTGGTGGATGACACCCGCCTTGGTGAGGACACTGAGGTGAGAGGATATCAGGGACTGGGAGAGATAGGTAATGGCCTGCAGCTCACTGACCGACAACTCCTGTTCCTGGAGCAAGGCCAGAAGACGGAGGCGGGAGGAGTCGTTGAGCGCCTGCCAGATGTTGCGCAACTGGCCGGTGGAAGTGGGGTTATCATTCCGGGTTGGCACGTATTGGAATTGCCAGAAGAATCAGATCCGGTCAAGAACCCCGCGTGAAGTGTGGATTGCATATTTTACGGTTATTTGTGTAAGATGTGCCTATGCGAGCATCTGATTTAAGAGGCATCCTGCGTTACACGTCACAGTTTCGGGACAAGCTTTTTGTCCTGAGCCTGGATAGTGCCATCGTGGATGCGGCCAATTTTAAGAATCTGGTTCTCGATATATCGGTGCTCAGGTCGGTGAATGTGAGAATGATCCTCGTCCATGGGGCGGGGAATAAGCTGAAGGATATTACCCGGCGTCTGGGTGTGAGTCCGTCTGATTTGGAGGGGGAGGGGATCACCGATGAAGTGACCCTGGAAGCGGCCACGCTGGCGTCGTCGATGCTGTCCCAGCGCATTCTCGATTGTCTGGCGGAGGCGGATCTTTCCGGAGCGGTGACGAATGCAGTGACGGCGCATCCCAGCGGCATCGTGGGAGGTCAGGACAAGGGTCTGACCGGGCGGGCGGAAAAAATAGATGCGGCGCTGTTTATGAAATTGCTTGATGCCGGGATCATTCCGGTCGTCCCGCCGATTGGGACGGATGGGGCGGGCCAGGCCTTCCGGCTGGAATCCAATCATGTGGCCCTGGAAGTGGCCAAGGCCCTGAAGGCGGCCAAGCTGATTTACCTGGGAATTTCCAACGGAGTCGAAGACGCGGGACGCCTGGCGGCCCAATTTTCCATTGAGGAGGCGGAGGCCTTTTTGAAGGAGCCGGAAGCGGCGGCGGATCATTATCTCAAATCGAAAATGGAACACATGTTGCAAGCCTGCCGCCACGGGGTGCACCGGGCTCACTTGATCGATGCCCGAACGGATGAAGCACTCATCAGCGAGCTTTTCTCCAGCGAGGGGGTGGGCACGATGGTCTATGCCAATGAATACGAGGCCATCCGCCAGGCGGAGCGGGCAGATATTCCGGCCATCGAGAGGCTGATCCGGAACTCGATCAGCGAAGAGGAAGTCCTGCAGCGCACGGTCTTGGATATCGAGCAGCATATTGAGGATTTTTTCATTTTTGAGATCGACCGGAATATCATTGGCTGTGTGGCACTCCACTTTTTGGAAGGGGAACCGCCGTCCGGCGAACTCGCCTGTCTGGTCGTAGCTGAGGCGCACGCCAACCAGGGGATCGGAAAGAAGCTGACAGAATTCATTGTCCATTGCGCCCGGAAGCGGAAGCTGAGCCGGGTCTTCGCTCTCTCAACGAGGGCGTTCAACTACTTTACCCAGCAGCAGGGATTTTCCGAGTCTTCGGCCGAGGCCCTGCCCGCCGGACGCCAGGCGCAATATCATGCCAGTGGAAGAAATTCCCGTGTCCTGGTTAAAGAGCTTTAAGAGGCTGTCTA
>CAYTLD010000013.1:1368-22468 GCA_964438585.1 uncultured Blastochloridaceae bacterium | reverse complement strand
GGATAAAAATCTTATCATGCGGCCTTACAGTGTCGATGCCCTGTACTCGCTCTAGCAGTTCATGCAACATCGCATAATGAGTTATTGATGAGAGCAGGTAGGGCGCAGTCTCCAGACAAGCCGCTAACCATCAGTAACTTGCGGCTTGCGTGGAGCCGCCGTCGCTCTGTCGAGCTATGGCGAGCCAGGCTGCTGCGCCCTACCCGTCGCATCATGTTGCATGAACTACTAGCAGCTACGTGCCGCTTTTCGAAAGCCGATTTCGATCCTGCTGATTCAGGAAAAATGGAGAAAGCTCAGACTCACATTTTTAACTGGAGTGTCAGGGTTTCGGGCGCATAATAATGCTTCTGTGCCCAGGTGGCGAAATGGCAGACGCACGGGACTTAAAATCCCGGGGTGGGTGACCACCGTGCGGGTTCGAGTCCCGCTCTGGGTAGATTATTATTTGATTTAGCGTAAAATCTTTCTTCTGCTTTCCTCTTCTTAAAGTCGTTTTTTAACGATCTTTTTTAAAAAGGGTTGAATATTTTTCCGAGTCTTGGCGTCTCCTCTATATGCACAATGTAACTACGTACACGGATTTTGCTCAGGACAGCATGCAGTCATATCTACAGGCGATCGGACAGATTCCCTTGCTGACACGCGAGGAAGAAATCACCTTGGCGAAGAAGATTCAAAAAGGTAATAAGAAAGCCCGTGCCTCCATGATTCAGGCCAACCTGCGACTGGTGGTTAAGATTGCCAAGGATTATGCGGGTTACGGCTTGCCGCTGGCTGATCTGATCTCGGAAGGCAATCTGGGCCTGGTGCGGGCGGTGGAAAAATTCGACCCCACTAAGGGAACCAAATTCAGCACCTACGCATCCTGGTGGATCAAGCAGGCGGTGCGTCGTGCACTGGCCAACCAATCCAAAACCATCCGCCTCCCGGTGCATGTGGTCGATAAATTAAGCAAAATCAACCGCATTCACTCCCAACTGACCGAAGAGCTGGGGCGAGAGCCGGATGCGGACGAACTTTCCGAAGAACTGGATATCAGCAGCGGAAAAATCAGTATGCTGCGCCAGGCCGCTCAGCAAACACTCTCGCTCGACCGCCCGATTGGAGAGGATGAAAACGCCTCACTGGCCGAGGTTATCGGTGATGATTCCGCCATCGATCCTCTAGGTCAACTGTCCGAAGACAACATGAATGATACCGTGCGGTCCGCCATGGAGCATCTCAATGAGCGTGAACTGGCCATTCTAAAGTTGCGTTTCGGGCTGGATGGGGTCGAAGAAGAGACGCTGGCTGAAATCGGCAAGCGCTTTAATGTGACGCGCGAACGCATCCGGCAGTTACAGAACAGTGCCTTGATCAAATTGCGGAAAAGCATCCAGAAAAAAGAAAAAGCGCCGCTGCTGAACTGATCTCCAGCGTTACCCGATTAATTCCGGGTAATGCTGCTTGGCGAGGGTGAGGCATTCATCGTAAATATCCGGGGCGCTGGGCATTTTCATCCACTCTTTGACCCTGGAGCGCATCTCCTCGTGGTTCAGGGTCTGGATGGCACGCTTGACCCGTGAAATGGAGGCGGAGCCCATCGATAATTCATCAACATCCAGACCGAGCAGCATGGGGGTGAGAATAACATCACCTGCTGTCTCCCCGCAGATGCCGACCCAGATGTTGGCATCATGCGCATTTTTCACGGTGATATCAATCAACCGGAGGATGGAGGGGTGCGTGGGCTGGTAAAGATAAGCGACCTTTTCATTGGTTCGGTCCACGGCCAGTGAATATTGAATGAGATCATTGGTTCCGATGCTGAGGAAGTCCACCTGGCTGGCGAGGTGATCGCTGATCATGACGGCTGACGGCACCTCGACCATGGCTCCGATCTCAACGGTTTCCGCGTGATCGATTTCCTCCGCCTGCAACTCCCAGCGCACCTCCTGCAGTAAGGCTTTAGCCTCCAGGAGTTCGTCGTAGGTGGAAATCATCGGGAACATAATACGGGAGGGATGTCCATAGGTTGCCCGGCAAATAGCGCGCAATTGAACCCGGAAGTGGTCTTTTCTTCCGAGAGAAAACCGGATGGCACGCCACCCGAGGGAGGGATTGAGTTCATCCATTAAATGCGGATCATCGAGCATTTTGTCTCCGCCGATATCGAGGGTGCGGAAGATGACCGGCTCCGGGGCGGCGGCCTCCACCACTTGCCGGTAAACCTCAATTTGCTCATCCTCAGTGGGCATGGGTGACTTCCCCTGCCGATTCATAAAAAGAAATTCAGTCCGGTAGAGGCCAACTCCCTCGGCACCGGATTCCTTCACCAAGGGCAAATCTTCAAGCAGCTCGACGTTAGCGGAGATGATGACCGCGTGGCCATCCACAGTCACCGCCTTGGTATCGCGGAGTTCGAGCAGGCTTTCTTCGACGGCGTGCCTTTTTTCCTCCATTTCACCGTAGCGGTAGAGGGTCTGCTCAGACGGGTTAATGATGAGTACACCCGCGTAACCGTCCAATATGGCCGACATCCCGCTATGCAGCTTCGTTGAGGCGTCCTTCAGTCCGACAAGGGCGGGAATTTGCAGTCCGCGCGCCATGATGGCCGCGTGTGAAACCTGGTTGCCCATATCCGTGGCAAATCCTAGCACCTTGCTCCGATCCAACTGAGCGGTGTCCGCCGGGGACAAATCCTGGGCCACGATAATGCAGGGGTGGGGGACACTGAAGCGGGCCGGAGCCGTCTGGCCCATCAGGTTCTGCACCACCCGGCGTCCGACATCGAGAATATCCGTGGCGCGTTCCTGGAGATAGGGATCCTCCACCTCACGCATGCTCTGCGCGTAGCGCTGGGTTAAATGGTGGAAAACATATTCGGCACAGACGAGCTTGGCCTCCAGTTGCTTGCGCACGGCATCGAGGAGCACCACATCTTCCAGCACCAGCAAATGCGCATCGAAAATACTGGCATCCCGCTTTCCGATGGAAGTCTGCAGGGCCTGCTGGATTTCGAGAATTTGTTCGCGGGTGGTGACCAGTGCCTGCTCGAAGCGTTGATATTCCGACTGCACCTCGCCGGGTTCGATCGGGTGCTGCGGGATGGAGAGATCCTCGCGATGGACGACGTGAATGGGTGCCTTAATGACACCTGGAGAGGCGGCGATACCCTCGATGCGGGTGTCGTTAGGAATTTGTTGAGGAGCCATGATCGGGGTCAATCCTCATCGAATTTCCGCTCGATCAATTCCTTCAGCGCTTCCAGAGCCTTGGCTCCATCGTCACCTGAAGCTATCACTTTCAGCTTGGACCCGCAACCGGCCGCCAGCATCATCAAACCCATGATGCTTTTACCATTCACTTCCTCACCGTCTTTTTCCACTGTGATTTCCGATTGAAACTGATTGGCGATGCGGACAAACATGGCCGCCGGACGGGCGTGGAGACCTAATTTGTTATAGATCTCGATCTCGATAACCGACTCTTCCCCACTCTGTTTTGTCTGTTCCAATATACTACACCTAAGCTGATGTTTTTTTCTGCATCCGGTCGATCAGCCGCTGGTTAAATTCCATGGCTGAGTGATGACCCATGCTCTTTAATTTCTGATCCAGGGCAGCGACTTCGACTAATCCGGCGATGTCACGACCTGAACGAACCGGGATTATGACATGAGGAACTTTGATTTGCAATAATTGATAGTAATCCTGATCGAGGCCGGTTCGGTCCACATTTTCAAAGTGTTCCCAGTCCCGGAGAGAAACTACCAGGTTCACTTCCTTGGAATTTCGGATACTGCAGGCGCCGAAGATACTGGCGACATTGATAATGCCGATTCCGCGCACCTCCATGTAGTGCCGGGTGATGTCTGCGGATGTAGCTATCAAATGCTTACCTTCCAGGCACTTAAGCCTGGTGATGTCATCGGCGACCAGAGAGTACCCCCGTTCGATCAGCCCCAGGACACACTCGCTTTTTCCAATCCCGCTTTCGCCCAGGATAAGGGCGCCGACCCCTTGGATATCAACCATACTGCTGTGGATGGTCATGGTAGGAGCAAAATCTTCCTCGAGGGCAATGGCCACGCTGTTGACCAGGCGCATGGTAACCGTGCTGGAGCGGAAGATGGGGATGCGGTAGCGTTCCGCTTCCTCCAGCATAAAACTCGGGGGCTTGATATTACGGGCAAAGATGACACAGGGAATTTTACGCTCAAAGACGGCCCGGACACGTTCCCGCCGGATCTCATCCGACAACGACCGGAGGTAGGACATCTCACTCATGCCCACGATCTGGACCCGACGCCAGGCAAAATGGCGGTAGAATCCGGTTAAGACCAGTCCCAGGCGATTGACGGAACCTTCCCGAATCTGGCGGCTCATCCCCTCCGCCCCGGCGACCAGTTTTAATTCCAGGCTTTCGGAATGGAGCGCATAGAACTGCCCGACTGTGACCAGTTGGGCGTTTTTTTTGCGGCGGGGTTCTGCTGGCATGATGGAGATCAGGTTTTGTATCCGTCCGGGTTCTCACGGTGCCAGTCCCAGGCGGTCTGAACGGTGTCGGTTATTTTCAGGAATTCCGGCTTCCACTCCAGATCCATTTTTATTCTCAGCGGTGAGGCGACCAGGCTAGGAGGATCTCCCTCGCGCGGTGGCATCATCTTGACGGGAATATCGTGTCCGGTGACTTTACGGACTCCTTCGATGACCTGGAGCACGGAATACCCCTGGCCGGTGCCGATGTTGTAACAGGCACTGCGCTCGGTTTTGAGTGCCTTAATGTGAGCCGAGGCGAGATCGAGGACATGGATGTAATCCCGGATACAGGTCCCATCCGGTGTCGGATGGGAGTCTCCGAAGACAGTGACGTATTCGGACTGGCCCGTGGCCACTTTGATAATATTCGGGATCAGGTGGGTCTCGATGCGGTGATGCTCCCCGAACCGCTTTGAGGCCCCGGCGGCATTGAAATACCGCAGGGCGGTATATTGGATGCCGAAGAGTTCCCGATACCATTCCAGCACCTGCTCGAAGACCAGCTTAGAGTGGCCGTAAGGGTTGATCGGCTTCTGAGGAGTCCTCTCATCCATGGGAATTTTTTCCGGGACGCCATAGGTGGCGCAGGTGGAGGAGAAGACGATTTTTTTACATTCGGTCTCCTTGAGTGCGTCGAGCAGGTTCACTCCTCCCTGAACGTTGACCTGATAGTAGAGGCCCGGATTTTTCATCGATTCCGGCACCAGAGCTTTCCCGGCAAAGTGGATCACACCATCCGGTTTGGTTTTATTAACCGCCTGTTTGACCTCGTCAGTGTTGAGCAGATCGCCCACGATCAGTTTGGCACGCGGATCGACCGCTTTCCGGTGACCTTCTGATAAATTATCGAAAACCGTAACCTGGAAATCCGCGTCCAGAAGGGCCTCGACACAGACACTCCCGATGTAGCCGGCCCCGCCGGTGACTAAAATCTTATTCATAGTTTTGCTATCCTGATCTAAAAAGTGTTGGTCTGATCAGCCTACGCTTCCGCATGCCCCCATTACTCTTTGAGGTTCATGGAGAGAAGAAATTCGACATTATTTTTTGTCTTCTTTAGCCGTTCATTGAGCAATTCCATCGCCTCGGTGGCTGGGAGGGAACTGAGTGCCTTTCTCAGGATATCGATGCGGGGCATTTCATCCTTATGATAGAGGAGTTCCTCTTTCCGGGTGCCGGACTTGGCCACATTGATCGCAGGCCAGATTCGCTTGTCCGAGAGAGCCCGGTCGAGGTTGAGTTCCATGTTTCCGGTGCCTTTGAATTCCTCAAAGATGACCTCGTCCATCTTACTCCCGGTTTCCACCAGCGCGGTCGCCAGGATGGTCAGGCTGCCGCCTTCCTCCAGGTTACGGGCGGCGGCGAAGAAGCGACGCGGCTTATGGAGGGCGTTGGCGTCAACCCCGCCAGAGAGGATTTTTCCACTATGAGGCTGCAGGGTATTATAGCCCCGGGCCAGTCGGGTGATGCTGTCGAGGAGGATAACGACATCGGTTCCACGCTCGGCCAGACGCTTGGCGCGTTCGATGACCATTTCGGCCACTTGAACGTGCCGCTCCGGCGGTTCATCAAAGGTCGAGCTGATGACCTCACCCCGGACGGATCGCTTCATGTCGGTCACTTCCTCCGGGCGTTCATCCACCAGCAGAACGATAAGATAAGCGTCCGGATGGTTGGCGGAAATGGAATTGGCCACTTTCTGGAGGAGAACAGTTTTACCGGTCCGTGGCGGCGCCACGATCAGGCCCCGCTGACCGAAGCCGATGGGGGCGATCAGGTCAACCGCCCGCATGGCCAGATCCTTGCTTTCCTCATTTTCCAGAATGATCCGCCTGTTCGGGAAAAGCGGAGTCAGGTTGTCAAAGTGAATAATCTGCTTCGACGACTCTGGCGGCTGGCCTTCCCGTTTATCAACACTGCTGAGGGCAAAGTAGCGCTCTTTCTCCTTCGGAGAGCGAATTTCCCCGGCGATCAAATCTCCTTTTTTCAACCCATAGCGACGGATTTGTGAGGGAGAGACGTAGATATCTTCGGGACAAGGCTGGTAGTTATGGATCGGCCAGCGCAGAAAGCCATAGGCGTCCGGGAGGATTTCCAACGCACCCTCACCATACATGCGCCCATCCTTGATGGCGTTACGGCGGAGAATTTCAAAAATCAGTTCATGCTTCCGCAGGGTTCCGATGTTGTCGATTTTGAATTCCGTGCCAAGTTTGCTGAGTTCCTGAATAGGCATTCTCTGCAGGTCGCCGAGGTGGAGTTCACGACCTTCTGGTAATTCATTCGGGTCGATGACCAGCTCTCCCATGTCTCCGGGAGTGTCTTCCATGCGCTCATTGCCCAGCTCACGGCGGCGGTTGCCGCGATTGTTCCGGTTATTGCGGTTGTTCCGATTGTTGCGGTTGCCCCGGTTACCGCGGTTATTTCCGCCCTCTCGCTGGTGGTATTCCGCTTCGCTATCCACAATCCGCTCGCTGGATCCCTCATTTCCCTTGCGGGCTTCTGCCGGATTGGATTGTTCTTTTTCCCCTTTTGCCTGGGCGGACGGTGACTTGGGTTCTGATTCTTCACTAGGTTTTGATGGCATAATATTAATCGCTTTCTGACAGCGTGAGCGGAGGGCACAGGTTAGCATGCAGGCGACAGGCCTGGCCCTTCAACAGAAGAGGCGATCCGTCATTCCACAACACGATGTCACTACGTTTCATTTTTTCTTTAACGGAGAGTTGAGAGGCCATTCGTTTCCCGATTTCATCCTTCTTCCATCCGCGTGTTTCGAGGCGCTTGAGTTGCGTCGCACCGGAACAACCGATGCCGATGACACAATCAAACCGCCCTTCAATGGAAGTTTCATAGAGTAGCGGAATGACCACAACTGCCGGAACTTCCGGGGCTATCCGTAAATGGTGGTCCAACTGACGCTGCCACTGGTCACGGATAAGCGGGTGAAGAATTGAATTCAGAAGATTGAGCTTTTCAACGTCCGAAAACACGATCTGCCCTAATCGGGCACGATCCACAGTTCGATTGGATGTTAGTATATCCGAGCCGAAAGCGTCAACGGTTTTTTTATAGCCCGTATTCCCCGGCTCGAGGCACTGCCGGGCAATGACATCCGTATCGATAATGTCCCATCCCCATTCCTGCAGAATTCCGGAGAGATATGATTTACCGCAGGCGATGCCCCCAGTCAGTGCCAGTCGCATTCCGGGTGTCTTCAGGCGTGGTCGGGCGACAGCCATGCACATCACTCCAGCGTCCGGAAGGTGGGCGCCCGTGAGGCGCGGATGGTAAAGCCTCCGGAACTCTGACGCCGACTCTCCCCCACCCCGAAAAAGTTACGGTGGAAGGACTCATCCGCCCCCTGAAATCCACCCAGGTGGACTTGGCGGCCCTCAGCCACGGTCACCCGCGTCGCCAGCTCACGCACATCCAATCCATACTGCCGTCCCTCCGCCCAGGCGGTAATGCGTGGCAGGACGGTCACCTCGATCTGCCCGTTTCTCCAGACCGGCTCGACCACCAACTGGGTGCCCACCCGCTCCCAGCGCAGCTCCAACTGTTCCCAGAGACCATGCCGCCCGGCATAGCGGTAGAAATAATCCACCACCGGCACTTCCCGGACTACATTCAAGCTTGCCGATCCTCCACTTTGAACCACGAGGAATTGCGACTGAGTGCGGCTGCGGGTGTTGGTTCCGGAGTGGATGTTCACATCCACTCCCGAGGCTCTCCGGTTACCGATCCGGATGTCACGTCCCCCGACGTTCCCCTCCACCCCGAACCCGCTGCTGCTCTCCACGCCGGTTTCATTGAAGCCGATTTCTACCTTGATATTGGGCCCGGAGGGGGTGGACGCCCGGCTTCCGATCACCGCCTGCATGACCGCATCGATCAAATCAAATCGGGACTTCAGGTCCTGAACCAGGACTTTCTTTTTATCATAGAGAAAAACCGTCTTCCCGTCCTCCGTGATGACCTGACCTAAAGCTTCCTTAATCTCCTGGACATTGGCATTCCCGTATTCATAGACCCGGGAAAATAGTTCCCGGTTTTCCGCCGGTTTCCCGCCTTCCGACCCTGCCTCTTCACCCTCGGAGACAGTGGCACGTTCCGTACCCTGCCTGACGTCCTCAGCACTAAGTGCCGGTAAAGCCGGCAGCAGCAACAGCAGCACAGCCCATCTTAAATACCTCATACCTTATTTTCTCCTTCCGCCCCGGCTTATGCAATCCTATATAAGACCCCTAGGTGAAGATACTCCTGCTCAACCAAACCTTCTGGCCCGTGGCCGGGGGAGCCGAATCAGTCATGAGGCAACAGGCCGAATGGCTCAGTGCCATCGATGGCATCCAGGTGCGAGTCGTCACCGGCATCGGGGGAGAACGCAACAACCACTACGAACTACGCAACCTCGATGAACTCAACCCGGATTTCCCCCTCAACCTGAAAGCGAAAAATGCCATCGACCATGGCCAGACCGATAACCACTACCAGGAATTCCACCGCCTCCTCGACCAGAAACTCGCCCCCCACTACGACTGGGCCGATGTCGTCGTCACCCATGGCCCCCTCACCACCCACTTCAACCTCTCCCTGACCCGTTGCCTCTGGGACCGCGCCGCCACTAAGCCGACCATTGCCTGGGCGCACGATTTCACACCCGGCAATAAATCCTACGCCCTGCCCAACCCGGATCACATGCCCTGGGCGATGATGAAAACCCACCACCCGGAGGTGACCTACGTGGCCGTTTCAGAAAACCGGCGGGAAGAAATGGCCTCCACTTACGGGATCGACGCATCGGAGATCCTGCTATCCCCCCCCACCCCGGACTGGATGGACCACCTCGGCCTCAACCCGGAATTACTGGAAAACCTGACCGAATGGAACATCTTCCAGCGCCAGCTCATCCTCTACTACCCCACCCGGCTGCTCCAGCGGAAGATGCTCGACTTCGCCGTCATGGTCACCGAGGCTCTGCGCAAAGCCGACATCGACGCTCTCCTCATCTACACCGGATCCGAAGATCCCTACCATTCCACAGGCAAACAATACCGCGACTACCTCGACTACCTGCCCTCCCAACTGAAGATTTCTGATCACGTCATCAACCTCAGCAAAACCGCCGGCAACCCCCATCACGCCTGGCGAGCCTTCTTCCGCCTCGCGGATGTCATTCTCAACCCCTCACAATACGAGGGCTTCGGACTGCTGCCCATCGAGGCCGCTTTCCACCGCCTCCCCTGCTGGGGATCCGCCACCCCGTCCACCCGGGAGCAGCAATTCCACCACCACACCATTCTCAAATCCCCCCAGGACGCCATCCAGGCGGCGGAAAAATTGCTCGATGACCCCTTCTTCATCAGCCGGAAGAACCACCTCCTCCGCTACCATCCCGGGCGCGTCGTCCGCGAATCCTGGCTCCCCATCCTCCGCACCGCCCTCGATAGGAAATAACCCCGTTCGAGCAGGTCTTTGCCAAGCTTAAGGCTTACTTGAGAAAAGCTGCCAGTCGCACCTGGGACGAACTCATTGACGCCATCCGCTCTGCCCTCCGCGTCTTTTCAATGCTTCCGGATATCATCTCACCAGCCCAGGATGCGGGCGAAGATGAGCGGGACCACAATGGTGGCGTCGGATTCAATGACAAACTTGGGTGTCTCTTGGCCCAATTTTCCCCAGGTAATTTTTTCATTGGGCACCGCCCCGCTGTAGGATCCGTAACTGGTGGTCGAATCACTGATTTGGCAGAAGTAGGCCCAAAGGGGGATATCTATTTCCAAATCCTGCTGGATCATGGGAACGACACAGATGGGAAAGTCCCCGGCAATCCCTCCTCCGATCTGGAAGAATCCAATGCCCGCCCCACCCGAATTCTCCTGATACCACGCGGCCAGTTTGATCATGGCGTGCAGGCCCTGACGGACAGTATCCGGGTTCCCGATGCGTCCCGCGATGCAGTGCGCAGCGAAAAAATTGCCCAGAGTGGAATCCTCCCAGCCTGGCACAAAGAGTGGCAGGTTGCGCTCGGCCGCTGCCACCATCCAGCTATTGGCGGGATCGATCTGGTAAGCCGGCTTCAGCTTTCCGCTCAAAATGACCCGGTAGAGAAATTCATAGGGGAAGCGGGGAGTGCCGGCCTGGTCTGCCGCCTTCCATTCCTCGAAGACAAAAGCTTCAATCCGGCGCATGGCCTCCCCTTCCGGGATGCAGGTGTCGGTGACCCGGTTGAGATGGTTGTTGAGGAGTTCCTCCTCATCCTGCGGGGTCAGATCCCGGTAGGCGGGTATTCTCCGGTAATGATCATGCGCGACCAGATTGAAGAGATCCTCTTCCAGGTTGGCTCCCGTGCAGCAGATGGCCTGGACTTTATCCTGCCGGATCATTTCCGCCAGGGAAATGCCCAGCTCAGCGGTGCTCATGGCCCCAGCCAGAGTAATCATCATTTTTCCACCTGCATCGAGGTGCTGGCGGTAGGCGTCAGAGGCATCGATAAGTGCGGCCGCATTAAAGTGCCGGAAGTGGCGATCGAGAAATTCAGAGACAGGTTTGGCATCCATGACCAATCATCCAATCAAATCCACGCCGCAAACCAAGATTATTTTCCAGGGCTTATGCATCAAAATAAAAGAACCCTCCCAAAGGCGTGCCACGCCCATCTTGAATGTCATACGTATGACATTCAAGATGAGCGCAAAAGGCCGAAGGAAGGGTGCTCTTTCGGTGCCAGTCGGAAGTCACCGATGGTTAGTTTCTTGTCGGGAGATTGCGCCCTATTAAAGATTTGACGATAAGCCCTGATTATTTTCTCCGGGATTTGTCTTACTTTCCGGAATATCGTTAACGGATGACATTCTAACGACTTGGGATAAGATGCCATTTGATCGATAGGCATAAGCCCTAACCTGTAGAAATGAATTCCAACCTTTCGCATCCGCTCTCCGAGACCACCCTGGTGGTCATCCCCGCCCTAAATGAGGAGGGCAGTATCGGCACGGTCATCACCTCTCTGCAGGAGATGGGATTCCGGAAAATCCGGGTGGTGGACAATGGCAGCACGGACCGGACCGTCGAAGTGGCCCGCACGGCCGGTGCCGACGCGGTGGATGAAACCCTCCGTGGCTACGGCAGTGCCTGCTGGCGCGGCCTGCAGGAGATTCCGGATGGGATTGAATGGATTCTTTTCTGCGATGCCGACGGCTCCGATGATCTCGACTCCCTGCCGGAATTCGTCCAACTAGCTGCGGACTATGATTTGCTGCTATCGGATCGCTCCGCCACGCCGGAGGGGAGGCTGCATTTAACCCTGCCCCAGCGGCTGGGCAGTCGCCTGGCCGGGACTCTGATTGGCTGGATCTGGGGTCAGCACTTTCAGGATCTGGGCCCCTTACGCCTCATCCGCCGCCGGGCTCTGGAAGTCATCGACATGCAAGACCGGGGCTTTGGCTGGACGGTGGAAATGCAAGCCCGCGCCGCCGAGTTGGGCTTGCGCTGCCGGGAAATCGCCACCGGCTATCACCCTCGTCAGGCCGGGGAATCTAAAATATCCCGCAACATCAAAGGTAGCCTGAACGCCGGTGTCATTATCCTCTCCACCCTTCTGAAATTGTGGTTAAAAAAACCGACCTGGTGCCTCGCCCGGCGACGGGCTGAATCCCCCACTGTCATCATGATGCTTAAGGAACCGCGGCCCGGTCAGGTCAAGACCCGACTGGCCCGTGATCTCGGCCCGGAAAAAGCCTGCGAGATCTATAAAGCGCTGGCCTCCGGTCAACTCGAACGGGTCCCCGCCTCCTGGAACCTCGAGGTCTGCTTTGATCCACCCGGCAGCGGTTCTCAGATGCGGCAGTGGCTGGGAATGCGTCCCCACTACCATCCTCAGGATTCCGGATCACTCGGCGACCGACTCCGGGGTGCCCTGCTACACCCGCGCGATTCAACAGGTCCGGTCCTTTTTATCGGCGGTGACTGCCCCGGCCTGGATGAGCCAATTCTGGAAGAGGCGGCTCGTCACCTCCGCAGACACGACATCGTTCTCATCCCGGCCGAGGATGGAGGCTACGTCCTGATTGGAATGAGGGAGCCCTTCCCGGAGCTATTCGACGGGATCGACTGGAGCACTGACCGCGTTCTCGATCAAACCCTCGATCAGGCCCGGGTCGGAAATCTGTCCGTTGCCTGCATGGATCCTCTCTATGACGTCGATGACCTGAAAAGCTGGCAGCGCAGTCAGTCGACCGCAAATAAGGGACAGTGAGCTAACTCCGTCTGATTTTTTCATAACGTCAACAGCAGAGTTAGCTCACTGTCCCTTATTTGCCCGAATTTCCAGTTTCATCGGGAACGATTTACGCTATACCTCAACCATGAACCAACCGGATAAACTCGAGGAAATTTTCCGCCTGCAACATGTGCTTAACGAACGCATCGGCGTGGACACCTCCAACATGACTGAGGAGGAGCAAGCGAAGTGGGTGCTCAATTACACCCGGGCCATGAACCAGGAAATCGCCGAACTCATCGATTCCGTCCCCTGGAAATGGTGGGCTAAATACCAGGAACTCGATATCCAGAACGCCCGTGTCGAAGTCATCGATTTATTTCACTTCCTCATCTCCATCGCCCAGGTCCTGGGCATGGATGCCGATGATGTTTACCAGGCCTATCTAAAGAAAAATGAGGTCAACCACCAGCGCCAGAATTCCGGCTACGAGAAAAAAGATCACGACGACTCACGGCATATTTAGCGCGTTTTCGGCACTTCCGGGCGTCCCTGACACCCGCAGCCTCCGCCGCAGGATTTTCCCTTTTTCTGAAAGCCCCACTTCCAGATCAGATAGCTCAGGGAGCCGAGCACGGCCAGGGTGACCAGTACGGCCTCGATCATGACACCCCCATCCATTGGCAAGTCTGGTAAGTGATAATGGCTCCGGCCCAGGCGATGACCGACATCAGGCCAAAGGCGAAGATCCCCCACTTCCAGGAAATTTCACGGGCTAGCACCGCTACGGTCGCTCCGCATTGGAGGCAGAGTGCATAAAAAACCAACAGAGCCAGAGCCACGGGCAGCGTGAAGACTTTCTCCCCGACCCGGTCGCCGGAGGTCCATCGGTCGGAGGATAGCTGGTCCCGGAGGGAACTGGACCCCTCATCCAGATCAGCCCCTAATTCATAGATGATCCCGAGTGTGGAGACGATGACCTCACGGGCCGGAAAGCTGGCCAGTATGGCAATGCTGATTTTCCAGTCGAAGCCGGCCGGGTCAAAGACCGGTTGCACGAATTTTCCGGCCCGCCCCATCAGGCTCTGCTCGATGTAGGCGGCATTGATGGAATTGGCCAGCTCGGCTTGGGCTTCCTCACTGAGATTTTCAACCGTGGGCACCCCCTGCTCCTGGAGGGTGCGCTCGGTGAATTCTTTTTCCAGCGCTTCTGGACGCGGGAAATAAAGAAGGGCCCAGACGATGACACTGATGGCGAAGATGACGGTGCCGGCATTGGTGAGAAATTTTCGCCCCCGCTCGATCACTCGCCATAAAACATCGCGCCCACGCGGTGCCCGGAAGGGGGGCAACTCTAACAAAAAGGGAACCGATTCAATTTTAAAGACGACCCGGTTCAGAACCCAGGCCAGGGGCATGGCCACCGCCAGCCCGACAAAGTGCATAAGAAAGAGGGTCACCCCGGCCCAGAAGGCGCCAAAGCGCGGCTCGATAAAGGCCCCGATCAGGAGCACGTAAACCGGCAGCCGGGCCGAGCAGCTCATTAGGGGTGCGATCATGTTAGTAGTCAACCTCGCGCGGGGATCTTCGATCGTCCGGCTGGCCATGATCCCGGGAATGGCACAGGCATAACTGGAAAGCAGCGGCACAAAGCTCTTCCCGTTCATGCCCGTCCAGCTAAAGAGTTTATCCATCAGATAGGCCGGGCGCGCGAGGTAACCGCTGTCCTCTAACACCGCCACAATCGCATAGAGGATGAGAATCTGGGGGAGGAAAATAATGACCGCGCCAATACCGGCGATGACCCCATCCGCAACCAGCGATTGCAGTAGCGGTGTGCCGGTCAGCCAGCCCGCCGCCAGTTCCTGAACCCAGCCGGTCAGTCCATCAATCCCGTCCATCACCGGTGCCGCCCAGAAATAAACGGATTGAAAAAGGAGAAACATGACGAAAAGAAAAATCAGTGTTCCCGAGATCGGATTCAACAGCCAGGGATCGAGCTGCTGCATGAACCGTCGCTCATCAGTCTCCGGAACCTGAACACAGCCCTCGAGGATCCGCTCCAGACGTTTCCGGAGGACAATCGGCTCAAGCACATGGGGCGCTATCCCCCCCGTCCGGACCTCCATGCGCGCGTTCTCCAGCATCGCCATCCGATCCTCCGTCTTGAGGTTGAGTCGGCGTAAAATAATCGAGTCGTTGTCAAAAATGACCCGGCGGCACTCGATGTCATCCAGGGACGCCTCCGCTTTTTCCGTCAATTCACGCCTCAATCGATCCACCCCCCGGACGACCGCCTCCGACCATTCGGTTTTCTCCAGCATCGGCTTCTCATCCATAGCGCGCGATATCGCATTGGTTAGTTCCTCGATCCCTTCGCCGGTCGCGCCAACCGTGGCCACCACCGGCACACCGAGTCGCTCGGAGAGTTTGACCATATCCAGTTGCAATCCGCGCCGACGCGCCTCATCGGAAAAATTCACCGCGATAACCTGGGGAATGCCAAATTCCGCCACCTGCAATGCAATCAGGAGGTGACGCTGCAATTGCCCGGCATCGACAACGCAGACCGCCACACTCGGTTTATTCCCGTCCGACCAGCGACCGGACAGCACATCGACCGCCACTTCCTCATCCAGCGAGCGGGCCGCTAGACTGTAGGTTCCGGGAAGGTCCAGAATCCGGGTGTTGACCCCGTCGATCATGGCCCGCCCCTCCTTGCGCTCGACGGTGATTCCCGGGTAGTTCCCGATTTTCTGGTGCATCCCGGTCAGACGGTTGAAGATCGATGTCTTGCCGGTATTGGGATTGCCGTAAAGCACCACCCACTTTCCCTGCATGTGCAGGATATCCGCATTTTCTTCTTTTCCCTCTGTCTCCGGAATATTACTCATGCCATTGATTCCAGCCAGATACCTGCCGCATCCTCACGCCGCACCGCTATTCGAAATGCCCCCGCCTCCAGTGCCATCGGCCCGCCCAGGGGAGCCTGATCTAAAACACGAACCTCCAGCCCTTCATACAGCCCCATCATCATCAGCCGCTGACTGAGAGGATGATCCGGATCCAACCGTATAATTTTTCCCCGCTGATTCCGCTTCATCCGGCTTAGGCAAACAGTATTCATGCTTACAACATTTCTCTAATGAGATTCAATAGCAACAAAAAATGTAATTAAGGGACAGTGAGCTAATTCCAACCTTGAAATAATCAATTTAGATGAGAGAGCGGCGGAATTAGCTCACTGTCCCTTAATTACGGAAGCTTCGTCCCCACAAGTCGGCGGACAGGACGCATCCTCCGCCCGAGCCCGGATGTGACGGAGCACATCCCTCCACGTCTTATCACCCAACCCAAGTGGAGGGAGGATCGCCGCATCCTCCGCTCTACCCGGCAGAGACGGCCTGTCGCGCCGAAGCTAAGCGAAGGCGGACGCTCTGCCCTCCGTGCCTTTTTTATTCTGATTCGGGTAACTTTACGCGAGCCCGCATTGGCGGAACTTGCGGTCGATGTGGCGGAAGTGGCGGTCGAGTGAACAAATGGCTTCGACTTCACCGGGCTTGAAATACGAGCAGAGTTCGGCATCGGCGAGGAGGTAATCGAGGAATTGACCCTGCGTCCCCTGCCAACAGGCCATGGCATTGCGCTGGACCATTTCGTAGGCCGTCCGCCGCTCGACTCCCCGCTCCGTCAGGGCCAGGAGCACGCTCTGCGAGTGGAAGAGGCCTTTGGTCAGGTCGAGGTTTTTCTTCATATTCTTCGGATAGACCAACTGCTTATCCACCAGGCTGGTGAGCTTCGCCAGCATGTAGTCGAGCAGGACGGTGCTGTCGGGCAGGATAATGCGCTCGACCGAGGAGTGGGAAATATCCCGTTCATGCCAGAGCGGCACGTTTTCCATGGCTGCCAAGGCATTTCCCCGGATGACGCGGGCCAGACCGGAGAGCCGCTCGCCGATGATCGGGTTCCGCTTGTGTGGCATGGCACTGCTGCCCTTCTGGCCTTTGGCAAAGAATTCCTCGACTTCGAGCACCTCGGTCCGTTGCAGGTGACGGAACTCCGTGGCCCAGCGGTCGATGCTGGAGGCGATCAGGGCCAGGGTGGTCATAAAATCCGCATGGCAATCACGCTGGATGACCTGGGTGGAAATGTTGGCGGGTTTGAGTTTCAGCTTCCGGCAGACGTAGGCCTCGATCTGCGGGTCGAGGTGGGCATGGGTGCCGACCGCTCCGGAAATTTGGCCGACCGCGATTTGTGCGCGGGATGCTTTCAGGCGGACCTCGGCGCGGGTGAATTCCTCGAACATCAGGGCCATTTTCAGTCCGTAGGTAATGGGCTCGGCGTGGATGCCGTGGGAACGCCCGATCATGGGGGTGAACTTGTATTTACGGGCTTTGCGGGCGATCACCTTTTTCAAGTCCTTGAGGTCCTTCAGGAGAATATCAGCGGCGCGGGTGCACTGGACGGCCAGAGTGGTGTCGAGTAGATCGGAAGACGTCAGGCCCTGGTGAATCCAGCGCCCGGCCGGCCCCACATGCACCGCCACTTCCTCGAGGAAGGCGAGCACATCGTGATGGGTGCGTTCTTCATTCTTCTGCACCTGCTTGAGATTATAGGTGGCGCGCTGGCGGATGGTGGCGGCATCCTTCTTCGGGATGTTCCCGCGTAGGGCCATGGCCTCGCAGGCCAGCACCTCAATTTCCAGCCAGAGGTCGAGTTTGGTTTTTTCAGTCCAATTAGCGACCATTTCGGGTCGTGAGTAGCGTTCAATCATTGTTTTCTATGTTCTTTATTCCTGGTTCTTTCCGCCGTCGCTTCGCGATGGCGCAATAGGTGTTCTCTGTTTTAAGCATCTAAATACCCATATCCCATATCCAATCTTCCATATCCCATCTTCCATTATATCCCATATTTCTCCATTTTAGATTTCAAGGTGGTAGCGGTCAGGCCGAGGAGCTTAGCGGTGCGGACGGCATCCCCGCTGGTGCGGTCGAGGGCGCGTTCGATGGCGTATTTTTCCATGCGCGGGAGGGCGGGCGAGTCCGGATCCGTTTCGGCCTGGTCGAGAAAATAATCGATCCGGTCCCCGATGCCGGAGGCACTCTCCGTGGCTGCAACCGGGCTTTCTTCCACATTGGCGCGGGTGATGGTGTCACCGGCGGCCATGACCATGGAGCGTTGGATGGCATTTTCCAGCTCCCGGACATTGCCGGGCCAGTCCCGTTCTTTAAGATAATTCACCGCATCCGGACTGATTTTCCTGGGGGCATCGGGATTGCGCTGCTGCCACTTGCGCATAAAATAGGCGACCAGATTCGGTATATCATCGCGGCGGTCACGGAGCGCTGGCAAATCAATCGTGACCACATTCAGGCGGTAGTAGAGATCCTCCCGGAATTCCCGCGCCCGGCTGGCGGCGGCCAGGTCGCGGTTGGTGGCGGCCACGATGCGCACATCCACATAGATCGGTTTATTTCCTCCAACCCGCGTGAACTCCCGCTCCTGGATGACCCGGAGAAGCTTGGACTGGATGGGCAGAGGCATCTCCCCGATTTCATCGAGGAAGATCGTCCCGCCATCGCATTGTTCAAATTTACCGATGCGCTGCGTCATGGCTCCGGTGAAGGAACCTTTCTCGTGCCCGAAGAGTTCGCTCTCCAGCAGGTTCTCCGGGATGGCGGCGCAGTTAATAATCACGAAGGGCTTACCGGCGCGGCGGGAGTGGTTGTAAATCGCACGGGCGACCAGTTCCTTGCCGGTGCCGCTCTCCCCCTGGATGAGCACAGTGGCGTCGGTAGGCGCGACCTGGCCCATTTGCTTGTAGATCTTCTGCATGGCCGGGCTGTCGCCGATGAAGCCCGACTGCATGTCATCTGCGCTCACTTCACCGGGACTGGCATCCTCCTTGATCGCCTCCGCCGCCTCCACTCCCCGGGCGATGAGTCGCTTCAGGTCGGGAATGTCAAAGGGCTTGAGCACATAATCAAAGGCCCCGCGTTTCATGGCCTCGATGGCGGTTTGGGAACTGCCGTAGGCGGTCATCATGATCACCACCTGCTTCGGGTTGATCTCACGAATGGCCTTGAGTGCATCCAGCCCGCTGTCGCGGCCCATGCGGATGTCCATGACGACCAGATCGGGTGACTCGTCCTCAACAATCTGGATTCCCTGCTCCGGGTTATTCGCACTCAGGATCCGGTAGGATTCCTTGGAGAAGAGACGTTGAAAGGAATAATGGACATCCTTTTCATCATCGATAATCAGAATCGTCGGTTCGGCTTTTTTATTCCCGGCCATGATCAGTAGATAAAGAGGCCCATGATCAGAAAGAGAACCGCTACGCCGAGGCCGGTCAGGGTCAGGATTTTTTGCCGCCCGCTGGTGGCCAGACTCCACACCAGCCCATCCCGCGCCAGGTAGGGAGAAGCCACCAGCACCATGCCTTTGATAATAAACGCGTAGGCCAGGACCGTGATCACCAGACGACTGGGCTCATCGCGCAGGAAGGCGGCATCGAGCATAATCTTGGCAACAAATATGGCCAGCACGCCCCCGGCCCGGACGCTGAGAAATTCCTTCAAGTAGGCCATGCTGGCAATCCCGAGAATGACAAACCCAATGGCAAATTTTGTCCGATGCGGCGTGTATTCCATCAGGTCGGCGGTCTGCACCAGCCAGAGCATCCAGGCCGTGGCGAGGATGCTTAGCACCAGTCCGGCCGGGTAGTTGCGGGGGAAGGCGGTCAGGATGCGTTTGGCCTGCTCCGGGCTGGCCAGCATCCAGCCAAAGATGGACAGGTAAAGCAGCCCCAGGGCCACCGCCACCTGGGCCAGCGTGAATTCATAAATCAACATACTCCCACCTCTGGTCTCACGGTCGATTCCCGACCTCCGGGCTCTGACCTCTGTCCTCCGACCTCTGTCTCCTGAATCACCGGCTCCCCGTAAAAAGTAAACCCGGTCGATTCCCGGATCCGCACCGGCACGAGCTGCCCCTGGAGGCGAGTCCCGCCCGCCCCGCTGTCGATAATAACAATTTTATTCGTGCGGGTCCGTCCGGAGAGCCGATCCTTCCGGGTCTTGCTCGGTCCTTCCACCAGCACTTCCTGAGTCGATCCGATCATGGCCGCCACCTTGCGGTCGGCGATTTCATCGAGAACCCGGAGTAGATCCTTATTGCGCTCCTCTTTCACATCCTCGGACAGTTGCTCATCCATTTCCGATGCCGGGGTATTCCGCCGTTTCGAATACCGGAAGACAAAGGCGTTATCGAAGCCGACCTCTTCGACAAGATCGCGGGTGGCCTGGTAGTCCTCATCCGTCTCTCCGGGGAAGCCGACTATGATGTCCGTGGTGATAGCCAGCTCCGGGCAGGCTTCCCGCATCTGGCGGACGACCTCGCGGTAGCGGTCAGCGGTGTAAGCGCGGTGCATTTTTTTCAGAATCTGGTCGCTTCCCGATTGCAGGGGCAGGTGGATGTGCTCGCAAAGTTTTGACAATTCCGCAAAAGCCCGGACCAGATCCTGCCGGTATCCAATCGGGTGCGGAGAGGTAAAGCGAATCCGCTCCAGCCCCTCGACCTCTTCCAGTGCGTAGAGGAGCTGGGTGAAAGGCGAGCGCTCGCCCACCTTGGGAAATTCATGACGCCCGTATAAATTGACAATCTGGCCCAGCAGGGTCACCTCCCGGACGCCACGCTCCACCAGCCCCCTGACCTCATCGACAATTTCCGGGATCGGGCGGCTGCGCTCGGATCCCCGCGTGTCCGGAACGATGCAAAACGTGCAGCGCATATTGCAGCCCTGCATGATCGAGACAAAGGCCGTCACCTGCCCCTGATTCAGGCTGTGGTCGCGGATCGTATTTTGGGATCCTTCCTCGATTCCGGTGTCGATGATCGATTCCCGGAGGTCATCCATCTGACGCTCCCCGGCCGGACGTCCGACCAGCCGCTCGACATAATCCGCCACCCGGTGGTATTTCTGCGTTCCGATCACCATGTCCACGCCGGGGAGTTGCCGGACCAGCTCATCTCCCCGACTCTGGGCCATGCATCCCATAAACCCGAGCACCAGACGGGAATTTTTCCGTTTCAGCGTGTTCTGAAGGTTCTCCATTTTATCGATCGCCTTCTGCTCTGCCATATCCCGGACACTGCAAGTATTAAGCAAAATGACATCCGCATCCGACTCATGCGCCGCTGCCCGATACCCGCGCTCGATCAACTGACGCGCCACCTGCTCGGAGTCGCGCTCATTCATCTGGCAACCATAGGTCTTAATGTAAAAACTGGGCATGAACGTGAAACCCTACCGGATGCCACCGAATTATTCAACACCCACGATTGGCCTTCA
>CAYTLD010000013.1:0-1268 GCA_964438585.1 uncultured Blastochloridaceae bacterium | reverse complement strand
CAACCCCGCCGCGACCAGCCGCCGCCGCCTGCCGCTCTCGATGAACTTCGCGATCAGGATACTGAGTTCATAGAGCAAATACATAGGCCCGAACATCATCCCGAGGGTGAAGGGATCGGAGGTCGGAGTCACACAGGCCGCGAATATAACAATCGCCACCACCGCATGCCGGCGGTATTTGCCCAGATCCTTTGATTGGACAATGTTCAATTGGGAGAGAATAGCGATGACCAGGGGCAGCTCGAAGGAGAGGCCGAAGGCCACCATCATCTGGAGGACAAAGCCGATGTATTGGGTAAAAGGCCACTGGGGGCGAATCCCGAACCATTCCGCCCAGTCGATAAAAAAGCTGATGGCCTGGGGCAGGATGAGGAAATAACAGAAACAAATCCCGCAGAGGAAGAGGCCCAGCCCGGCCAGGAAAGTCGGGATAAGCAGGTAACGCTCCTTCTTCTTCAGTGCCGGATTGACAAAGTGCCCGATAAAAAAGGCGATGAGCGGAAACGCGATGATGATCCCGGCAAAAAAGCCGATTTGCAGCGAAAGCGTCAGCGGGTCCACCGGGTTGAGCGAGAGCAGGAAATCTGTCGGATCCTGCCCCTTCTTCTCCAGCACCTTGAACAGCGGAGCCTGGAGGAAGGCCATGATGAATTTCACCGAGGCCCAGCACACCCCCATGCAGATGATGAGTGCCACCATCGATTTAATCAGCGTCCACCGCAACTCCTCGAGATGATCGAGAAAGCTCATCGGCTTTTCTTGTTCTTCCTGCCCTTCCGTAAATTCTTCTTCCATGGGGAGTAGATATCTAAGGCCAAGTTGCCCCGAACGCAAAGCCCGCTTTTACCCGATGATTTGGTCCAATCCTCCTCCCGGACGCGAACGTTCTGCATTGAAATCGACGCGCACATGGAATACGGAGTGGGGCTCAGTCTCCGTCTCTGCGGGATCCGGGCGCGGAGGATGTGGAAATCCTCCCTCCACGCATCCAGGCTCGGGGACGGATCATTCCGGTGTTATCTGGCAACGGCATGACACATTATGAATTTAAATTAAATTACGGGGACGACTGGCTCTTGCGCATCGAGCGTCTGGGGAAGCAGGATTTGAAGAAGAAAAGCGCCAGGCGTTTTGGAGCGAAGGGGCCGCTTCCGGAACAATATCCCGACTATGAAGAGTAGACGGAAGATTAATGGGGTCTGCCCCCTTTTTCTTCTTATCCCGAGAATTCTTCGAGCAGGCGATTAAAAATCACCGAGGGGCGGAGG
>CAYTLD010000012.1:0-24195 GCA_964438585.1 uncultured Blastochloridaceae bacterium | reverse complement strand
ATCCACTTAAGGGTAAAACCCGAAAGGATCAGTCCAATTTTTCATGTTATTAAGCGTAAGCGTCACCTGAAGCACCCATTAAAGAGACTTGCCAAGTTGTAAGTGTCGTAGGTGGAGGCTACGACACTTACGACTCATACGGCATGTTTTTGTAGGGACTTGGCGTAGGCGGCCGGGGTCATTTGCGGGATCTGGTGATTGATAGCCGTAGGCAGGGTGTGGAGCAGGTGGGAGATGTATGCGTTGGGATCGAGTCCGTGGCGTTTAGTGTTGAATAACCCATACGTTGGCCTTCTCGGACAGCTTTTGCTTCAAATCGGAATCGGCCAAGTTATGGTTTAGCGGGTGCGGGGTATGCGTTACAAAGCCAGGCGTGACCCCCTAGAATCCCATTTTTGTAGGGACAATATGGCCTGCTTGGCTATGGTAGGCCTATGGCAGAGGGGACAATAACGCGATGAAGAGAGTAGTCGACACCTTGCATGAACTCAAAGATCAGGGGCTTATCAAAAACTGGTCTTTATGCGGATCCCATGCTGCCATGCGTTACATAGACCCTTTCGCTACTCTTGATCTGGACGTCTTGGTCACGGTCACAAGCAAATCTGAACTAAATCCGCTCGGCGATGTGTTCGATTTCCTTGAGTCCAAAGGGTACGAGTTTCAAGGTGAAGGAATCGTCATTGATGACTGGCCTGTACAGTTCCTCGTGCCGGCCAAGGATTCCATCCTATTTGATTCGCTTGAGCATGCCGATGAATTTTACGATGATGAGGTCGGGACGGTTTTCTGCATGCCGGCCGAGTATTTGGTCGCTGAAGGACTCCAGGTCAACCGGCCAAAGGATCGGTTACGTGTTTTAGCCCTGCTTCAGGAACCTGACATAGTGGATAGGAAGAAGCTGGATAATTTACTTAGCAAGTATAACATGGAAGAACAATGGCTGAGAATCACTCAACAGTTTCCGGAGATCGACTCACCGCACTCAGCGGGACCGTCCATGGAACCGTAAGGCAGCAGGAGACTATGACCCGGAAGCATAGCTTGATGTCCTTCAGCGAGAAGATGAGGGTCGCGGCAAAATTGCGTAATACCCTCAATTCCGCCCAACGATCTGTCCCCAAGTCATCCATTTCATGAGGGGGTCACCCATCTGGATCTTTTCCGGCTCGACGAAAGGGGAAGAGCGATTTAAAGTAAACCAACGAACGCCATCGCCAAAAAAATCGTGGTCGACGACAGCGGCTCGCCGCAGGAAGTGATTATCTCCTGGTATAATTACCAGCACCTCTCCGAAGTGATGGGCTGGGATCTCGACGCCGAAGCGCAGTTGCGCACCGCTCGTCAGGAACGTGAAGCGGGCAACCTCGATGCGTTCGTGAGCCTCGACGAAATTTAATATATGAGGGGAATCAGTAAAATATTCCTTACCATGATCCACTTATCCCAGCCTTTCCCAAGCTGCAACTGGCCTAATGGGTGACCAGAGTTGGGTTTCGCGGGGATCTTTCAGAAAGGGCTGAACTTCTTCGGCGGCTTTGTCCACCTCGGCGGATTGAAATTTTTCAATCAGCAACTGGTGGAGTATTTCCCGGTTGAGAGGGGCGCCCTGCCAATGCCCGGACTGCTTCATCCGGGCTTCGATGTGGGGCAGATTCACCAATTATTAAAGCAGGCTGTGGGGATCGATATCGACGGTGACGCGGATGCCTTCGGGCCACGCGACATCGACGAGTTCCCTTCTCAGGATGGGGCTGAGTTTGAGAATCTGGCCGGTGAGGAGGAAGACGTGGTAGCGGAAGCGGTCGCGCAGTTTGGCGATGGGGGCTGGGACTGCGTCGGGAACTTCCACCTCATCGCCCAGGCTGGTTTTTAACTGTCGCACCACCTGCCCGGCGCAGTATTTTGTCTTCTCATCTTCCCGCCCACTGATGGTGATGAGGACAGCGCGGCGGAAGGGCGGGAAGCCGTGGGCCTGGCGGAATTCGAGTTCCTGGTCGGCGAAGCCTTCGACATCATGGTGGCGGGCGAACTGGATGACGGGGTGGAAGGGGGTGCGGGTCTGGATAAAGACCTCACCCCGGATGCTGCCCCTCCCCGCGCGGCCCGCGACTTGCACCAACTGGTTAAAGACGCGTTCGGCGGCGCGGAAATCCGGAAGCTGGAGCGCGGAATCGACATTGATGACCCCGACACAGGTGACTTGCGGGAAGTGCAGGCCCTTGGCAATCATCTGGGTTCCGATGAGGATGTCGATTTCCCCGGACTTGAAGGCGGCAAGGGCATCCTGGGTGGCGTGCTTGGTGGTCATGGAGTCGGAGTCCATGCGCTGCCAGGTCGCTTCCGGGAAGAGGGCCTCGACCGACTCCTCAATCCGCTGGGTGCCGGTCCCCTGGTATTTTAACTTATCGAAGCCGCAGGCGGGGCAGCGCTCAGGAACATCTTGCTCCTCATCGCAGAGGTGACAGGCCAGCTTCATTTGCTGGCGGTGGAAGGTCATGGGCACCGAGCAGTGGGAGCACTCGAAAACATGACCACAATCGGGACATTGCAGACTGGTTGAGTAGCCTCGCCGGTTGAGAAAAAGGATGACCTGCTCCTTCTTTGTCAGCCGATCCTGGACGGCATCCGCCAGGGTGCCACTGATGAGGCCATTTCCTCCCTTCCCCTTCGGCTGCATGGCCTTCCTCATATCGACCAGATGGATGACGGGAAGCACGGCATCGTCCACCCTCCCCTCGAGCAGGACGCGGAAGAATTTATTTTTCCTGACATTATGCATGGATTCCATCGAGGGGGTGGCCGAGCCGAGGAGCACGCTGGCTCCCTGCCGCATCCCTCTCAGGATGGCGACATCACGGGCATGGTAGCGGGGGGCTTCCTCCTGCTTGTAGCTGCCCTCGTGCTCCTCATCGACAATGATGAGACCGAGTTGGCCCAGCGGAGCAAAGAGGGCGGAGCGCGGACCGATGACCACCCTCGCCTCTCCGGAGCGGATGGCCTGCCACTGGTCATGCCGTTCTCCGGCAGAGAGCTTACTGTGCAGGACGGCCAGCTTTAGTCCCATCCGCTCGAAGCGGGCGCGGAAGCGGTGCACGGTCTGAGGAGTGAGGGCGATTTCCGGTACCAGGACCAGAGCGGAGCGTCCGGCTTCCAGTTCCGCCTCGATAAGGCGGAGGTAAATTTCTGTTTTCCCGCTTCCGGTGACTCCTTGCAGCAGGATGGGTTGACGCGGATCTTCGTCCCAGCGCTGTCGGATGGCGTAGAGCGCGAGCTGCTGCTCACCGGTTAATTCCGGGATCTCATCCGCTTCGACGACGGAATTCAGTGGGTCGCGCTCCTTACGTGAGGCGACCAGCCGGATGAGCCCTTTCTTTTCCATCTCTCTCCAGGTCTTCTGACTGGAGCGAGTCTCCTTCATGAGGACACTCAGCCACTCCCCTGCGGTACCGACATCCTCCAGCGCGGCCCAGGCGCGTTGCTGGGCCTTGGCATTTTTCAGCAACAACTGAATGTCGATGGCCTGCACCTCACGGTTCGGAAAGACCCTCAATTGCTCCAGGTAACCGGACTCCCGGCTCCGCACCGGCTCGGGCAGCATACCTTTCAATATAAGGGCAAAGTCGGTGCAGTAATAATCCGCCATCCATTCCGCCAGGGCGATCATCTCACCGGGAAGCACCGGTTCTTCCTTGAGGACACTTACGATGGGACGACAACGCTCGACCTCCCCCACCTCCGGAAACCCCACTACGTAGGCCAGCACCGTCTTCCGGTTCCAGAGCACCTTAACTCGCTGGCCCAGCCGGGGTTGCTCCATGCCTTCCGGCAGCAGGTAATCAAAACAGCGATCCAGCACCACCTCCGGAACCACCCGGATCAGTTGACGCGGTGCAGATTCCGCAAAGAGCAACGGCTCCCGATTCCCCTTCCCTGCTCTTTCTGGTCTTTTCATGCGAGTGTAACTCATTCAAGATTGCGGCTAATACGTGTGATGTCAGGCCTCAAATTATATCTATCCATCCTGGTGATTCCCGCCATCCTGGTGGCACTCTGCCTCTTCTGGGGGCTTTTGGAGCGGGAACGTCTCCGGGAGTACGATCATATCATCACGATGGCCTCGGAAAGGTATCAAATCCCGGAACCACTCATCCGGGCCGTCATCTGGAGGGAAAGCCGGTTCCATGCCGACGCAATCGGGCAGGCCGGGGAACGCGGGCTGATGCAGGTTATGCCACCGGCCGGTAAAGAGTGGGCACAACAAGAGAAGCTGGACAACTTTCAACCCGAAGATCTGCTCAATCCCCGGATCAACATCATGGCCGGAAGCTGGTACCTCAGCCGGGCCACCCGACGCTGGCCGGAAGCGGATCTGCCCTATGTCGTCGGCCTGGCCGAATACAACGCCGGACGTGTCCACGCCCTGCGCTGGGCCAGGGGCCTCGATCCCCTCACCGCCGACGCCTTTATCGAACGCATCGACTTTCCCACCACCAGGCGCTACATCCTAGACGTCGTCGAGCGATACCGACACTATGAAAATGATCCCGACGACAACCTCTTCAGCCTAGCCATCGATCAACTCCGCTACCTCTGGTTCAAGTGGCGTGAAGAGCAGGAACTAGAACTGTCTGGAGAGCCGATAGAAAAAGAAGAAGATACTAACATAATCGTAGAATGATCATGAAAAGGCCCAAAACAGAAAAGGTAAAGAATGGTTGATCCCTAGCACTAGTGCCCTGTTAAATAATTGGACATGTCACCTGGAAAGACCCTTGGGCGGAAAAATGTTTTTCTTCATCTCACGGAATCTCGATAGAAGTTCTGATATCTTTATACTTGGCGACATGGACATCAGATATGAGTGGGCCGAATAATTCGCTTATTTCTCCCTTAATTTTCCCGAATCATTTAAACTTCATGATGTGAGCAAACGAGATGCCGCCTGCAAGCACTGCGGAACTCCCTTTCGAGCCACGGCAGCCGAGAAGGAATTCTGCTGCCAGGGCTGCAGGTATGTTTATGGCCTCATCACCGGACAAGGGCTGGAAAGGTTTTACGAACTCAAAGACCGGACTCTGGCACCGGTGGGCAATACGGTCTTCGAGCCGGTCGATTCCGAATGGTTGCTAAACCTGGTCCGCGAAACCGAAGCCTCCGCTTCAAAAGATAACCCGCAAATCACCCTGGAAGTTCAGGGCATCTCCTGTGTTGGCTGCACCTGGCTCATTCAGAAGCTATTCGAGGAAATGCCGGGATCACTCGATATCAGGGTTTATGCCACCCGTGGCACGGTGGATCTCTGCTGGAAGAAAGCGCAATTTGACGCGTCCGTATTTGCCCGTCAGTTACGCCAGTTCGGATACCGGTTGGGGCCCCCGGGACGGGGGAATGCAGCAGGTTCTATTCTGCACGATTTGACACGCCGGATTGGACTCTGCGCCGCCTTTGCTCTCAACGCTATGCTATTTACCCTCCCTCGTTACCTGGGGTTATCGGAGGGAACCTGGCTGACTCCACTGCTGGAGATAGTCACATTTTTCTGCGCCAGCCTGAGCATGCTGGTAGGAGGATCCTATTTTATCCGCCGCACCTTTGCTGCCTTTAAGAGGCGTGTCATTCACATCGACCTGCCTATTTCACTGGGTCTGGCATTGGCCTATCTGGGGTCGGTCGCGGCCTGGTTGACGGGACAGTCGAACCTCGCCTATTTTGATTTTGTCTCCATCTTCACGTTTCTGATGCTGGCCGGGCGATGGGTGCAGGAACGTTCAGTCATTCAGAACCGGTCGCGCTACTTGCAGAGCCAGCGGGAACCGGAACCGGTGCTCTCCGCAGATGGAGAGGGCAGTCTGGCTCTGGAAAAAATAACCTCGGGGGCGGTATTCCGTCTGCGCCCCGGAGCAATCCTGCCGGTCACCTCCCGCCTCAACGAGCAACCAGCTGAGTTCAGTCTGCAATGGATTAATGGGGAGCCGGAGCCGCGCCTGTTCCAACCGGGTCAATCCGTTCGCTCCGGTGCGTTGCTGCTCGGCGATCAGTCCATGTCATTCCGCGCTGAGGAGGAGTGGAATCAATCATTACTCTATCGCCTGCTCAGTGGGACCCGTGGCGCGGACTCACCTCTGCTCCGTGATCACATTATACGAATTTACCTGATCGTGATACTACTTATCGGGTTCGCCGGATTTGCGGGCTGGCTGATTGCCACCCGCGACCTGCCGATGGCATTTCAAGTATTAATTTCGGTTCTGGTGGTCTCCTGTCCCTGCGCAATCGGAGTAGCCCTGCCCCTGGCAGATGAGTGGGCAGGGAAAAGTGCGCAGCGTATCGGAGTCTTTATCCGGGACCAGTCGTTCTGGTCCCGCTGTGGCCGAATCCGGAAAATTCTCTACGATAAAACCGGCACTCTGAGCCTGGACGTATTGAAACTTAGCAATCCCGAAACACTGAATGCGCTTCCAGATCAGGTGCGCACCGCCTGCGCCACCCTCGTTCAACACAGCCGCCATCCGGTCGCCGCCTGCCTGCGTTCGCATTTATACTCCATGGGAACGGAACCGGGCATTAACAGACAGGTCATCGAGTTGCCGGGAAAAGGACTGGAATATTCAGACGGAACCTGTCGCTGGAAATTGGGCCGTCCGGGCTGGGCCTCCAATAACCCGGGCATCGCCGGGACGGTCCTCTCCGGGAATGGCCAGGTTCACGCTATTTTTCAGACTGAAGAATTTATCCGCGATGATGCGCGGGATGAATGCAAGCGCATGATCCGCCAGGGATTCTCCATTCACATTCTCAGCGGGGATCGCCAGGAACGCGTCTCGCCACTGACGGCTTCACTCGGCTTGCCTCCTGGCTCCGGACATGGGGATCTCGATCCGGAGGAGAAGGCGGCCCTCGTGCGCCAACTGGATGAGCAGGACACCCTCATGATCGGTGACGGAGCCAATGACAGCCTCGCCTTTGACCTCGCCTGGTGTCGGGGAACACCGGCCATCGACACTGGGCTCCTGGAACACAAGGCCGATTTCTTTTTTCTCGGCTCCTACCTGGAGGGCATCCGAAAATTACTCGAGATCGGAAATGTCCGTAACCGGGCCATCCGTTCCGTGCTCATCTTCACCATCGCTTACAATACTATCGCCCTCACCCTTTGCCTGCTCGGGCTCATGAATCCCCTCATCGCAGCCATCCTGATGCCGACCTCCTCCGTCCTCTCGCTCTCAATTGTAGCTGGCCGACGCTGGTAACAAGCCACCGCAACCTACCCAAGACCATTCCACCAACCAGCCCGCGCCAAAGTACATTTAAGAGGTTCACGTGCAACTCTTAAATGCACGGTTATGAACGCCGACCCGGTATTTGCATCATGGAGTCGAGGGTACATTCCAGCCGCCACCCAGTGCTTTGATCAGGTTGACCAGGGTGATCATTTTCTGGCCGCGGGTGGTAACCACGGCACGCTCCAGCTCGAGGGCGGTGCGTTGGGCATCGAGTGCTTCCAGGTAACTGACCACACCTGCCTCATACCTGATTTGGGAGAGTCGCTCAGCCTCCCGAGCTGATTTCATGGCGGATTCCTCAAGCCCCAAACGCCGCCGTAGGGAATCAACCGCAACCAGTGAGTCCTCGACTTCCTGGAAAGCCACCAGGATCTGCTGACGATAATCGAAAACAGCCGCATTATACTCGGCCTCTGTCCGTTCCAATCGCGAACCCAACTGCCCGGCCTGAAATATCGGAATAAAAATACTAGGACCATAGGACCAGGTCAGTGCGTCGGCCGTAAACAGGCTGCCGAGATCATCGGCCGAGAGCCCCGTCTGGCCGGTCAGTTTAATCACCGGGAAAAAGGATGCCTTGGCCACTCCGATTTCGGCATTACGGGCGGCTAGTCGACGCTCTGCTGCAGCCACATCGGGACGCCGTTCCAGAAGATCCGAAGGAAGGCCAACCGGGATGACCGGGGGCTCGGGAACCGTTGCATCCACATCCGGCATGGTGAAGGTGGAGGCCGGTTCACCGACCAGCGTGGCTATGGCGTTTTGTAGTTGCAGTCGTTGCAAAAGCACCCGTTCCAACTCGGCCTCGGTGGTTTTCTGCTCAGATTCGGCCCGGCGCACATCGAGGTCGCTGCTTTCTCCGGCCTGGGCCCGTTTCGAGATCAGATCCAAACGCATGACCCTTGATTCGAGAGTGTTAGCCAGGATACGGATTTCCGCGTTGAGGGCGCGATAGGTAAAATAATTTTGAGCCAGTTCCGACTGGAGGCTCAGCATGAGATTCTGAAAATCAGCCACGGAGGCCTTGGCTTCCTCGCTAGAGGCTTCCACTTGACGTCTGACTTTTCCCCAGAGATCAATTTCATAACTGAGATCAAAAGGAACCCTGAATTCATTGGAAGGGTTACGTCCCAGGATGCCGCCGTTCACTTCTTCGGATCGGCGTTCACGCTGATACGCAGGCTCGGCGGTAAGCTGAGGAAAAAAGTCCGCCTTGGATTGCCGGGCGGTGGCACGCGCGGAATCGACCCGGGCCAGAGCAGCCGCAAGCGAGACATTGTCGGCCATGGCACGTGCCTCAAGATCATTGAGAACCGGATCATTGAAGATCGTCCACCAGGTTCCTTTGCTGACATGGTCCGATGGTTCTCCCAGTTTCCAGCCGATATTTTGATCCACGTCCGTTCGGCCGCGGTACGCATCCGGGACAGAGACGTCCGGACGCTGATAGTCGGGACCCATGACGCACGAAGATAGGAAACAGGCGCAAGGGAGGAGGGTTAAGGGTAGAAAATTACGCATCATGGGTAACCTCTTCTCCCGAACGTGTCTCTTCTGCCGGTTCTGACTTCCGTTTAGCCTTCACGAACTTCATGACCAGCACGTAGAAGACGGGGGTGAGCAGACAGCCCAGAATGGTGACCCCCAGCATGCCGCCGAATACCGGCGTTCCCAGCGACTGACGCATTTCGGCACCTGCTCCTGTCGCCAGCATGAGCGGAACCACCCCTAGAATAAAAGCAAAGGAGGTCATCAGGATGGGGCGGAATCGCAGTCGGGCGGCTTCCACCGCCGCTTCAAAGCGATCCATTCCCCCATCGCGCAACTGCTTGGCAAATTCGACAATGAGAATGGCATTTTTCGCGGCCAGACCGATCAGCACGATGAAGGCAATCTGGGTCAGAATATTGTTATCCATCCCACGGAACATGACCAGACCGATGGCACCGACCAGACACATGGGAACAATCAGAATAATGGCGAAAGGCAGCGACCAGCTTTCGTATTGCGCCACCAGCACCAGAAATACAAACAGAACGGCCAGGGCGAAAACCCAGGTGGCGCCTCCGGCCTTCTTTTCCTGATAGGCCAACTCGGTCCACTCATATCCCATTCCCAGAGGCAGTGTGCTCTCGGCCAGTCGTTCCATAGCAGCCATCGACTGACCGGTTGAATATCCGGGGGTGGTCGAGCCCTGAATGGCGGCACCGGTATATAGATTGTAGCGCAAAACACGATCCGGACCGGTAGTCTGCTCCAGACGCACCAGAGAGCCTAACGGTACGGTTTCCCCTCGATTGCTGCGTGTCTTGAGGCGATTCAGATCGGAGGGATCATCGCGAAATTCCTTTTCCGCCTGCGCGGTGACGCGGAAGGTGCGACCGAACAGATTGATCTCATTGACAAAGAGAGATCCGAAATAGATCTGCAACGTGGAAAAGACATTGCTCAGGGGGACATCCAGCATTTTAGCCCGGGTACGGTCAATTTCGGCAAAATAGCGCGGCGTATTAGCACTGAAGGGGCTGAAAGCCTGTGTGATCGAGGGCTCCTCTCCCGCAGCACCCGCCAATCCGGATGCGGCATCTTGCAGGGCATTATAACCGAGACCTCCCTTGTCCTGGATAATCATTTTAAAGCCTCCCCCTCTGCCGATCCCGCGCACCGACGGGGGAGGAATCACGATGATGAATGCTTCCTGGATACCGGCCATGGCCTGGCGCAGGTCGGCGTTGATGAGATCCGAGGTCCTGCCGGATTTTTTGCGCTCTTCAAATGACTCAAAGGGCGTAAATATGGCCATAGCATTGGGGGCACTGGTAAAAGTGGCTCCGTTAAACCCGGCGAATGCCACGGCATGAGCGACTCCGTCCACCTTCAGCGCCCGGTCCACCACATCTCTGACCACCGCATCGGTGCGATCCAGCGATGATCCCGGAGGCAACTGGCCCGCCACGATGGCGTAGCCCTGATCCTGCGTGGGAATAAACCCGGTCGGCACTTGCTGGAATCCAAACCAGGTCAGGGCCAGAAATCCTGCATAAAAGAGCAGGGCGATGAAGCTGAGGCGCACCAGTCGCTTGACGAGGGCGGAATAGCCGTTGGTAATTTTTGCGAAGGCCCAATTGAAGGCCCGGAAAATCCAACCAAAGAGAAAATTCAGGATGCGTGATAGTAGATCGGGTTTGGCGTGTTTCGGTCGTAAAATAATCGCCCCGATGGCCGGGCTCAGGCTGAGGGAGACCAGGCTGGATATGGATACCGATCCGGCGATGGTCAACGCGAACTGCTGGTAGAACTGTCCGGAGATACCGGGCAGAAAAGCGGTGGGCAGGAAGATACCGATCATGACCAGGGTGGTGGCAACCACCGGGCCGGTCACTTCATTCATGGCTTGCTTTGCCGCCGCGTAGGACGACATGCCTTCTTCCATGTGCCGCTCAATATTTTCCACCACCACGATGGCATCATCGACCACGATTCCGATGGAGAGCACGAGGCCGAAGAGGGTGAGATTGTTGATGGAAAAGCCCATCAGATCCATGCAGAAAAACGTGCCGATCAGCGAGACCGGTATGGCCAGCAAGGGAATCACCGCAGCTCGCCAGCTCTGGAGAAAGACCACGATCACGACCACGACCAGGAATATAGCCTCATAGAGCGTGAGCTGAACCGCCTGGATAGATTGATCAATAAAGGTGGTCGGGTCGTAAATGATGGCGTATTCGAGTCCTTCCGGAAAACTCTGATTCAATTCTTGCATCGTATCCCGAATCGCTTGAGCCGTTTCCAGGGCATTGGAACCTGGCAACTGAAAAATCGGCATGGCCACAGCTGGCATTTTGGAAGCGTAGTTATTGATGCTGTAATCGAGCGCACCCAACTCGACCCGTGCTACATCACGCAAATAGACCACTTGTTCCTCATCGCCGGTTTTTACCACGATGTTTTCAAAATCCTTCACATTATCGAGCCGTCCCTGGGCACTGATATTGATCTGAAAAGCCTGCCCGGTCGGTGTGGGCTGTTGTCCCAGCGTGCCGGCGGCTACCTGCACATTCTGTTCCCGCAAAGCGGCGACCACATCGGTGGCGGCGAGACCCAGGACGGCGAGCCGGTCGGGATCCAGCCAGACCCGCATACTGTATTCCCTCACTCCGAAGAGACGGACTTCGCCCACGCCTTCGATCCGGCGCAACTGTTCACGGACCTGCAACAGTGCGTAGTTACTGACAAAAAGCTGATCCAGGGACTGATCCGGAGAAAACATCTGTACCACCATCAGAATATCGGGCGATGATTTATTGACGGTCACACCGATCTGCCGCACCTCTTCGGGCAGTCGGGCCAGCGCTATGGAGACCCGGTTCTGCACCAGCACCTGCGCCGTATCCAGATCGGTACCGAGTTCAAAAGTAACCGTAACCGTAGTGGTTCCGTCTGCGGTGGACTGGGAACTCAAATAAATCATGTTTTCCACCCCGTTGATTTCCTGCTCCAGCGGCGCTGCCACAGTATCGGCCAATACCTCGGGAGTGGCTCCGGGGAAGTTTGCCCTCACAACTACCGTCGGCGGTGCCACCTCCGGGAACTGCGCAATCGGCAGGTTTTTCATCGAAATGCCGCCCAGCAGCATAATGACAATAGACACGACAACGGCAAAGCGGGGACGGTCGATGAAGAAATGGGAAATGCTCACGGGGCCTGTTTGAATTAAGAATGATGATTTAAAATTTTGAATCGGGATGGACTACCTGCCACTAGTTCCTGGTGACGACCACGGCTTCAGCCGGGTACGCAATTTTGCTGATTACGACATCAACCGGAGATCCGGGGCGGATCATCTGTAGGCCATTAATGACAATCTGTTCGCCCGCGCTTAATCCCGAGTTGACGATTCTCAATCCATTGAATGCTGGCCCTAATTCCACAAACCGTTTTTCGGGCTGGTTTTCGCCATTAATGACCCAGACAAATTTTTTCGACTGCATGGTGCCGGTCGCTTCATCCGGAACGAGAATTCCCTGGTAGGGACGACTGGAGCGGATTCGCACGCGGGCAAAGAGACCCGGTGTAAGAAACTGATCCGAATTTTCAAATTTGGCCCGTCCGAGCAAGGTCGCCGTATTTTCATCGAGCCGATTGTTCACGAAATCCAGGACACCGGTTCGGATATATTCTGATTCATCGGCCAGTTTCAATTCGACCGGAATGGCCTCGGCTTGACCTCGTCCGGACAGTTCCCCCTTCATGATGCGCCGGGACAACTTCAGCATCGTCGCTTCATCGATTTCGAAATAGACGTAAATAGGATCATGAGGAACCACGGTCGTAAGCAGGGTGGCGCCTTCACTGCCGCCACTGACCAGATTTCCCTGATTGGCCAGATGCTGGCCGGAGATTCCGTCAATTGGTGAGCGAACTTCGGTAAATTCCAGATTCAAGTCAGCACGTTGCAGTTCCGCCTGCGCCAATTCCAGATTCGCCCGTGCCTGCACGACCTCGCTTTGTCGCAGATCGTATTCCTGTTGTGAAATAGCCTTCTGTTTGATGAGTGCTTCGATTCGAGCAAAATTCGATTCAGCCAAACTCAGTGCCGCTCTAGCCTGAGACACCGCCGCCGCCGCACGATTGGATTCCATCACAAAAGGACGAGGGTCAATGGAGAAGAGCAACTGCCCTTTCTGGACCCGATCTCCCTCCTCAAAATGTATTTTATTCAGATAACCGCTGACTCGGGAACGGATTTCCACGTCCTGAGCACTGTCGAGTCGTCCAGAGTATTCTGAATATTCGATGACTTCGTCCGTAATAACTTCCGCAGCGGTAATCTTCGGCGGGGGTGGTACTGGTATTTCTGCCTCAGGCTGGCACCCGCTGGATAGGAGCGCGATCACTATTAAGCTACCGATCCAAGAAAATCTCTTTGTCAGCAGCAAGTGCCCGCTCCCTTCTTGTTTTAAATTATTCATAGTTTTTTAAAAATCGTTAGACCGGTCGTCTTTCGAACAAACCGTATTGATGATATTTTTCCGCATTTTAAATTAATTTTTTATTGTTTGAGAGGCCGTAGAACAAGTCACGCGATCTGACACGGCTTCATTTTAAGACCGTGTTCGAGGATTACGTCGAAGAAATCATCCAACGGCTTGATCGTCCCTTCGATTTGCATCCGCATGGTGGCACCTTCCCAATCATTAATGAGCACATTGGCGATAGCCAGCGCCTCAACATCATTGATGTGACTGAATTCAGCGGAGGACTGAAGTTCCGCAATAACCTGAGACAAGACCAGAGCCCACTGATCGTAAGCGATTTTAACGGCACTGCGTAATGGCAGACTGAGCTGACAGACCTCCAGGGCCAGCTTAGCAATGAGACAGTTCCGCTGGGCACCGTTCTCGCGGTAATGCTCCCGCATCATATCAAAATACCCGTATATCCTCTCCATTGGAGTTTTTGAGGTATCACTCATCATTTCCTTCATACGGGCAATATGCTCTTCCGAACTGCGCTCAATAACAGCAACGGCAAAGTCCTCTTTAGATTTAAAATAATGATAGAAGGAGCCCTTGGGAACGTCAGCTGACTTGAGTATTTCACTCAACCCTGCCCCGTTGTAGCTCTTCTGCCCCATCAGTTCCACTCCAGAGCGGATGAGTCGTTCTCTGGTACTTTCAAATAAAAGCGTCGCAGTCACTTAGCAAATAGACCAGTCGTCTCAACTTTTGCAAGTTTTGATTGAAAGAAATTAATACCAGAAAAAGTTATACTGATACGATAACACCGGTGTGCTTGGTTACTTGAATGTCAATTCAAGACAGATATGGGTGAAAAAATAATCTCGCAAGTACTTGTGCCCAGTCTGGATACCCCCTAAAGTTTAATTGGAGTAACGGTGATCAATCCCAGCGCCAGCCAGAAAAAAAAGACGGTTCGAATTTCGTTTGACCAGCGCAGTCGATCCGTGGCGGTATTGCGGGCGTTGATCCGTAGCGGGTATTTTAACAACCCGCTTCCGAGTGAAATTGAACTGTCCCGTCAACTTCATCTGCCGCGCACCTATATTTCCTCTGCCTTTAACCAGCTTTCTGCCGAGGGGCTGATTTATCGGAACTCTGTCAGCTCTCCCTGGCAGTATCAATCACCCGCTACCCATAACGGCTCAGTGGCCATGGTGGTGAACACCAATCCCCTGGAAGGCTGGCAGGCTGTTTTTCTGGATTTCTTTATCGGGTTTGAGGAAACCATGCAGGTCGAGCAGTACCAGGCTGAGCTGGTGGGATGTTTCGCTTCCCAGGATGAGAAAGTGGAGAGGCTGGCGACTTTGCGTGAAGGGGGCTGTATGGGCTTTGCCCTTGCCAGCCGGACTGAGCGCCGGGTTTTTGACATGATGTTGGAGCACCATATTCCGGCGGTAACCGTGGGCAATGCCAACTTGAGTGAAGAAAATTTCGGCTGCGTCTGTTCGGATAACGCAGCCGGTATCGACAAGGCGATCAATTTTATCTGCTCTCTGGGGCATCAGGACATCGCCTTTTATGCCACTGGCCTCAGTTACCATCAGGGGTTCCGGTTGCGATACGAGCAATATCTGCAGCAAATGCGTCAGCGTCACCTGCAATCTTTTACCGCCACAGCTTACTACGAACCGCACCATGACTTATCCTCCCGACGCGCGGCGGAAACACTGCTGCGAATGGAGAAAAAGCCCAGCATCGTACTCTGCGCTTCGGACCGGGAAGCCTATGAACTCTGCTCGGAACTCAAGCACCGGGGTGTCCGTGTGCCCGAAGATGTCAGTGTGATGGGATTCGGCAACAACTACTATGCTCAATTACTCAATCCGCCCATATCCACCATCGATATTTACGCCGCTAACATGGGACAGATTGCAGCGCACTACCTGCTCAACGAAATGCTGGCACCTCAATTTCCCGTAAAAATCTGCCTTCCGACTGAGGTTATTCAACGGGGCACGGTCAGTGAAAAAGAAAAATCTGATGCGGCGACAACCGACCCTGCACAGGATCCTTCCGGTTTGCTCACTTTCTAGTCTCTGTAATTGTATCTTGACGCAATGCGGCGGTTGATGCAGTTTTTCGCCTCATGAGAGATAAAGTCACACTACAGTGCACCGAAGCCAAGGCGGAAGGTAAACCGGTATCGCGTTACATCACTACGCGAAACAAGAAGAATACCCCGGAGCGCCTGGAGATGAAAAAGTACAACCCTTTCCTCCGCCGTCACACCGTTCATCGCGAAATAAAGTAGTGGTCAGGTCCGGACCGGGAAACCAGTCCCCCTTTCCCTACAATTCTCTTTCTGACCTTCCAATAGACCGTGCCACATGGCAAGACGGATAAGCCTACCGTGTGCGTGGAAGAAGAGATGGGGCGCAGTCTCCACCTGTCCACCGTAGCCTTGGCGAAGGAGGAGACAAGCCTTCAAGCAGTAGGTCACAAACCACTCTCGGCCTCGCGGAAGATGTGGTGAAATTCCTCCTGATTCTGCGCATTCCAGAGTCGCTGCCGGATGTCTTCCGTTTTCATGATCCGTACCAGCGAGCCCACCGCCTTCAGGTATTCCGTCACTTCACCGGTGGGAGTACCGATGACATAGAGGAGGTGAATCACCTGACCGCTCTCAGTTTTCACGCCATCGGGAAAAGCACCCGCCGCCAGGACCAGTTCGCGCACCGCTTCCGTGCGGGCATGGGGAAGGGCGATGTCATTGCCGAGGCAGGTGGATTCCAGCTTTTCCCGCCTTTCGAGATCCTCCCTGAAGAGGGTCAGATCTTTGACCCCGGGATGGCCTTCGAGAAGAAGGCTGACTTTTTCCAGTGCCTCGCTTTGGGTTTCAGCCTGTCCGTGGACCAGGATGTAGCGGAGGGCGAGTTTTTCGCTGAGAGGGCCGGGCATAGTGTTAAAGAGCATTAAACATATTTTGGATGAGAAGTGAATCCTTTTTCAACCCAGGGAGGTTCCGGACCATCGCAGCTTTTTTCTCAGCACGGCATAAAAGTCCGCGCCCGGCAACTGAGCCAGGAGGACCGGATCGGCGGACGAGTTGTATTCAATGATGTCCCCGGACTTCAGCCGCGCACATTTCAGCCCGTCGGTGTGCAGAAGGATTCCGGGGCTTTTCGGTGGAATTTCAATTTGGATTTTTTCCTCGCGATGAACCACCAGTGGTCGATTGGTCAGTGAGTGGGCGCAGATCGGAGTGACGCAGAGCACATCGGCACGGACACTGAGCAAAGGACCTCCGGCCGCGATCGAATAGGCGGTGGATCCGGTCGGGGTCGCTACGATGAGCCCGTCGCAATCGTACTCGGTGCTAAAGTTCCCGTTGAGGTGCATAATAAGAGAGACGAGGCGGGCGTGAGCACCACGGGTCAGAGCCGCCTCATTCAAGGCCCAGCCCCGCTCGATGACACGGCCTTCCCGATGCACTTTCACTTCCAGTGCCATCCGTTTACTGACCTCATAGTCACCGGCCAGGATGCGGGGAAGCGCCTGGGCGACACCCTCACGCGGTAAGGTGGTTAAAAATCCCAGTGAGCCGGCATTAATCCCGAGAAGGGGAATACCACTCCCGACCGATCGGCGGGCCGCCTGAAGCAGAGTGCCGTCGCCACCAGCGACGATGATCATATCATCTCCGCGCCTGCCGACATTCACCAGGCGGGCCGCACTGCGATGGTAGCTGCGCCTGTCCTCCAGAAAGCGCGACTTGACCGCGTGCTCGCGGAAAATGTCCCGGAGCTGGTTCACCAGCGCGCTGACTCCGCTTTTCCCTGGATTAACCAGTACACTTACCTGCCGGATTTCTTTGCCCATAATAAATACTCCTGATTCCCCTCCCCGCCCTTCACCGGGCTGGGCATCGTTCCTTCGACCTTCCAATCAAGCGCATCATCGACCAGACCGCGAACCTTTTCCAATGCCTCTTGACGGATTCCGGCGTCGCGCACAATGCCGCCCGCCCCAACCCGATCCGGCCCCACCTCGAATTGGGGTTTGACCAGCAGAATCACCCAGGCCTCCCGATCTGCCTGTGCCATGACCGGCTCGAGGATTTTTTCCAGTGAGATAAAAGAAACATCGACCACGATGACGGAAAAGAGACGCCCGAAGGCCATCATTCCCAGGTTCCGCACATTGCACTTTTCGATCATGGTCACCCGTGCGTCATTACTCAACCGCGAATCGAGCTGACCATGCCCGACATCCACGGCGGTGACTTGTGCCGCGCCGCGCTGAAGCAAGCAGTCCGTAAACCCGCCTGTCGAGGCTCCTACATCGAGACAGTCACATCCCGAGACCTGAATCTTCGACTGATCGAGTGCCGCCTCCAGCTTCAATCCGCCCCGGCTGACATAGCGCTCCCCCTCGATGATTCGGACTGCGGAAGACGCATTCACCTTACAGGCCGCCTCCCGCGCCACCTTCCCATCAACCGATACCTTGCCATCACGGATCAGGCGTTGCGCCTGGGCGCGACTGACCACCATCCCCTCCCCGACCAGCCACCGGTCCAGACGCTGCCACTCACTTTCCAAGAGCCCGTTTTATCCCGCTTGCATCGCAAATTAAATGAAATTTCTTTTCACGTGTATGAATCCAAACTAACAGGCTGCCTTCGTGCAATGGCGCGTTGCCAATTGACTTTTTAGATGACCTACACATTTTAAGTAAATGAGCAGCGATCTTCCATCTGAAAATACTATCTCCCGCGACGATTCATACCACCGTCAGTGGGAGGATAATCCTTTTTGGGGAGACGCTAAAGATTGGACCATCGTAAGTTCTCTCCTTAAAAACGACCCTTTGGTCATAGCAGATCGCAATAGCTCCGATTCCAATGATGAGTGCCCAGCTTCAGTACAAGTGGAATGATTTTCACGATTTCTTTGCCGCAGCTAATTCTCTGGTTTTGGTAGGCGGCCAGGCATGTCTCTTCTACGCTCAATATTTCGATATTCGCTCTTTCTCTTCAACCACCACGAAGGATATAGATTTTTGGGGTTCTCCGGAAGATGCACGCAAACTAGCTTCCGTGCTCAACGCGAGGCTGATCACCAGTCCCAGGAAGGGGGGCATGCAAGGTCTCGTCTATGCCCGCGTTATTGCCCCCGATGGACGTTTTGCCGAAGTGCTCGGTTCCGTCAAAGGCTTGCGTAGTTCGGAAATTTCTTCGTCTGTGCTTAAATTGAAACTGCAGGGTCGACAGATCGCCGTGCTGCATCCCTTGGCCTTATACGAATCCAAGCTCGCCAACCTGGCCGAAATAGATCAGAAAGACCGGAACGATCTCGTCCATTGCCGAATCATGCAAGAAGTTGTAAGAAAATATCTCTGCTTCTCATTAACATCAGAACCTCCGCGTCAATTCCTCATTAATGTGGAACGACTGTTCGACATCGCAAGATCACCGATGGCAGCATTTGCGACCAGCCGTCAGCTTGAGCACCCATGGTATCTATTACCCTCCATCGCTGACGCCCAAGACCCGTCCATTCATAAATGGCTCACGCTACGCAAGCCCCAATGTGATCAATTACTTTCGGATCAGTCCAAACCTCAGTAATGTGGCGTTAAAATTACCTTTGAGGCACAAGCTTATTTGCCTGATGAATATCGACTTGCGATAGCCGTCCCTGACCTTATTATTAGACGATGTCCGTAAAGAAAAGAATTTATACCTATCCGCCTGCACAGGGTCTTTATGACCCGCAATTCGAGCATGACGCCTGTGGTGTCGGCTTTGTCGCCAGCATCCATGGTCAGGCGAGTTATCAGATTTTACACAAAGCACTTTCCTGTGTCTGCAACCTCCAGCACCGCGGAGCGGTCGATGCGGACTCTAAAACCGGCGATGGAGCCGGGGTTCTGACCCAGATTCCGACCGGGCTTTTCCGGCGGGAGATCGAGAAGATGGGGCACAAGCTTTTCAATGACAGCGACTTGGCAATTGGCATGTTTTTCCTGCCTCTGAACGATGCCTACGAGCAAGCCCACTGCCGGAAGGTTGCGGAGGATGTCATCAAGGCTCGCGGGCTCATGTCTCTGGGCTGGCGCCGGGTGCCGGTTAATCCCAAGGTGCTGGGCGACAAGGCCGCCGCCCATGCCCCGCTCATCGAGCAACTTCTGATCGTGCGTCCTGACTCGGAAAAAATAAGCGATGACGATTATGAGTCGCTCCTCTACCTCTGCCGCCGGGAAATGGAAGCGTATATTGCGAAAGAAAAAATATCCGACTTTTACATCTGCTCTCTCTCGTCGCGGGTCATCGTCTATAAGGGCATGTTTACCGCACCGCAATTGGAGCGTTTCTATGATGACCTTCAAGATAGCGCCTATGAAACGGCTCTCGCTGTTTTTCACCAGCGCTACAGCACTAATACCTTTCCCACCTGGGCACTGGCCCAGCCCTTCCGGATGCTGGCCCACAATGGGGAAATCAACACCATCCGCGGCAACCGCAAGTGGCTTCGGGCCCGGGAATCCGACTTCGCCTCCGAACGCTGGGGCCAGGACATCCAATCCCTGCATGGAACCATCCAGGCTGAAGGCAGTGATTCCGCCAGCCTCGATAACGGACTGGAACTACTCTGCCAATCGGGCCGTGATGTGCTCCACACCCTGATGATGATGGTGCCGGCGGCCTTCCGGTCGGAACATGTCAAGACCACACCGGAAGTCCGGGGCTTTTATGAGTATCAAGAACTGATCGCCGAGCCCTGGGACGGTCCCGCCGCTCTCGCTGTCTCTGATGGGCGCATGGTCGCCGCCTGCCTGGACCGGAATGGCCTGCGTCCGGCACGTTATAAGATCACCAGTGACGGCATGCTCCTGATGAGTTCCGAGGTCGGGGTCGGCCAGTTGCCTGATGACATCGTGATTGAAAAGGGTCGTCTTTCTCCCGGTGAAATGATTGCCATCGACACCGAGAAAGGATGCCTCCTGCGCAATGAAGAAATCAAGAAACTGGTCGCCTCGCGCAAGCCTTACGACCAATGGGTTCGGGAAAACCTGACCGAAATTTCCGCTCCGGACGATCTTCGGCAACTCGACGCCGCCTCCCTTGAGCAAGTTAATTACCTGGGCACTTCCGCCAGCTTCGGGCTCAGTGATGAAGAGTGGCAGGCCATCCTGCTGCCCATGCTTCAGAATGGACAGGAGCCCCTAGGCTCTATGGGTGATGATACTCCGCTGGCGGTGCTGTCCCAAAAGCCACGCCCTCTTTATCATTACTTTCGCCAGACCTTTGCCCAGGTGACCAATCCGGCCATCGACCCGATTCGCGAACGGTTGGTGATGAGTGTCTATGCCTATCTGGGCCGGAAATTGAACTGGCTCGATGAGTCACCCGAGCATGCCTGCCAGCTCAGGCTGGAAAATCCGGTTCTAACCAACCGTCGTCTGGAGAAAATCCGCCAACTGGACTCCCCTCACCTTCGATCCCAAACGATTTCCTGCCTCTTTAAAACCTCATCCGGAATTGAGGGGATGAAAGAGGCCGTAGAAGTCATGTGCGAGGAAGCCCGCACAAAAATTAACGATGGCGCCTCCATTCTTATCCTCAGTGACCGGGGAATTGATTCCCAGACCGCAGCGGTTCCCATGCTGCTAGCTGTCAGCGCTATTCATCATGATCTAATCCGCTCCGGCCTGCGAATGCGTTGCAGCATCATTGCGGAAACTGGGGAGTGCCGGGATGTTCACCAGTTCGCCTGTCTGATCGGCTACGGAGCCTCGGCGGTTAACCCCTACCTGATCTGGGACACCATCAGCCACCTGAAAAATGAGGCCAAATATAAGATTCAGGAAGTCAGTGAGGAGGACCTGATCCGAAACTACATCGCAGCGGTTGAAAAAGGACTGCTCAAAATCATGTCCAAAATGGGGATTTCCAAACTATCCAGCTACCATGGTGCACAGATATTTGAGGCCATCGGGTTGGGGCGGGAATTTATTTCATCCTACTTTACCGAGACTCCGTCCTTCATCGGCGGAATTGGCCTCGACGAAGTGGCAAGGGAAACGATTGAGCGTCACCGTCTTGCCTGGGAAGAAGCCGAGGCCGGGAAACCCTCCCCGACTGGATTCTACCGCTTCCGCCGTGATGGCGAGAGACACGCCGTCACCCCCGGCGTCCTCCAGAATTTACATAAATTTGTCGGCATCAAAGGGGAAGAGCAAGCTGGTCAGAAAGAAGATTACACCACCTTTGTCAACGCCATCGAATCAAACCGCCCCATTTCCGTGCGCGACCTGTTGCGCTTCAAGCCCGGCCAACCGGTTCCGCTGGAAGAAGTCGAACCGGAGGAGGAAATTCTCCGCCGCTTCACCACTGCCGGGATGTCTCTGGGCGCACTCTCTCCGGAAGCCCATGAAGACCTCGCAATCGCCATGAACCGTATCGGAGGGAAATCCAACTCCGGAGAAGGCGGCGAGGACAAACGCCGTTTTGCCCCGGATGAAAACGGGGATTCCCGCAACAGCAAGATCAAGCAGGTGGCTTCCGGGCGCTTTGGCGTCACCGCCGAATACCTCGCCAGCGCATCGGAAATCGAAATTAAAATCTCCCAGGGAGCCAAGCCCGGAGAAGGCGGACAGATTCCCGGCCATAAGGTCAGTGCCTTGATTGCCCGCCTGCGTCACAGCACTCCCGGAATCATGCTTATCTCCCCTCCTCCTCACCATGATATTTATTCCATCGAGGATCTGGCCCAGCTCATCTACGACCTCAAGCAGGTCAACCCGCGGGCCAAAGTTTGCGTGAAACTGGTCTCCGAAGCTGGAGTCGGCACCATCGCTGCCGGAGTCGCCAAGGCCCATGCGGACATCGTGCTCATTTCAGGCTATGATGGCGGCACCGGTGCCTCACCCCTCTCCTCGATCAAATTCGCGGGCGGACCGTGGGAAGTCGGGGTTGCCGAAACCCAACAGGTGCTCCTGCTCAATAACCTGCGCAACCGGATTACCCTCCGAACCGATGGCGGGCTCCGGAGCGGACGGGATATCGTCATGGCTGCCATTCTCGGCGCGGAAGAGTACAACTTCGGCACCGTGGCCATGCTCACCCTCGGCTGTGTCTATGTGCGCCAGTGCCATCTCAACACCTGTCCAGTCGGCATTGCTACCCAGGATGAAAAGCTGAGAGGTAAATATAAAGGCTCCCCAGACGCTGTTGTCCGCTACCTGAAAGCCGTGGCCACGGAGGTGCGCCAAATTCTGGCCGATCTGGGCGTGCGGGAGATGGATCAACTTATCGGTCATACCGAGTACCTCGAGCAAATCTCCATCCCCGACCACCCCAAGGCCAACACCCTCGATCTCAGCGCAGTTCTTCATATTCCCGAACTCGAAGATCCCTCCGTCTCCCGCATCCACACCTGGGAACGCAACGACAAGCTGGAGGACTTACCGCTGGATGGAAAAATCCTGCAGGATGTAAAATCCACTCTTCAAACCCGCAAACCGATCACCTTGGAATATAAGGTGCGCAATACTCACCGCTCCATCGGCACCATGCTCAGCGGTGAAATTGCCTATCGCTTTGGTGACCAGGGACTGCCGGAGGACACCATCCGTTTGCGTCTTCGCGGCACCGCCGGTCAGAGCCTCGGCGTCTTTTTGGTCCAGGGAGTTCATATCCACTTAACCGGGGAGGCCAATGACTACGTCGGTAAAGGCATGTGCGGCGGCGAAATCGTCCTCGTGCCACCCGCCGAGGCCCCCTTTGAGCCCACAGAAAATATTATTTGCGGGAACACCTGCCTCTATGGCGCCTCCGGAGGGAAGCTCTTCGCCTACGGACGCGCGGGAGAACGCTTCGGAGTCCGAAACAGCGGTGCCACCGCCGTCGTGGAAGGTGTCGGCGACCATGCCTGTGAATATATGACGAACGGATGCATCGTCGTCCTGGGACCGACCGGCAAGAACTTCGGGGCTGGTATGTCCGGAGGCCTCGCCTACGTTTTGGATACAGAGAGCGAGTTCGAGCACCTCTACAACCGGGATATGGTGACCATCCAACACCTGGATGGAGACGATGATGAGCATTCCCTCAAGTCATTAATCGAAGACTTTGCCGAAAAAACCGGTAGTCGGTATGCCTCAAAAATTCTCAAAAATTGGGACGCAGTCCGGGAGCAATTCTGGCAGGTGCTTCCAAAAAGTGCCGCCGCTCAACCGGTCGTTTCCACCTTGAAGAGCTAGCCTCTGTGAGATAGCTTAACGGCATGGTAAGTGTCAAATCTATCGAAGTGGCCAATCAGTTGGCCCTCTTCCTGGCCAACAAGCCCGGGATGCTGACGGAAGTCTGCGATATCCTGACCCGCGCCAAGATCAACATCTACGCCATCAGCACTTCAGACACCATCGATCACTCAGTGGTACGACTGATCGTCGATAACCCGAAGTCCGCCCATGCGCTCTTTGAAGAGTATGGCACCTTGGTGGTCGAGAACGAAGTCATCATGATTGAAGGGTACAACAAGCCCGGATCCCTATCCGATATCGCACGCGTGCTGGCCGACAATAAGGTGAACATCGAATATGCCTACTGCGCCACCAGCCCCTCCGCCCGCTCCGGGCTCCTCATCCTCCGGCCCTCCAACGTCGCCAAGGCTCTCCGCATCCTCAACACCGAGTTGAAATAAGCACTGTTACACGCAATTGTAACTTGCCTGTTCTTGCACTTAATCGTAAAGCCTATCATTATCTTGAAACATGGCACCCTGGATAAAAAAATTTCTCGAAGCACTGGATGAAGAGCACCGCACGTTGCTTATTACTTTTTTCAATTCTCAGGGCTGCATGGACTGGTGTTATCAAAACGGCTTTTTCTACCAATTAAGCGGGCCGGAAACCGACCAGTGGTCTGCCTACTTCCGCCA
>CAYTLD010000011.1:18429-24855 GCA_964438585.1 uncultured Blastochloridaceae bacterium | reverse complement strand
CTCCTGGCGATGCTTCACCTCGCGGCAGGTTTGCGTTCCCGTGCAGAGAACGAGTTCCTTGTCTTTCCTCCCTCCGGGAAATGGATCAAGCCAATGAGTATTTGAGTAAAAAGTTTTCTTTTTTGTTGGGGCGCGCATTTGATCCGCCCAGCCGCACCTGCTTTTTTCAGGTCCGGGTAAAATAGGGAAGACGCTCCAGCGGCACCGAAATGTTTATCGTTTGACCTCCCTGGTGAACTTCTCCCTTCTCGTCCTTCCATTTCCCTTCCGGAAGGACCACTTGACGTTCACGGACCCCTTTCTCGACGACGGGGGCTACGATAATGTCGTTCCCCAGAACAAACTGATCCTTGACGGTTTCATACCCGCCGTCCGGAAAGGCCATGGCCATCGGTTTTACGATCGGCTCGCCGGTCTTGGAGGCCTCCTGGGCCAGGCCGAGGATCCGGTCTCCCACTTTCAGGTGAAGCTTCGCCATCTCGAGGCAGATGGCCTGGTTTTCCTCCGATAGAATGCGCCAGGGTGCGACCGAAAATTGCATCATCGGCATGAGGGCATGCACCTGGGCCGAGCGCACGACCAATTCCTCGTCGATGGATTTGGCATTCATAAAACTTTTGTATTCGCCGCCGCCGATCATGTCCGGGCAGGTGTAGGTATAGCCCATGACACTCTGCGACATCTGGTCGGGAATCAATTTGGCCAGATCGCCCCATTTATGTCCCTTGTCTCTGAGACGCTGTGCCAACGGTAGTCCTGCCATTTTCCATGAAGCGCGATACTCATTTAAAGGATAGTTGAGCCCGAATTCGGCAAAATAGGTCGTGTGGTCATTGGGGATGGCGTCTTTCTGGTGCGACACGATGTCGCCCTTGTAAAATTGGGCGTCGCCCGCGTCCAGTTTAAACCCGTCAGCCCCGTATTCCTCCACCAGGTAGTCGAGCCGCTCCTTGAACCAAGCCTGCGTCTCAGGATTGCTCAGGTCCAAACATCCGCTTTTTCCGTTCCACCACTTGATCATGGCAACGCTGCCGTCCGAGCGTTTCAGCAAAAGCCCCTTTTCCGCTAGCTCCTTGAATTCGGCGGCGTCATCGTGGACGAAGGGGCAAATCCACAGCATTACTTTGAAGCCCATGTCATGGAGTTTGTTCATCATCCCCTTGGGATCCTTGAACCGCTTCGGCGAGAACTCCCAGGTGCCGTAGTTGGTTTGCCAGTTGTCATCGATCATGAGGACCCCGGGGGGATAGCCATTATCAATGATCGCCTGGGCGTATTTCAGGATGTCCTCTTCATTCTGATCGTACATCAGTTCGATCCAGGTATTGTACTGCGGGTGGGTAAAAAGCAGGGGATCGGGGATTTTTGCGTTAGAGGGGAAATAGGTTTTGGCAACGTGGTGGTAAACGTCATGCAGGTTCTTCCCCTCGACACCGGTGTGGATTTTACCCTCCCGGGTCGTCACGGTGATCTTTCCCTGCTTAAATTCATACTTAATCGGCTCTTCGCTCCAGACGTAGCGGCCTTTGCTGGAAAGCAGGAGGGGCTGGGCCTGGTTGCCCTTGTTATCGCCCCAGAGGTCGTGGGTAGCTTTACTGGAGGAATCATAGGGGGTTTCATAACCTCTTGAGCTGAGCCCGCCCCACCAATATTCATCATTTTGGATTTCCAGTTCCACCTGGTCTGCTATGGCAGTCAAGTGCAGGGCCAGTAAAATTGTTATAGTTGTGTGTATTATTCGCTTAATCATGATATTCGTAGTGGGCTAGTGATAGAGGAGATTGTATCTGTCGAAAACGTATAAGACAAGTACCTAAAGCGGATATGGCATCGACTATCCGTCGATACGTCCTCCGCTTCAGAGTCATCCGGCTTAGGAAGTAAATAAATTCTTTGGAGATTTTTCGTGCATAACGCGATCCTATAGGTAAATTAGGATGTACATAATATTTACATTCAGATGAACAAACTACTGAGCACGAAGGATATGTTACGGTTATATGACGGGAAACGATCATATAGAAAGGCTTCAATCGTGCCTATGGTGCAATTATTTTTCTCGAAATTGTCGGATCAAGGAAGACGTCAGCAGCAACAGAAAGGCTTCACCCTCGTAGAATTGCTGGCTGCCCTGGGCATGATCATTGTCTTGACCTCTGTCGCACTAATCGGAACGCGAGGAATTTCACAGCCTAGCTCGGTCAAGGGGGCGGTCAGTGCAGCATCGACTCTGGCACTTTCTGCACGATCCGAAGCGATGGCCTTGGGTTACGGTGCCCGGCTGGTTATCGATTTCGAATATGATGAGGACCGGCCTCAGACTTATCTCCGGAGAATGACAATACTGCGTGGAGTAGACGTGGGTGGAGACAGGCAGTGGCAATTAACCGACAAGCCCACCCTACTGCCCGAAGGCACCTACTTTTATGAGGATTATTCGAGCGGTTATGATGAAATGTTTTTTGATTTCAGTGATCTTCAACCGCAGGATGGCACTTCAGGAGACCGGGTGGTCTATTATGAATTTGATGAAAATGGGCGGTACGAGCCCAATTCGCTTGAGTTGGCCAAGATGGTTTTTGTCAACGCACTGCCACCGACGAGTGAAACATTGATCATTCCGGACAGTATGGCCAACAGTCGTGATGGTTTTATTATCCGGAATGCCGGTCGGCTGACTTTTTATGAGAGGCCAGATCAAATCACCGCAAACCCGAACGCCCCATGAAAAGTCGAGAGCAGTCAATGACAGGTCGAGCCCATGCCGGTTTTTCGCTGGTAGAGGTCGTTATGGCGGTGGGAATTGTTTCATTCGCGATCGTAACACTTCTGGCACTACTCGGTTCCGCCTTTGACGCCGGGGGCTCCGTGACGGAGCGACGTGAAGCGATCCGTGCTATGGATGCCCTTCGTCACTATCTCAACGAGGAAGTGGATTTTGATACAGCGTATGAATGGGCACAGAATGCGGACGGGCAGTGGATTGCCTATGTGACCTATCATGCTGAAGATGATGGAACACCAGAGGGAACGCCCAAAGCGGGAGAACAGTCGGTCCGTTCCAAATGGTTTGAGTATGATAATACGGGAAACATTGCGCCATCGGTTTACGCAGATTATGAGGATGCTCGTGAAGGCCGTTGGATCATAGTAAGGCTATTACTCAATGAGGTTCAGAATCCCATGGAGCAGAGCGAGCTTCCTTCGGATGCTCCGGATTACCCTCATGCTTATCTGGCCTTCAAGGCCGAAATCTATGAAGCACCGCTGCCGCTGCCTATAGTGGATGTAAGCGCGATTGATTCGCCCATCTTCACCGTCCCAGTCATGATCGTGCGCTAATGGTATGATGAAAAAGTGGATTCAACTCAGCGCGCTCCGTTTTTCGGATAGACGAAGGAAGCGAGCCTTTTCACTCATCGAGCTGATTACGGCTTCGGCGATCTCTATCATTCTCATCGGCGCGGTTCTGGGTATCACCCAGACGATTTTGGATAATTTTCAGCAAATGCGCGGCGGGGTATTGCGTGAGGGGGATGCCGGAGTGGCCCTGGACATGATGATTAACGATCTGGAGGCACTCGTGATCCAGAAAGACCCCGGCAAAGAAAGTCTTCAAGTCATGGAGGACCCGAAGAATGCGGATGAAGGGACGGCTGCAGATGGTTATCGCCCGTGGTTGGTGTTACTGACCAGGGCAGTGGATAGTGATCCCGATGACGATGATTACATCGGAACTGTCAGGACGGTATCTTATCGCCTCATCTACAAAGATCCACTGGGAGCCGGGACTGGAACCCCGACTCCCATCTATGCACTCTATCGGACCGTGGCCAATTCCGAAGATACTTTCAACGAAGCCTTGGGGGTCGACGATTTGATGACCGAATTCTGGACGAATGCGAGCAGTAATGCCCCCGATACCACCGATGTTCGAAATTACCTGGTCGGAAATGTGGTCCGGTTCGAAATTCGATTTCAGAGAGCGGACGACGGGAAATGGACTACCAGTGATGAGCCGGTGAGGATCGGTGCCACGGGAGCCTACGTCGATTCTGGTGGAGATGGTTTTGATGCGGCGGACAGGGTCAAAGGGGGGTTCCTCGCGGCTGAGGTTGATTTAGTGGTCTTAAGCCCGGAGGGAGCAAAAATTTTTCAAACGGGGAGCATCCCTATTGAGACAGCCATTCAGGGCTATGGTCGGAATTATGTTCGTAAAACGGCGGTATTTGCGGGTGGCCGATGAGTCTGTGAATCAGAAAAAACCGAAATGATGGAGAGAAACAAGTGTGGGCTATATGGGAATCTGGCAGGGACTGTACGGCTGTGTTTAATCGCAGGATGGGCGACGTTATCGACTTTCGGTAGTGCCGCGACTGATTATTATCTGGATAAGCCCTTTGGGAAGGAAACGGAACAAGCCAGAGATTCGGATAATCTGACCACGGGTGAGTGGTGGAAATTGGAAGGGAAAGAAGAAGCGAAAGGTAGAGAATGGATTCAAAACCAGCCCAGGGAGGATGCTCTCGCCTTTGCCTTCTATGCCCATGATCACGGCGTCCTGAAAATAACGGGGCAGTGCTTCCCCCTTCTTCCGGATGAACCCAAATCGGTGACACTCGAATTCAAGGAAAATGGAAAATGGACCAGAGTCGATGAACAAGCCATCCTCTATCCGGGTTGGGATGTGCACTTCAGGGTGCAGAATTGGGACAATACCAGGGAGGTCCCGTATCGGCTGCGCCTGGGGGACATCTCTTCATTCGAAGGGCTGATTCGAAAGGATCCCATCGGCAAGGAAGAGATCGTGGTCGCCTCCCTGAACTGCAATTCACCGAATGATCCCAATTTGGACTCCAGGCAGGAACTGGTGAGGAATATTAAGAAGCACGATCCCGATCTGCTCTTTTTCGCGGGGGATCAAAATTACACCCACGACGAAGCCACCTATGGTTGGCTTCAGTTTGGAGTTCAGTATGCGGATATCATGAAGGATCGTCCCACCATCTGTATTCCGGATGATCACGATGTCGGGCACGGTAATCTATGGGGTGAGGGGGGGGAATTGAATCCGAATGCCGACTCGGACGAAGCCGGGTATGCCTATCCTCCATCTTTCGTGAATATGGTTCAGCGGCAGCAAACCTGGAATTTGCCTGACCCCTATGATCCAACACCGGCCCGGAACGGAATCACCGTATATTATACGGACCTCAATTTGGGCGGTATTAGTTTTGCCATTCTCGAGGACCGGAAATTTAAATCCGGTCCAGAACGGGCCCCGAAAATGGGGCCCCGCAATGACCACATCAATGATCCGGACTATGACCGAGATGCCATTGATCTGCCGGGCTTAAAATTGCTGGGTGACCGCCAGATGGCATTTCTGTATGACTGGGCGAGGGATTGGACCGGTGCGGATATGAAGGTAGCCCTGTCCCAAACCGCTTTCTGTGGTGCCGTCCACAAGCACGGTAAGGAGACCAATCGTCTACTGGCGGATCTTGATAGCAATGGATGGCCTCAAAGTGGCCGTAACCGGGCCCTGGAAATACTTCGCGCTGTTCGCGCCACTCACCTTTGTGGAGACCAGCATCTGGCTGTGGTGGTGAAACACGGAATCGATTCCTACCGGGACGGCCCCTATGCTTTTACCAGCCCGGCACTGGTGAACACAATTTACGGACGCTGGTGGCATCCGCTCGATGAGGAACCGGGAGGAGGGGAACCCATCCAAAGCTCCTTGCCCTGGGTCGGCGACTACGAGGATGGTCTCGGCAATAAAATCACCATGCTCGCCTATGCCAACCCTGAGGATCGCAAGGACCTGAAAAAACGTGGTGATGGTTATGGACTGGCTCGTTTCAACAAAAAAACCGGTAAGGCGACATTCGAATGCTGGCCGCGTTTTGCTGATATTAGCCAAGGTGATGAAGCGCAGTATGAAGGATGGCCAATGACCATCCAGACCAGGGAAAACGACGGCAGAGAGCCGATTGCTTTCCTGAAAGAGGTTGAACTTCCCGTTGAAGATGCGGTCGTGGAATTGACCGAGGCCGGGAGCGGTAAACTCATCTACTGCTATCGGGCATCTGGAAAGACGTTTAAAGCACCGGTCTTCGAAAAAGGAGTCTACACCCTTAAGGCGGGTAAGAATGAACCTGATCAGGTGCTTATTGCCGAGGCTGAGTCCCCCTGATGCGAGCTGTTCCGGGAACGGAACGACCAGACTTGTAGGCACGCTTTCGGAAATGAGGAAATCGGTAATCAACAATGGAGGCGAAGCCGATAGGGCCACCCCAACCCCGATGCAGATTGCGTTACGGAAGCGGAGCTTCCGACTTCATCTGATCGGGGCAGGCGGGATCGGGATCAGGCCTACGGCTTGAGAAGGGTGTTCGAATCCCTGTGGTGGGGTAAATGAAT
>CAYTLD010000011.1:0-18329 GCA_964438585.1 uncultured Blastochloridaceae bacterium | reverse complement strand
ATCAGGCCTACGGCTTGAGAAGGGTGTTCGAATCCCTGTGGTGGGGTAAATGAATTTCGGTATCACGCGAGAGCGTAGAGTAGTCCAGACGGAGTCTGGTGGCCACCCCAACCCCGATGCAGATTGCGTTACGGAAGCGGAGCTTCCGACTTCATCTGATCGGGGCAGGCGGGATCGGGATCAGGCCTACGGCTTGAGAAGGGTGTTCGAATCCCTGTGGTGGGGTAAATGAATCAACAATCAAAAATCGGTAATCAACAATGGAGGCGAAGCCGATAGGGCCACCCCAACGGGATTCGAACCCGTGTTGCCGCCGTGAAAGGGCGGAGTCCTAACCACTAGACGATAGGGTGCTTGCGAGTCGGGTATGTAACCACATATTTGTGAATGATGCAACGAGTTTTTTTTATGGTCAGGTGGTAAAAAATCATTTCACTCGAATCACCGTAATAAGGTTTGACGCCTAATTGTCAATTTCGCTATTATCGTCGCGTGAATCTAAAATTATGTGGGTGTCTTCAGTTATCAATGCTTCTCATCCTGACATGTGGGGTTTTTCGCATTCAGGCTCAGCGCGCGGGTGATCCTGTCATTGAAGAGAAATCAGTTGAGTTAAAAGACTTGGAGCAGAAAGCGCTTCCGGGGATTGCCCGGAGCGGTCGGGCGACCATTAAAGAGTATGAGAAAGCGTGGTGGTCGATTGAGGTGGAGTTTGACACCGTTCCCGAGGTGGTGGAAGAAATGACCGTGCGGGTCTATCTAGAGGGGTATGACAAGCTGGGGCGAGATCGTGAGGTATTGAAGAACCCGGTAACGTTGACCTCTGAGATAACGTTTATCAATCTCGCGGAGGGAACGCACGTGGCCAGCTTTTACCTGCATCCGGGTGCCGCCCTTCGCTATGGGGGGGATAAAGCGCGTGACTTCCGTAAATACATTTACCGGGTCGAAATGCGTGCGGCCGGGCAATTGGTTTTCGAGGAGGATTCCGATGATGAATTGCCCCCAGGGTGGCATCGGGAGGGTCAGCAGATAGCAGATGTGCTTCTGCCGGTTCATGAGTCACCGTGGTGGCCTGCGGAATCGGACCGATATGATCAAATCCAAGTGAGGCGCCGTTAACCTGCATTCCAACTGACCAACCCTCCCTGCGACGAATTTAATTGTGGCTGCTCCCAAACGCATATTGGTGATCGATTTCGGCAACAGTGCCATCAAGGTCGGTTGTTTTCAGGCCGATTCCGTGAATGGCCTGTCCTTGCTGGGATACCAGATTAAAGAGCTGGGTGTTGATCCGAGCCAGGATGAGGAGCGGGTGGCGGCGATTCAGCCGGCACTGACGGAAGCAGTTGATGCCTTGGGTGGGCGTAACCTACCGGTCCTCTGCTCATTATCCGGCCAGTATGCTTTTCTCCGCTTTGTTAAACTTCCGCCGGTCTCGGCCGATCAGCTCGACCAGATGATCGGCTTCGAGGCTCAGCAGAATGTGCCCTTTCCCATTGATGAAGTGGTTTGGGATTATCAGTTGATTCGCCCCGGTGACGCGGGCAGTGATATCAGTGCTCTGCTGGTCGCGGTCAAGGATGATCTCGTGGAAGCTAATTTGGGCGCGGTTCGTGACTTGGCCCTGGACGTGGTCAATGTCGATGTGGCCCCGGTGACTCTGATCAATGCTTACCTTTATAATTACCCTCAGACAGAAGGGTGCAGCCTGCTGGTGGATATCGGTGCCCGCAGCACGAATTTGATATTTTTCGAGCAGGATCAGGTCTTTGCCCGGGTTGTTCCCATCGGCGGGCACATGATTACCCAGAGTATTTCCAATGAGTTTCAGGAGCCTTACAAGGCATCGGAAGTCATGAAAAAGGGGAAGGGCTATGTCGGGCTGGGGGGAGCCTACCAGGATCCGGATGATATAGCCGCCTCCCGGATTTCCAAGCTGGCCCGCAGCACCTATTCACGCCTCCATGCGGAAATCAACCGCTCGATCAGTTTCTACCGCAACCAGCAGGGGGGAACGCCTCCCCAGCGGATATTGCTGGCGGGCGGAGCTTCCTCAATGGCGTATTCCGATTTATTCTTTCGCGATAAGTTCAATATCGAGGTGGAGTATTTTAATCCGCTCCAACGGGTGGCGGTTTCCCCGGAAGTGGATCGCGAGGCACTTTCGCGCGACGCCTTCGCCCTCGGTGAAATGGTCGGACTGGCTTTGCGGCGGGCCGGAGAATGCCCGGTCGAGATAAACCTTCGCCCTCAGTCCCTGCGGGAGGCGAGCCGGAAAAAGAGTCAGATGCCTGTCCTTGTCGCCGCCCTCTTTATCTGGCTGCTGGCCTTTGTTATCGCGGCCGGAGCTAATTTTTATCGTCTGACCGAAGTCAACCGCCAGGTGGCTCAGCTCGAAAGTGACCTTCAGCAGCAGGACCAGCGCACCAAGCAGATCAAGACATTAAACCAGCAGGTCATTGATCTCAAACAGACCGCCTCCGAACTGACACGCCTGGCCCGCCAACGCACTCAGGCCCATGATTTACTGACTCGTCTCAATCAGGCCACCAGTCCCCTCATTGGCCTCTGGGTCACCGAGATAGAACTTGAATATCAAGGGGGCAAGATCGATGTGGTGCCCGCTGTCGCTCCAAGGCAAGCCGGGTCACCACCGAAAAAAGGGAAGCAAGCACCGGCCTTGGCCATTACAGAGCCGGAGCCTGTGAACCTGGCACCTCATGCCACCGATATCAGCCTGCGGGGATACTACGAATCGGCTATGGGATCTGAGATATTGAACCGATACCAGCAGAATCTCGAAAACACCGGGCTCTTTAGCGAGGTTGCCCTTGTAAAGCGGGATACATCAGATGGCCAGATCGCACAATCATTTCACTTAAGAGCGACCTTCACGGAGGAGACCCGAATTAATCTGCTGCCATGAACAATCTTCCCAAGCACATTCTGGTCACGCTCATCATCGCCCTGGTCATTACTCTCCTCGGTGGAGGTGCCTGGTATTGGACCGGCACCCAGCTCAGTGGCGCCCTCGATGAAAAGCAAAACCTCCAGGGAAGGATGAATACCCTGGCCCGCGGAGTCTATTACCCGAACGCCAAAAACGTCCAGACGCTGGAGGAGTCGGCCCGCGCGCTGGAAACTAATATCCAGCCACTGGAAGAGAAAATGCGCCAGGCCAGCAGCCAGTTAGATCCAGTCCGCGGCGAGAGAAATGCGGAAGGAATCTATACCGGACTGAGCGGGGATGCCTGGCAGAAGATGCTCTCCGCTCGCCGGCAGGAACTCATGAAGCTGGCTGATGAAAGCCAGATCGCCTTGCCGGAAAATTTTTACCTCGGGTTCCAACGCTATCGTTCACTGGTCCCCAATGACCGCTTCACCTTGCCCCTCGGCATCGAGCTGATGGCCATCGCTGATATCAGCAAAATCCTGATCAGCTCAGGGGTGACAGAACTCCGCAGTATCAAACGGGTGATTGTTGAGGACGGCGGCTCAGGAGGCACAACCGGCGCGGAAGCCAACATTCTGCCAGCCCGAGTAGTCGAGGCGGCCAACGCCAATTACACGCTCTACCCGCTGGAATTTCAATTCACCGGCTCGCCGACAGCACTTTACAAAGTCATTGATCAAATTACAGGCGCGAATTTGTTTTATATTGTCCGCTTTATCGAAGTGCAAAATGAGAAAACCAGTATTCCCAGTCAGTCGGAAGTTATCGCGAATGCCACTGATACCGTTTCCAACATCGTCCCGGTTCTGGGGCAGGAATCGATCCGGGTGCGCCTGAGAGTGGATCTGGTCGATTGGACGGAAAAAGCGGAAAAAGCCGATGAGAAAGAGGAAAAAAAGGAGTCACCGACCCAATCATGAATATGCTTTCCAAATACAGTGTTGAGCAGTGGGTCCTGGCCGGAGCCTTCCTGGGATTTGGGCTCGTCCTCGCCGCCAAAGCATTCCTGATGCCGCCAGCGGATGCTGGCAATGTATTCTCCGGAGGAAAGATGGTCGAGGCCTATGATCCCCAGCCCCTGGTCGATGCCGATGAAAATTGGGGAAAATTTCTTCCCCTGGAAATAGATGACCAACACGCGGTTTTCGTCTCCCGGTTGATTGTCTTTAAGCCCCGGGAAGGGGTGGTGGAGTGGCTTGATCCCTCATCATCACTGGGCGATATCCGCGTCAGTTGGCTGCTCTCTAACGGATTTTCTCTGGAAGATCCCACCGTCCCAGATCAGGACACCGACCGTGATGGGTTCAGCACCCTTGAAGAATTTAAGGCCGAAACCAATCCCCGCAGCCGTGACTCCCACCCGCCTTTCATTACCAAGCTCTGTTTGAAGGAATATGAATATATCGCCTTCCGACTCATTTTTCGCGGATACAGTCGGGACGCTTCCGGGGATGGTTGGGTCTTTCAGATCAACCTCAGAGACGCTCCCCGACGTCGCACCCGCTTAGTCCGAAAAGGTGAGGATGTCGAAGGGTACAAGATCGGTGAGTTCCGTGAAAAGAAAGTAGAAAAAATCAGTGAATCCACCGGTGCTCCGGAGATCGTCAATCTCTCTGAGCTGGATATTTCCAACCCAAAACTCGATGAAATCATCACCCTCGTGCTGAATGAGGAAAAAGAATCGGATGAAAGCCGGGTGGTCTTCGATTTAATGGTTCCGGATCTCGCACCCCAACCCGCCGAGGTGCGTCGAGGGGATAAATTCAAGGTGGCAGGGGATACGTATCAAGTCATTTCGGCATCCCGAGAGGCAGCTACAATAAGAAATACTGATACCTCAGAGGAGGTTTCAGTGCCTCTTTGTGAAGCTAAAGCTGCCCAGCCAGAACCCTCAATTCTCTTTAACTAAACATTTAGGCAAATAATTTACTTGAATAGTCATAAAAACTGACGCCATAATCCGTTCGACATGAAAAGTTATTTTTCAAAGAGTAGCCTCCTTAGCGCATTCTTAATAATATCAATGGTGCCTGCACTACAGGCTCAAGAACAAGAAGAAGCTGTTAGTGCAAGTGAAGGCGAAACCCTCGAAGAGATTCAGCGGCTCGAAAATGAAATCCTGACCCAGGCAACTTCTGAGGGGATGGCCGACCAGGAAAAAATCCGCCGCGTTGAAGACTCTCTCAAATTGAGCCGCTCCCTGGATGAAGCCAAAAAAATTGCCAAGGGTGGTGATTACAGCCGGGCACAGACACGACTGGAAGATGTTATTAGCAAAACCAGCCCCACCGGCCCATACTCAGAATATTATTATGAGGCCTACAACCTGCTCGCACAAATTTATGCGGCACGGGCTTCCCAGAACGAACGCGATAAAGATTGGGCCGCGGCGCGCGCCAATTGGCAGGAAGCCGTTCAGTATGCCCCGCGTAATGAATTATATAACCGGAAACTGGAAATTGCCGCCTCCCGCGCCAAAACCGTCGAAGAACAATATCCTGAGAGCCGTGTAGCCACCCAGGAATTGCAGGATCAGGTCGATGAAATTCAGCGGCTTATCTATGAAGGAGACAGTTACCACCAAACCGGGCAGTATGCCCTCGCGATTTCGAGTTACCGTAAAGTATTAAACATTGACCCCTATAATCGCGTCGCCCGCCAGCGAATCGAAAAAGTCGAGGCTAAAAAACTACTGGTAGCTAAAAAACGGCGTGCGGCCCTTAAAGAGGAACGTTTGCGCGAGGTCGAAGAAAGGTGGTCCACGGAAATCATCGGCGGTATCACGCCGGGTGGATCGGTCGCCACTTCGGAGGCATCCGTGAGTGAAGTAGGCAACATTTATAACAAACTCGACAACATCATCATTCCCAGCCTCAATTTTAAGGACATCAACATCGTCGATGCGATTGATTTTCTCAGAGAGCAATCCATCGCTCTGGATCCGGAACGTGTAGGTGTGAATATTGTCCTCAAGACCTCAACCACCGTCGGACTCACTGGCGAGGGCGCAGACAGTGCTGCGGTGGTAACTCCCGCGACCGAAGACATCACATTCTCACTTAACGTCGTCGATCAGCCCCTAATTACGATCCTCGACTTTATCAATGATCTGACCCCGCTGAAATACGAGGTGGAGGATTTTGCTGTTTTCGTTTTTCCCAAGAACGAAACCAGCCAGGAACTCCTGGTCAGAACCTACTCGGTTCCTCCCACTTTTTTCTCGGTCACCCCTTCCACGACCGGCGGAACGTCAGCTATAGGCGGCCAAACGGTTGCCTTTGTCACGGCGGATGTGAGGGATCAGCTCCGGGAAAAAGGGGTTGATTTCCCCACCGGATCTTCCGCTGCTTACCTGCCTAAAACCGCCAAGATGGTGGTCAAAAATACTTTCGAGCAACTGAATCTTATCGACCAGCTCCTCGCGGATGTATCCGATGTGGCGACTCAGATCCAAATTGAAACCAAATATGTCGAATTTACAGAGGATGACCTCAAGGACTTCAGCTTCAACTGGAGGCTGGCCGCTGATCTGACTAACATCCCATTTAATAGCGGAAATGATGATGGCAGCTTCTTTGGTGAGGATGCCGGCCAGCTTGATGATGTCTTTGTTCCGCCCATTAATGCCGCCGATGGTAACGGCTTTCCTGACTTTCCGCTTTCTCCGGGGGGCGGCGGCATCGGAGCCGGCACCAGTTTAAGAAACAGCCGGGATTTGAACTCGGATAGCATTGATGCTCGGATTGGTTCACCCACAGGACGAGTTCCGGCCATGCTCGGCATGAGCGCCATTTTAGATGGCAATGGACTGCGGATGTTACTGACCGCTCTTGACTCCCAGCTCGGAGCGGACCTTCTCTCCGCTCCCAAGGTGACTGTGGTTAACGGGGAGCAGACGAAGATCCGCATCGCCAGAGAATTTCTCTATCCCACGGAATTCGAACCTCCGGAAGTGGCCACCAGAACAGGGAACGGTAACAATAGTTCCGATGGCGGTGGCGGAGGAACCTTTACCACGACTGCGCTGCCCCCCGTGGTAACGCCAGCTACGCCAGATGACTTTGTACCGCGGGATGTGGGTGTAGTTCTCGAAGTGCGAGCCAATGCAACTCCTGACCGTCGTATCGAGCTGGACGTCAATAGCGATGTCACCGAGTTCCAGGGTTTTATCAACTATAGCGATGATGCGGTCTTTGCGGAGATACGTAGCGATACCAATGAAGTTATCGGTGGAGTCAGGAAGGCCGCAGACGGCTTTGCCATTATGCCGGTGTTCGGAGTGCGGAAAGTTGAAACTAAAGTCCAGGTCATTGACGGCCAAACTGTTCTGCTCGGAGGCTTTATCCGTGACGATTATGAACAAATCGAGGATAAAGTGCCGCTCCTGGGAGATTTGCCGCTGATCGGAAGAGTCTTCCGATCCAAAGCTGAACGATCCATCAAACGCAATCTGATGATTTTTATCACCGCACGCATCATTAACCCGGATGGTACGCCTAGGTATCTGACCACCAGTGAAGCCGAGGAATTCGGGCTCAATAATTGACGATTACGAACATTACTATGAAAAAGTCCGAAAATCATAACGCTGCACTGAAAAGCAGATTTCGACACATCAGCATTCTGACTGGATTTATGCTAATAGCATTGAGTCCTTTGTCTGAGGGCATTGCTCAACAAGACCAGGCTCAGGGCATTCTCCAGCGCGAGGAAATTCGCCGACAGGAATTAATGCTGCGGGCCAACAAACAACTCGAACAGGCGTTTAATCTGGTCAAGCAGGATCAACCCGAGGAGGCGGCCCAACTGCTGGAGCAAATTCTCCAATCGGTTCCCAACGCCGGAACCGGAACAGAAATCCATGGCCGGGCCAAGCTGATTCTGTCAGAAGTGGAAACTCGTCGCGCACAGAAAATGATCGGAGAAAAAAATTGGTTCGGTGCCCGTGATCAGGCCAAAAGAGCACTGGAACTGAATCCTGGTAACGAAAGAGCGGCTATTATAGTGCGCAAGGCCAACAAACAACTCGGGGTCGATGACAGCGGAAAGGTCAACCCAGCGGTAACACCTACCTTAATCGAGCGATATAACGAAATTCAGGATCTCATTGATATCGGTAAGGACCATGTGGGCACCGGACAATATGATCAAGCTGAAGCCGCATTTAAAAGTGTGCTCGCTATTGATCCTTACAACATGGTTGCCATCACTGAATTGAAGAAATTAAACGTCGTTATGAGAAAAACGGCCCGCATCGCTCATGAGTCGGTCAACATGGCGCGCGCCAACGAGGTTGTCGAGCAATGGTCCAATGAAATTAGTGTGACGGAGGAAGCACCGCAATTGATCGACACCCAGGCCGTGTTGGAGGAATCCAATCGCAGTCTGCTTGGAGATAAGTTGAAAAATATCATTATTCCAGAAGTCGATTTTAATGAGGCCACCATTGAAGATGCCGCTAATTTCCTGACCTCAAAAACACGCGAGTTGGATCAAGCTGAAAGTGGGGGAGGTATTCCCTTTATTGTCAAAGACGAAGCTGTCAGCCAGTCGCGTCCATTCAACCTGCGCCTAAAGAACGTTCCGGCCGGTGAGGTGTTGCGCTACGCATCCAACCTGGCAGGGGTGAAATTTAAAATTGCTGAATACGCGATCTTTATCGTGCCCATAACCACCGCCGATGACGAAACCGTCATCACCCGGTCCTTCCCGGTGACCCCTTCCTTTTGGGATGTGTCCGCTGGTGGTGATAATTCTGCAACTGCCACCATTCCATCAAGATTTCCACGTCGGGGCGGGACTACAACACGTAACTCCGAAAGCTCCAGAGGCCTTGATGCTAAAAAAGTTCTTGAGCAGCGCGGCGTTGATTTTACCGCAGCCGGTTCAACTGCTGTTTATAACGACGCGACCGGGATTTTGAACGTTACCAATACCCAAAACCAGATCGACCTGATCGAGGAGCTGGTTATCGGCACCAATCTGGAAACATTGCTGGTCAAAGTGGAAACAAAATTCATTGAAATTAACCAGACGGAACTCGATTCGCTGGTTCCCAACCTGCGTCTGGAAGGTGCCTTCAATTATGCTGGCGGTAAAACGCACCTCGCCGGCGGATCGGTGCGTGCCGGAACAAATCTTTCCGGTCCGGCTAATCTGCGGGCCAGCGACCAATTGAACACTGTCATCGGTCTGGATGCATCCATTCCTGATTTTATCGCCGGCGGCACCAGAGGAAGATTAACTCAAAATAACATCGGCATTACCGGATTTCTTGACGGAAATGCTTTTGCCACCCTTATTAGCGCCTTAAGCCAGGCGGACAGCACGGAGCTGCTCACGGCTCCTTCCATTGTGGTCAATAGCGGCGAACAGGGCACCATCACCGTGGCCCGGGAATTCTTTTACCCCACTGAGTACGATCAACCTCAGGTCCAGGTCGGACGTGGTGTGGCTGAAGATTTTGAATTATTCGGCGAACTTTTCACCAGCATCCGTTTTACTGCAGTGCCCGCATTTCCGACTGATTTCGATCAGCGCAACGTGGGTATTGTTATGTCGGTGAATCCACGCGTGAGTGTGGATCGCGAGCGTGTCTATCTCAATATTGAGCCTGAAGTGGTTGAATTCGACGGTTTCATCAACTATGGACCTAAGATTTTTGTCCCCAACGCGTCAGGAGAGGACGAAGATGTATTGTCAGACAACCGCATCGAGCAGCCTGTCTTCAATATCCGCACCATAGAAAATGCCCAGGTCGAGGTCCAGGATGGGTTCACGGTAGTCCTCGGCGGTTTGATGCGTGAGGAAGTAAATACCGTGGAGGAAAAGGTTCCATTGCTGGGTGATATTCCGCTGGTCGGTCGAGCCTTCCGCAGCGAGGTAGAACAATCCCTGCGCCGTAACCTGCTCATCTTTGTTTCCGTGCGTATCCTGAGACCGGATGGTCAGCCCTATAACCTGCAAGGTTCCGGCACCGCTTTGACGAATTAGACAGCCTCTTAGAGGCTGTCTAAAAAATGGATGATAACAAACTTTCTGCGCTAAATTCCGTCCTGCTTCGTTGCTCCTCAGTTACGTATCTATGTAGATATGCGCCTTCGTCGCGCCTCACAGGACCGAAATTTTTCTTGAAATTTTGTCACCACCACTTTTTAGACAGCCTCTTAGAGCAGATTTCTGACCTGCTCGACGTCCAGCTTGATCTGTGCTACCAGCTCAGTAAGGGAATCGAATTTAATCATTTCGCGCAATTTCATCTTGGGTCTGACCTTTAAAGGTTGACCGTATAGGTCGCCGTCATAATCGAGGATATGGACCTCGACGTGTGTCTGGGATACGTTTGACATACTATCTACAGTCGGGCGGGGGCCGATATGAACGGCACACGCATAGTCCCTGCCGTCAATGTTCAAACTGCCGCCATAGACCCCAGCCGGTGGCAGGAGTATCTGTCCGACCTCCAAATTGGCGGTGGGAAATCCCAATTGCCGCCCTCGACCGTCGCCCTCAATGACATTCCCGTAAATTTCATAATCGTGGCCAAGCATTTCACCGGCCTCTCTCAATCGCCCCTGCTTGATTGCTTCACGGATACGGCTGCTGCTGATGGTTTCATCACCATAGCGGACGAGGGCCGGACAGCGGAATCGGACGCTATGTTTCCGACACCATTCTCGCAGGACATCAGGAGTTCCTTCACGCCGGTGGCCGAAGCGGAAATTCATGCCCACAGACAATCGCTGTAGTGTGGGAAAGCTGTTGCCCAATGAGGATAGAAATTCATCAGCAGATTGACTGGCGAATGCATCATCAAACGGAACAATCAAGGTGTGAGCAACTCCCAGTTGCTGTAGTGAATCCAGCTTATGCTCCAGGCCCATCAGTAAACGGGGGGCCGATTGTGGATATAAGATAGCTTGCGGGTGTGGCCAGAAGCTCATCAGGCAAGTGCCGGAAAGTGATTCATTCTTGCCGAAGGTATGAATGACTTCCAGATGACCACGGTGGAGGCCGTCAAAGAATCCGATACAGACATGGGTTATGCCATCCGTTTCTACGGGTGATGGAAAATCCCTGAAGATAATCACGGTGGATTTACTGACGCCGGATACGCGAAATAGCCGGCAGGCTCAGGATGTAGGGCTCCAATTGGCTCAGGGAGGGAGCCTGTTCAAGTTCGGTCCAGGGGATGGCACTCTCAACGGAAAAATTTCCCGAACGGCTGCGCCGCAGTCGGCTCAGGTGACCTCCACAGCCGAGTCGGTCACCGATATCATGGCAGTAGGTCCTGACGTAAAATCCCTTGCTGCAGACAATTTCAAAATCAACTCGGGGTAGTTCGACCAATTGGACTTCATGTCGGTAAACAGTAACCAGACGGGGCTCACGTTCAATTTCTATTCCCTTACGGGCCAGCTTGTAGAGAGGCACTCCTTCCTTCTTGATTGCTGAAACCATTGGAGGGATCTGATAGAAATCTCCCTGATAGTGGGCAAAGGCGGCACGGATGTTTTCCTCGGATATTCCGTCCAGATTGTCGGCGCGCGCAATGACCTCGCCCTCGGCGTCCTGTGTGTGGGTGGTGATGCCCAGAGTTAGCTGTCCCTCGTAGACCTTGTCTTCCGACATGAGGAGGTCCTGCACCTTGGTGGCCTTTCCGATGACCAGCATCAGGAGGCCGGTGGCGGCAGGATCCAAGGTGCCGCAGTGCCCGACTTTTTTCAGTTGGAAACGCCTGCGTACATGCTGAACAACATCATGGGAGGTCATGCCCCCCGCTTTGTCCACCAGTAGTAATCCGTCAATGGGTTCAGACATGGTAGTTAACTCCGGGTCAAAAGAATGGTCAGCAGGACGAGAATGGCACCCGCTCCTAATCCGGCTAAAATATACAGCGTTGCGGGTGGAATTCCAGAAGGACGGCGGTCATGCTCCCCGACGGGTTGGAATTCCTTGAATTCTTTTCCTACGGTTGGTTTTAAGGAGGCATGAGACTGCTGTTCAGGTAGCACGAATTTCCTCGTATCCTGAAGGTCCACGCTGGTATTACTCATTCTCGGTTTCCGTGTGCCAGTCGAACCTTTCTCCACAAATTCAAACAGACAGGCACCCACCTGAATCTGATCATTGACATGCACCGGTTGTGAACGACTAACTCGCACAGAATTAACATAGGAACCATTGGAAGAATTCAAATCGGTTAAGATCACCTCGCCATCACGGTTGATCAACTCAGCATGGTGGCCGGAGACGGTGGTGTTACTGAGTAGGACATGGCAGTCACGCGCGCGTCCGATGACGGTTCTCCCCTCAGGGACCTGATGGCGGATGGGGTCGGATTCGGTCACATAGAGCAATTCGTATTCAATGATATCACGCGGAGGCGAGGTGGCTTCCTCATCTTCGGAAGAGTCGACTTTTCCGCCACGATTCTTTTCGTCTATCAGACGAGCCGCTTCCATGAGTAGATATTCCGTGCGGTGTTCGATGGTTTTCTTAACATCGATATCTTTCTCGTTTAGTGAGCAGGTGCATTCATTTTGACGGGAGAGCAGGTAGAAGGCTTCCTCACCGTTATGCCCTTGATAATGGGCTTCGATAATTTCACCCTCCTGCAAATAGAGGGTTGCATCGCCCGAGGGCGTGTCGGCATGGATCACACCTGTCTTTCTGGAGACAAGGCATAGATGCAGGATTTCGGTTAGTTTCATCGAAATAACCCCAAAATACCCGCTTGGGGCCTGATTAACCTTTTTGACTTCATTACGTATTCCGCTTTAATAATTCAAACTAAACGCTAGTAGTTAAGAGCTAAAGCATAAAAAAAATGGCATTAAATTTTCCTAATCAAGCAGCGGGACAGAATCCCAATCCACCGGAACCCACTCAACCCTCTGGTCCACCGAAGCGGAAGCGCGTGACGCAGCGGCTGGTCTTAGGCTCCAAATCAGGCAGTAGTAGCGCAACCGACTCGCACACAGGACGAATCCGACTGCCCGGCGCAGCGGAGCCCAAGGCGGAATTTCTCGATCAATCCGAGGTTCAAGGCGACGTCAATCTGCCAGCTTATGAATTACTGCAATGCATTCCGGCTGAGTTCCTGACCTCTGATCACGAAACGCTCTTTGCCAGCGAACAATCACAGGTTGAAGTTCCCATCCCGCTTAAGTTGATATTACCCGGCTTACCCTCCGGGAAAATTGAAATCCCAATAGCCGAACTTGCAACCTACATGCCGGAGGGCATGGCCAAGTCCGAAGCGGAACTGGGCGACTATGCCACCAGCCCGATCAAATTACCCTTGGAATCTATCATACCGAGAATTCCGCCGGATTTTATGGTGCTGCGTTACGACCAAAAGCCGATCGATAACTCGGTGGCCGACCTGGAAGATCCATTTTCCATGGAGCTTTTACAGGCTGCCGCCCGGGAAAAAATGGAGGCGGAAGCACGCAGTGAGGCGGAGGCTGCCGTCGATGAGGAGACCACTTTCGATGAAGAGATTCCCCCCATTGAAGAGACCGGGATGACCGACATCGAGCAGGTAGAGGCCCCCACCCCCCCCATTGATGCTGAAATGGATCCGACTGTTCCGATGAGTGAGGAGGCCGACGAAGAGTCTGCTGAGCCGGCACCGCAACCAGAACCGGAAACCGACGATGATAGTATGCCTGAGTCTCCGGTGCTGGAGACTGAGTCAACGGGTGAAGAACCCGATTTATCTTTTACTAAAACTGAAGCGTTCAGGCAGTTCCTGGAAGAAAATGGTGAAGAAGAAGAACCTCAGGAAAGGGCATCCATTGATCCCGAGTTGGCCGTCACCGAGGTCATAGAAGAAGATGAAGAATCTGATACACCGGCATCTCCGGATTTCCCACCCGCTCATGAGGATATGGATACCATAGCGATCGAGGAACCATCTTCCCCCGCCGCAAAGGAATTGCCCCCTGTCGTGGAGCCACCGGTTCCAGCCTTTAAACCTGAGCCGCCACCCCGAAAGCCGGAGCCCGAAACCCCGCCCAAGTTCCACTTTAAAATGCCTGCTGCAAGTCAAGTGCCTGAGCCCAAGCCGGAGACCAAGACCGGTTTTAAAATGCCGAGTCTGCGCAAGCCTCCACCGCCTTCTGCCCAGCCTGATTACGATGTCGCCAAGGATCAGACGATATCGAAAACGTCAAAAATGTCATCCCCGGCCGCCCAGGCCGTCGTAAGTATCAGCGATGGCTTGCGTCAGGCTCTCCGGCTCAACACCACCAATGAGGTGACTTTGAGGGATATTGTTCACCAAATCAACTGTTGGCCCGGGATGGAAGGTTGTATCCTCGGAGGCAAGGATGGTCTCACCATTACCTCCGAAATTGAGGATGAACGCTTCGGAAATTCGCTCTCCGCATTTGCCCCGAAAATCCTCAGTCGTCTCAATGAGCTGTTCCAGGATCTGGGCTTCGACCAGGTTCAGGAAATCCAGACGCCGATGGACTCAGGGAGTGTCTTTATCTTCCGCTATGAGGAACTATTCTTCATTACGCTGTGCGCTGAACCTGCCCTCCCGGCCAGTTACCGGCAATTGATCAAGGAAATCATTTCAGAACTAGCTAAGCAAAAAAACGTCTAAACTAATCCCATGGCATTCATCAACTATTCCAAGAGAGAAATACAACTCAAGATCGTCTATTACGGCTGTGCCTTGTGCGGGAAGACCACCAATCTGGTTAAGCTTCACGAAAGTATTACCGGCACCCAGAAGGGCGAATTGGTATCCCTGGCCACAGATGCCGACCGCACCCTCTTCTTTGACTTCCTGAGTTTGAACACCCAGACGCTGCCGGGTTTTGATACCCGCTTCCAGCTCTACACCGTTCCTGGTCAGCCAGTTTACAATACCACCCGTCAGTTGGTCCTCAAAGGGGTGGACGGGATTGTCTTTGTCGTCGATTCCCATTGGGATAAAATGGAGGAGAACGTCGAGTCCTTCACCAACCTCCAGGAAAATTTGATCGAAAACCATCTCTCTCTGGCTCAGATCCCCTACGTCCTGCAATACAACAAACGGGATTTGGACAATCCCGCTCCCGCCCACTACCTCGAGTTCACTTTCAATAACCGGGTCAACCAGGTTCTTTCCTTTGAGGCCTCGGCTCTGCAAGGGGAGGGGATTCTCGAAACCCTCAATGGGGTCGCACGGTTATTACTGGCCAAATATTCAAAATCAGCAAAACCCAAGGCTGGATAACGGGTAAATTCAGACATTTAAGAAAGAAGTATTATGTCAAGTATAGGAATGCTATCGGTCGAAGACCAGGGCACCATTGAAGAGGGGCTGAAAGAATTTCTCTCCAGGGCGGAATCAAATTGGGCCGCACTGGTGGATCGTGGAGGAAACCTCTTTGCCGAGCATGGAGATATTGGAAGTCTGGACATCAGTATCCTCTGCGCCCTGGCGGCCGGATCTTTTTCAGCCACCCGTGAATTGGCCCGTCGCCTGGGAGAGAATGAATTTACCGCCTTATACCATGAAGGCGGCAAGATCAGCATTCTCATGACCTCGCTTCAATATGATTGTCTGCTCATTACGGTTTTCGGTGAGAATACCAATATCGGTCTGGTGCGTTTCTATTCCCAGCAGACTTCGGAGCGCCTCAATGAAGCGCTTAAAAAAGCCAGCGAAACTTCATCCCAGACGGAGCCGCTTCAAATTGACACAGAAATGGAAGGCGGAAACGCCCCCATTATCCATTGAGGTTCGAGTAATGCCGGGCCTGGCCCAACCAAAAACAGACACCGGCACTCGGGAGAAAACTCAAGCCCACCACGACCCGGGATGGGAGGTCATTGTCTGGAATGACCCGGTTAATCTAATGAGCTACGTCGTTCATGTCTTCCGGCAGGTGCTCGGGTTCAGCACCGCAAAGGCGCGTCAGCACATGCTCGAAGTCCACCAACAGGGAAAAAGCTGTGTCGCCCGCGAATCACGGGAAAAAGCTGAACTCTACTGGCAGCAATTGCAGATCCGCGGCTTGAAAACTACCATCGAAAGATCTCGCTAAGATGCAGGTTACCCGCACTGAAAACGGATATGAATGGGTCCTGGATCCGGCCGAACGGCTGCTGCTCATTCGCGTATTCGAGTGCCTGATCCAGGAGTATCGCGCTCATCCCAAAGACCTCAGTGCCAGAATCCGCGATGTCTGGTACTCAGCTCAGGCAGTGGCGAAAGCGGGTCAATCGGATGAGGACTTTGAGGAATGGATTCGACAACTCAGGCAATTCCGCGGTGAGTATGCCATCAAAGCAGAAGGCTGGCTCCAATCCTGGAAATCATTCGCCCAAGAGCCCCTGATCTGGACTCTGGATACCGAAGATCTCGACTTATTTCTCATCCTCATCAACGATTACCGCCTGGCCAGAGCCGCTGAAATGGATATTGGACAAAACGAGATGGAGATGTCGTGGAAAGATATCCAAGACGACCGCCTGCGACTGGCTTTAACAGAAATTCATATCCTCGCTGCCATGATGGAAGGCTTGATTAAACTGAGTGATAATTAAGTGTTGTCACTAAAGCTTCCGCTCCGGATAATAACGCTCTTCTCAGGGCCCATAGCTCAATCGGTTAGAGCGCCGGACTCATAATCCGTCGGTTCTCGGTTCAAGTCCGAGTGGGCCCACTCCCGATGGGCGTGACATCTGCGCAAAAATCTGCTACATTGCCACTATGAAGTTATCGATTTTTTTAGCCTTTCTCCTGGCCGGTGCAGGAATGCTTGAGGTATTGGCTCAGCAAAAATCTCCGGAGAAGATCAAAGAATGGGATCCGACCTATGCGGATAAAAGCCAGGTGGTGGAATGGGACAGCCGGAAATTCAAGGAATTCGGAATCAAGGGTACGAAAGCACTCGACGGGCGTAAAGCGATGGGCGGCAAGAAAATGCAATCGCCTGAGGCAGCGGACTCATTTTTTTCCCGTAAAGCGGATGTGAACCAGTCCCGGCCCCGCTGGCTGGAAAAGGATTTCCGCACACGTGAGGCCAGAATCGTGGCCAAGGCGCAAGAAGAGTGGAGTGCTCGCCAGTTGAAAAAGGAAAAAGCCAGGGGCTTCGACAGTGAATACCGCACTAGCCAGTCCGCATTTGATGCCAGAACCCAAAATAGGCTTTTTCAGGGGGAAGACCGGGACAGCCGCGTGATGTATAAGGGGCCGGAAGCGGAATTAATCAAACAAGATCTCCAGAAGGCCAGTGAAATCATCGAGCTGGGGGATTTGAAAGAAGACCACAAACTCACCATCGAAAAAATCAAGGAATTACTTAACAAACCCTGATTTGGGCACGACTTACGGAGCTATTTTCAAAAGCGAGGCAGCCTTTAGTTCCGGGTAATTCGATAAAATCATGACAATCTTATAAGTTCCCGGAACCACCAGATCTTTTAAGCGGCTGATGGGAATGCTCTCCGAAAATTGAAGCTTTTCTCCCCCGTTGATGAAACTCATTCCGGTCTGCTGGACGAAAGCCTTGTCAGAGGACCATAAATAAACCAGTTCATCATTGCCGGTGACGATAGCGTAGTCATAGCGCTGGGCGTCCGGGAAGGAAAGTGTGTAGGCGCGCTTGCCGATATTTTCCACGACAAATTTTATTTCGATTTCTTCATCGGGCTTTTGGCCTGAAAATTGGATGGTCTCCGGCGCAACCTGGATACTGGCCGCGAAATCCTCGAGGTTCACTTCATTGGCTCTTTGAACCCGCTCAGGATCTCCGGCAAAGAGGCTGTAGCGCTTGCCGGGGGGATCGATAAATTTTTCTGGCACTACTCGTCTGGAAGGCGAGACATCCACCGCTAGAAGGGTGGGGACGGCCACCAAACCGATGACCCAAGTCAATAATCTCATGTCTGTCATTACCCTAAGACTAGCCGTCCCGGGGAGAGATTCAATGCTTTTGCATTAGAAGAAATGTGGCTAGGGTTACGATATGAGATATACGTGGCTTTCGATTCTACTTATAAGTGCGGCGTTATTCCTGTCCGGGGGATCGAGTCGTCCGGAATTTATGTTCCGAGTGCACCTGGAGGCCTCCAAAGGGGATAATCCCAATCAGGTCATCACTCTCAACATGGGCAGGCAACTGGGGGTCAACCCGGTGCGACAGTTTGCAGAACTGTCTGAAAATGATCTCCAGTCGATCATTCTGCGTCAGGATGGGGGTGCCTTCCTGACCATGAACCCGGGGGGGCGCACGCGCTTGGAGGCACTGACTACCAATAACAAAGGCCGCCTGATGTGCGTGTTCCTGAACGGAAACTTTGTTTACGCAGCCGAAATTGATATGTCATTGACTTCCGGGCGACTCTTCCTGCCCGCAGGCGTCAC
>CAYTLD010000010.1:0-26958 GCA_964438585.1 uncultured Blastochloridaceae bacterium | reverse complement strand
GGTTATTTCCAACTCCCTGAAATTGGTGCTGCTGCCCCTGCTCTGGGTTTCCTGCTCCGTAGCCGAGCCGGAGGCTAGTCTGCCAAGGGCGACCTCTTCGGCTCCTCCAGAATATGGAATGCTCCTGAAAAAGTATGCTGGCAAAGATGGTGTGCATTACACCGCCTGGCACGCCAGCGCATCTGACCGGGAAGCCCTGGGAAAAGTGATCGAATTTTATGCTCGCACCCGCCCTCCCGAGGACCGCGACATGTCACTGGCCTGGCATTTGAATGCCTATAACGCCAATATCCTGGAAAAAATCCTGAACAAATATCCCACCAGTGGACCCCTGGATAAAAATCCCACATTTTTTCATCTGCCCACGGTGGAGCTATCCGGACGCAAGCTCAGTTTCAATCACCTGGAGCAAAAGCTGATCCGCCCGGTCTTTAATGAGCCCCGCATCCACTTCGCTCTCAATTGCGCCAGCGAGAGCTGCCCGCCGCTGCATGACCAGCCCTTCTCAGCCACCACCCTGGACGTAGATCTGGAAAAGTTGACCCGCCGCTTTATCAATGAAAACCCTCAGGCCATAGTGCTGGAAGACAAAACTATCCGAATCTCCAATCTTTTCAAATGGTATGCTGATGACTTTGGCGGTGAAGACAAGCTGATTGCCTATATCAACCAATACCGCGACTCACCTCTGCCTTCTAATGCCAAATTCAGCTACCTCGACTACAGTTGGAAGCTCAATGAATCCGAATAGCCTTAGCAGACAGGAGTAAGTTTTTATGGGAAGAATACCAAAAGATCGTGATACGGATAAACCGGCCAAGCCGGCACTCGGGTGTCGCCATGAACTTCCAATGTCGCCCGTCATCTGGTTGATGGGGATTTTCTGGATAGGGTGGGGACTGTACGCCTTGATCAAATGGCTGGCGGGCTAAGAGGCTGTCTAAAAAAGTAACCAGCCTTTTAGAGGGCAATCAGTCCCGGCTGGATTTCACGTCCGATAAAACCCTCACCCTCTTCGTCCGGACGAACCCATTCGGCGGCTTTCACAACCTGTCCGCGCACATCGAGGGCATAGACGATTCCCCCATTTTTCGATCCCCAGGCATTGGCGGCCACCCAGGCGGGGCCGAACTCAGTGCAGGTGCGGCGACCATCCGGCCAACGGATGATCCACGTCCGTCCGTCGTAGGACTGTTGTATGGAAAGTGAAGCTGCCATAGATTCACAGCCTAGCACAGGGGGCAAGGACATACGTGGTCATAGTGCTTCTTTTTCCACCTGAACCCATTCGGGAGCCGGGGCGAGGTCTCCGAGGAAGCGTGCGATGAGGGCCTGGCTCTGGCCGGGCTGATCGGTCAGGCAGAGCCGCATCCTCCCTTTCTCTCCGGAAGGATTCAGTGCCTGATGATTTCCCAGGGTTTCGCGGATCATGGCCGCACAGGTGGAAGCGGAATCGATGAGCCGGATCCGATCCCCATATTCCCGCTCCAGGGCGGGCAGGAGAAGCGGGTAATGGGTGCAGGCCAGTACCAGGGTGTCGGCACCCTCATTGAAAATCGGCTCCAGATATTCCGCCAGGACCGAACGCGTTACCTCATGATCCAGCCAATTTTCCTCGATGAGCGGAACCAGAAGCGGGGTGGGGCGGGCGATGATTTCGATTTTTCCATTATTCCGCGCCAGTGCGGTTTGATAAGCCTGACTGCCGATGGTGCCGTAGGTGCCGATGATTCCGATTTTTCCAGTTTGGGTCGTTTCGAGAGCGGCCCGCACACCGGGCTCAATGACGCCGATGACCGGCACCTGCATTTCCTGCTCCAGCCGCTCAAGGGCAAAGGCGGTAGCGGTATTGCAGGCGACCACGATCAATTTGACCCCCTCTCCGCTCAGGAATCGGGCATCTTCAAGGGCATAGCGCTCGACCGCTTCCCAGGACTTATTGCCGTAAGGAACGCGGGCTGTGTCTCCGAGGTAGAGGATCGATTCCTGCGGCAATTGACGGAGCACCTCGCGCGCCACAGTTAACCCGCCGACGCCGGAATCGAATATTCCCAGGGGTAAGGCATTATTCATGGTGACTCTGACTCTCCACCGCCAGGGCCTGCTTCTTCGGGCTCTGTCGCCTGCCTGAGCGCCACTTCCAGGCGGTGCCGGATGGCGGCCTGACGGTCATCAAAAAGCCGGGCATTCACTGCGGGGGCCTTGTCACTCTCAAGTTCCTGCTGGACTACGGCATCTTTGAGAAGTTCATAGGGAGTGGATTCCGGATCTCCTGGCTCCTGATCCTTCTTCTTCTCAGGCTCGATAAGTTCCTTTCCGGGTGCCTTCCCCTTGCTTAACTCCATATAGGAAACCAACCCAGCGTAGATGGCCTCGGCCACTTTTTTCTGATAAGTATCGCCCTCGATGAGAACACGATCCAAAGGACTGGTCATAAAGCCGCCTTCCACCAGGACGCTCGGAACTTCACACTCTCTTAAAACGACAAAGCGGGCACGCTTTAACCCGCGATCCCCTTTCTCACTGTGCAATTCGGTCATTTCTTTGTGAATACGGTGGGCCAGAACGATGTTGTGGATATCATTCTTGTTACCATCATAGGATTTATGATCCGAATGTCTGACATGGCCGGCCGATGATGTCGATCCCGCTCCCTGGGGTGTCAGCGCGTAGGTCTCCACCCCGTGAGCGGCATGGTGAGCACTATTGTAGTGGATGCTGATGAAGACGTGGTCAGGATATTGGTTGGCGATCCGGGCCCGCTCGGACAGGGAAACGAAGGTGTCCTTATCCCGCGTCATGATGTAAGGGATGTTCCGGGCTTTTAAAATATCCCTCAGGTAAAGAGAGGTTTGCAGTGCGGCCTCTTTTTCCGTGTAACCACTCCGTGAGCGAGCACCCCGATCCGCCCCCCCGTGCCCGGGGTCGATGATCACGCCTTTCACGTCGCGCTTTTTTAAAAATTCAAGCGGGCGAATGACGGGGAGGATGAGCTTGTCCACATCCAATTCCGTGACCAGCGCCCTCCCTCCATCATCCTTTTCAATCGGAAAGCTGAGCCAGGCCCGGATACCATTTATGTAGATAGAACGCTGATACATTTCGAGGGAAAGGGATTCCCCCCGGATGTTGGTTATCTCGACTGGCCCTTTCTCGGGAAACACGGGAGGTTTCATCTCCAGAGTGCGGCAGAGGGAATCGACCGTAATGTAGGTGCGCTTCTGCCACTTGACTTTTTCCAGCTTCTCCGCTGCCGACAGGACTCCTCCACCCGCAGCCAACAGGACAAGCACTATGGTTACCCGCTTAATCATGAAATTAAAACACTCACCCTAGATGCAGCACCGGAACTCGGCTAGCCCGAATATTTCCAGCCTGTCATTTCCGGATTTTACGGATTTTCTGGATTTTACGATTGTCAATGAGGCGTGTCTTCCCGACGCGAACTGCCGCCGAAAGTATAGCCCCATCCAGACTGACGTAATCGATTTCTATTCCCGCCATCGCCTGCAAGTGCCGCCGTGTCCAGGAAACAGCTTGTGCCTTCCCCTTCCCTGCGCCCTCCCGGAGAATCCGGGCGAATTGCACCGCGCTTTCGTATTCATCCGGACTGAGATAAGCATTGCGAGAACTGAGGGCGACGCCGTTTGCATCCCGGATGATCGGAGCCCGAATGATCCGCACCGGGAAGTGGAGATCCCTGACCATTCTTTCGATGACATCGCACTGCTGGGCATCCTTCTGGCCAAAGACAGCCAGATCGGGCTGGATGATGTTGAATAATTTTGCCACCACCGTGGTCACGCCGTTGAAATGCCCCGGACGCGATGCCCCGCATCGTCCGGCTGAGACCGTGCTCTCGCGGACCTCCGTCGAGGCATCATCCCGATACAAATTTCCGGGCCTGAAAAGCACATCCACTCCCCGCTCCTCGGCCAGACGGCGGTCCCGTTGCTGCGGTCGGGGGTATTTTTGAAAATCCTCCTTCGGACCGAACTGTGTGGGATTGACATAGATACTCATGACCAGCACATCGCAAAGCGGACGCAACCGATCCACTAGGCTTACATGCCCCTCATGCAGGGCGCCCATGGTCGGAACGAGCCCGATTTTCAAACCGGCTTGCTTCCAGGCCAGCGCTGCCGCCTGCATACGCGATGCCGATGTCACTACTTTCATGAAGTCTAATTTAGGAACCGGGCCCCAGAGAACCAAGCACGTTTCGTGTTGACCATACAATGCGGAAAATGGGGACGCAGACTATTTTCCGGGCCGGCACTAGCAGTTCATGCAACATCGTATGATGAGTTATTGATGAGAGCAGGTAGGGCGCAGTCTCCAGACAAGCCGCTAACCATCAGTGACTAGCGGCTTGCGTGGACGCTGCGCCCCACCCGTCGCATCACGTTGCACGATCTACTAGTGGCATATAGTCTTCTAAGGCAAATACACTTCCGCGCCTGCCCGCCGGAATTCTTCACTCTTTTCCTGCATTCCGCGGACCAGGGCCTCGTTTTCATCCATGCCATGTTCCTCCGCGTAGCGGCGCACGTCTTCGGTGATTTTCATCGAGCAAAAATGCGGTCCGCACATGGAGCAGAAATGCGCGGTTTTGGCCGCATCCTGCGGGAGTGTTTCATCGTGAAACTCGCGGGCCCGGAGAGGATCCAGTCCCAGATTAAACTGGTCTTCCCAGCGGAATTCGAAGCGGGCCTTACTGAGGGCATTGTCGCGATATTGCGCACCGGGGTGTCCCTTGGCCAGGTCGGCTGCATGGGCGGCAATTTTATAGGTCACCACCCCTTCGCGGACATCATCACGGTTAGGGAGTCCCAGGTGCTCCTTGGGTGTGACATAACACAGCATGGCGCAGCCATACCAGCCGATCATGGCGGCTCCAATCCCGGAGGTAATGTGATCGTAGCCGGGGGCAATATCCGTCGTCAACGGCCCCAGGGTGTAAAAAGGAGCCTCGTGGCACCACTCCAGTTGTTTGGTCATATTCTCCTGGATCATGTGCATGGGCACATGGCCGGGGCCTTCGCACATGGTCTGCACATCCTGCTTCCAGGCCCGTTCGACCAACTCGCCCTGCACTTTCAGCTCGGCAAACTGAGCCCGGTCATTGGCATCAGCGATCGATCCGGGGCGCAAGCCATCGCCAATTGAAAAGCTGATATCGTAGGCGGCCATGATTTCGCAAATTTCATCCCACTGAGTGTAGAGGAAATTTTCCTGATGGTGGGCCAGACACCACTTGGCCATGATCGAGCCTCCCCGACTGACGATTCCGGTCATCCGGCGTGCGGTCCAGGGAATGAAGGGCAGCAGGACGCCGGCATGGATGGTAAAATAATCCACGCCCTGCTCGGCCTGCTCGATCAGCGTATCCCGGAAAACATCCCAGGTCAGTTCCTCCGGCTTACCGCCCACTTTTTCCAGTGCCTGGTAGATGGGAACCGTTCCAATCGGGACGGGGGAATTTCTCAGGATCCACTCGCGCGTCTCGTGGATGTTCTTACCGGTCGAGAGATCCATGACCGTGTCCGCACCCCAGTGGGTGGCCCAGCGCATCTTTTCCACCTCTTCCTCGATAGAGGACGCGACCGCGCTGTTGCCGATGTTGGCATTGATCTTAACCAGGAAATTACGCCCGATCGCCATTGGCTCCAATTCCGGATGGTTGATGTTAGAGGGAATGATGGCCCGTCCGGCCGCGACTTCGTCACGGACAAATTCGGGCGTGATTTCCTCGGGAATTCGAGCACCCCAGCCCTGGCCGGGATGCTGTTGATCGAGGGAGTCGGACGGCGCGTCGGCCCTCATACGCAATGTCCCCTCAGCCTCCTGGAAACGCATGTTCTCGCGGATGGCGATAAATTCCATCTCCGGTGTCACGATCCCCTTCCGGGCATAATGAAGCTGAGTTACGCGCTGGCCGGCGCGGGCTCGACGTGGCGGGCGCTTCGATTGAAAGATGTCCAGGCCCTTCGAATCTTCTCCCTTGCGTTTGGCCCAATCGGCGTGGGCCGGAGTGAGATAGCCATTGTCTGCTGGCTGAACAGTCCGTCCCTGGTAACATTCACTATCCCCGCGCTCTTCGATCCATGCCTGCCGCAGAGCGGGTAATCCCTGTTCGACATTCCCGTGAAAATCCGGATCCGTCCAGGCTCCGCTGGCATCATAAACACGGATCGGAGCGTTGGCCTCCTCTCGGTCATCAGGCTTACGGGTAGCCTGTAATTCGATTTCCCGCATCGGCACCCGTAGATCTGGACGTGATCCAGTTACATAAATTTTAGTGGAATCCGGAAAGGCGTAGGTGCCAGTGGGACTTTGTTCGCTCTCGGCTTTTATCATTGCTAATCTCTCTGTTTGAGCGAGCTGATGCCGGAGTCGGGATGAAAACCAAGTGCCTCACTCCCTACGTCGGCATAACCCGCGTCAGGTTCATAGGGTCATCGGGCTGATCCCGAACTCTCAGACTGCATAGGCAGTCCCCCCTGGATTTACTCACAGTGCCATAACTCGCGGAGAACACAAGCTATTTTCCCATCACCGCCGGGCCTTCATTGATTCGTCCCAACTCATGTCGAACTGCCGATAAAATTCATCAATGGCTTCGTTCCGGCGTTCCAGAGATCCCCGCAGCATGACGGTGACCACTTTGACCGATCCGGCCTTATCCACCCCGAAGCCGTTAAACCAGACTGCCCCTGCATACACACCTGTTTTGCCATGGAGACGCATGGCCGGATCCGATGAGGGCCAGCTCATACTTTTGACCAGATCCTGATGAAGTGACTTAGGTTCGATTTCCCGCCCCTGCGCCACCCGACACATCCACTGGTGATTCTTTTCCGGGCTGACAGTCAGCTTCCCGGCTTTTACCACCGGCCACCAATCTGTTCCGAGCCAGTCGTCCGGAAGCACATCATCAAAGAGACCACTTTGCACCATATACTTCTCCACGGTCTCCCGGCTCAATTGACGCGCCAGCTTGATAAAAAAGTCATTGCTCGAATGATACATGGCATCTTCCAGACTGATCGCCCGAGGGGCACCAGGAACATGCTTATCCCTGACCTCCCATCGGGTTTCGAGATCGATAGCTTCCTCAGCCAGCCCCGCCCAGGCGAGGACGACCTTAAAGGTCGATGCCGGTGATACCTGCGCCCCGCTTAATGAATCATCCCCCTCGACCACAGTCTGACCGCCCGGAAAAGCGGTGATCATAACTACACCCCGCTCCACAGCCCATCCGGGATGCCCAGTCAGGAAAAATAAAATGAGTACCGTGTAGGTGGGTATTGTCTTCATCATCATGCCTAGCTGATTTCTACTGTAACATTTTCGTAATATATCTGAAAATCAACGACTTAGCCATATGTGAATAAGTGGCAAACAACTCGGTTATCGTTCACATATTATCTTGAATACCAATAACTTACACCTCTTTTTATCGTGTGTATAAAATTGCCTGTGCTAGCGCGTTCAGTTGTTTAGCTCTCAATGAATGTCAATCTAATTAAGTCATAAGCACAATTTTTTTAATATCTTTAGCAGTCTTGCTTATTACATCTACTTATCAAAATCATTCGACAAATCCAGACTATTTTCTAACCTTAATCAATGGCGCTGGAAGAAAGCAATCCTGAATCCGAGGATTTTCTCGAAAAACTACGTAAAGACATTATACATGTCGTGGCGCAAAAGCTGACCTATGATCTCAGCAATCCCGATCAGCTTTCACAGCTTAAGCCCGATCTAGCCTCGATAGTCAATCACTATCTGTTAACAGAAGGCATCGCTATCAAGGATGAAATCCGTCTCGAACTTATTGATCAATTGCACGATCGCCTCACCTCCCAGGCCAGGCAGACCGCCCCAGCCCATCATCCGACCGATGACGTTCGCACCGCCATCGCCTCCCACCTGGCCCAATTTCTCTCGGACGAAATCGAGGGTGAAGCACTGGGGCGGGAAATCACCCGACTGGTCATGGTGAAATGTAAGCAGGATGGCATCGAAATCACCGAGATCGCGCGGGCCAAGCTGATCGTCGAAATGTGCGGAAGAATGAATGTGGCACCTCCCCCGGAAATAACTGCCCTCGCCCAGAACCAGCCAGAGACACCTAACCCGGCAAACAACCCTCCCCCGCTCGAGCCGACCCCCGAACCGGAAATCAATACGCCGGACTCCGAGGATGTCGATCCAGGTGTTCCGACCGTCCCAGAAGTCTCCGCCAGTGCCAATGATGAGGAAAATGTGGAAAATGTGGGAAGCGAAGAAAATGAAGAAAATCCCCTGACGGACCCGACAGCACCTCTGTCCACACCCGTCCCGCGACCATTACCTAAATTGCGCGCCCGCGGCGATCTATCCGATGATGACAGCCCCAGCCCCGCGAACGCTTCCAGCCATTCAGGCCATTCCATCCCCCTCAAAGCACTGACTCACGAGATCAAGCGCGAATTACTCTACCACCTCAGCCAGACCATCGATCCCACCATCATGGGAATGGATGACGAAGCACAGACACTCGCCCACATCAATCACCTCATCGAGGAATACTGCCAGGAACATCGCCTCACCCTCACCGAGACCGAAATCGAGCGCATTATTGAGGAAATTCTCAGTGGCGAAGGCCTCGAATTTCAGCTATAAGTCCTAAAATTCTGTTCACAGGTGTGTAGCTCAATGGTATTCCGGCTGACATTGTATGTTATGTTCTTTATGCCCTCGCTTCTGGGAGCAGAGATTGAGGATATTATAAAAGATAATGTTGTTGAACCAGGTGTCGGCGCTGCACTTTCCGAGGAAATCGAAGGGGGGCTGGATCCCGCCCTCGGCAACGTGCTTGAAAGTGCCGAGGGTTTGGATCCTGCCCTCATCGGTCTGGATCCCGCTCTCATCGACGAACTGGACCTGGGGCCGAATGCTAAAACAGTTATCGGAATCGTTACAGATGGGATGATGCCCTTGCTGCAAACGATTAAGGAACCGTTGAAAAGAGAACTCGATGAACTGCTTGGTGTCGGCAGATACCGGTTCAAAGACCATACGGTTGACTCGCGCTTCACGGCGGGATGGGTCCGGGACGAAGTGGCCGGAGCACTTCAAGCGGCCCTCGATGACGATGAAGTGGATTTGATTCTGGCAGTGGGTCTAGGGGTTATTGGCGAAGCCTCCAGACCAGACCTGTTTTTGAACAAACCAGTCGTCGGGGTCAACGTGCTCAAAAGCACGGTCTGGGGTCCGGATTACACGGAAGACGGAAAATCCCCAAAGAAGAACTTCACCTTCAATATTCTGCCCAGGGGCGCCAATCAGGATCTCAACTCGTTTCACGACCTGGTGGGTTTCCAGAAAGTATATGTCATTGTTGATCAGTCCGAAGTGGGGTCGAGGGAGGCTCTCCAGAAAGCCGTGCGCAGCGTCGAGACGGAAGTGGATTTCGCTGTCGCTATTATTCTAGCGGGTGAGGAGATTCAAGAAACAATTGAAACCATTAAGGCCGTCCGCCCCGAAGCACTCTATTTGACAGTGCTGGCACGTTATTCTGTGACTGAGCAGGAGCAATTGATCTCGGAGATCACTAAGCTGGGCATTCCCACCTATAGCATGATCGGTCACTTCATGGTGGAACTCGGTGCCCTGGCTGGCCAGTCGGCCATGTCTCCTGAAATTCTGGCCCGTCGGGTCGCATTGAATATCCAGGCGATCAAGCGCGGAACTCCCCCTGAAGACCTTGGGGTCTTTATCTCCATCGATTCCAATCTGGTTATCAATGCCCGCACCGCGAAAGCAATCGGTTTCTTTCCCGATTTCTCTGTCGCTCTTACCGCAGACTTTATCCATCAGGACGACCTATTCGAAGGTAAGGCCCTAACTATCGAAGAGGTGATTCAGAAAGCGCGAAATAATAATATCGAAGTCCTGATTCAACAAGCGACAACCGCACGCACCGAGGCGGCTAAAAACGTTGTCCGTAGTGATTTACTCCCCCAGGCCTCGGTTAATTCAAGCTACTCTCAGATCGACAGTGACCGTGCCCGTTTGGGTGCTGGGCCGGAATGGAGGCATACGGCAGGTCTATCTATTCGACAACTACTTTTTAGCGACACGGTCATATCAAATTTCCGCTCTTCAATAAAAAATTTACTCAGTCAGCAGGCTTTCGAAGAGTCGGTGCGCCTGGATGCGGCTAATCAAGGGGCTCAAAGCTATCTCAATCTCCTGCTGACCAGGGCGCTTCTCAAAGTCGAGGTTTCCAACCTGAAGCTGACCCAGAGTAACCTCCAATTAGCCAAGCTGCGCGAGACCGCAGGCACTTCCGGACGGGAGGAGGTTTTCCGTTGGGAATCCGAGGTCGCCGCAGCACGCAGTCGCGTATTCAGCGCGGTTTCGCTCTCCCGCTCGGCGTTAGTCGCTTTGAATCAAATCCTGAATGTCTCTCAAACTTCGGAATGGTTGCCCGAGGACATCGTGCTCGAAACCGGAGACATGAATTTCCTCGATAATCAAGCACTTGAGATCATTTCCAATGAACGGCTGCTGACTGAATTTCGAAATTTCTCCGTGCGCAAGGCCTTCGTTCAATCACCAACACTCCAGTCGATCGATCAACAAATTGCCGGTCAGCAAATCACCCTGGGAGAACGCCGCCGCAGCTTCTATCTGCCGGAGGTTTCCATGCAGTTCAGCTACGACCGAGAACTCGATGCAGACTACCGTGGTGGGCGCCCCCCCACCCTCGACAGAGACGATTGGCGGGCGTTCGTGGTGGCGGAGCTGCCGCTCTTCGAGGGCTGGCGACGTCCTAACCAGATCAATCGTGAACGCTCCGAACTGGATCGACTGGTGCGCACACAGATCCAGGCCACTCAGATCATTGAACAGAATACCCGCAACGCGATCTTCGCCATGGAAAGTTCATTACCCAGCATCCGCCTGACACGGATTGCGTTGGACCGGGCTGAGAAGAATCTGGATCTGGTCAGGGATAGGTATATCGAAGGCACCGTCGATGTGACCGACCTCATCGATGCTCAGCAACAAACGCTTCAGGTTCAACGTAGTGCCGCCGAGACGATGTATACCTACCTTGGAGACCTCTACAATTACCAGCGTGCTATTTCATGGTTCGAGGTGGAGCAATCCGATGCGGACAGACAACTCTACCTCGAACAACTCAGGCAATTCATAGAATTCCAGCGCCAAGGAAAAAACAACCATGAAGAAACGAATTCACAACAATAATAACCTGTTGGCCGGACTCATGATCCTGGCCGCTATATCCGTAGTCTCTTGCGGTCGTGAGCAGGAAACCAGGGAAATAATCCGACCCGTGAAGATGTTTACCGTCCCCGGAATGGGACCGGGAGAGGCAATTCGACGTTTCCCCGGTAACGTCGAGGCGAATCAAAACACAGCACTGGCATTCGAAGTTAGTGGAAAGCTCATCCTGCTCGATGCTGAGCAAGGAAATGATGTCCGAAAAGGGGCTTTGATCGCACGACTAGACCCGGAGCGATACAAAAATGCCTTCCTACAGCAACAGGCCAACTTTAATCAAGCCAGCAATGATTATGAACGGAACCGGAAACTTTACGAAAATGGCGCCATCGCCGCCGCCAAACTGGACACCTTCAGGAGAGCACTTGATGTCGCGAAAGCTAATTTGGAAACAGCTAAAAAGAACCTCAACGATACCGTGCTGCGGGCTCCCTTTGACGGAACGATTGCCTTGAAACCGGTGGAAAATTTCACCAATATCAATGCCGGGCAGGAAATCGTTCGCCTTCAGGACATGTCCTCACTCCAGATTCGAGTCAACATTCCGGAAGCCTTTATCACCTCACGTCGGAGCGAACGTCCGAGCATCGATAGTATCAACCGGCACATTCGAGCCGAGGCCTTTCTGACCACCAACGAAGAACATCGCTTTCCCGCCCGCCTCAAGTCGGCCGAGACAGACTCCGACCCAGCAACCCGCACCTACACCGCCACCTTTGCTCTGGAGGCACCTGAGAACGTCAATATTTTTCCCGGCATGACCGCTGTGGTGGAAATAGAATTCCTGAGGGATGCTGCCCAGACCGACACCTCCAGCACTCACCGGATCCCCACCACCGCACTGGCGGCGGATCCGGAAGGCCGCCCATTTGTATGGGTCGTAAACGATAACACCATGCAGGTCTCCAAGCGTCAGGTAAAGCTCGGGGAGATTACCGGGGATCAGATTGATGTTACCGATGGCTTGACCGGGGGGGAAGTCATTGTAGCGGCTGGAGTCAGTTACCTGCGCGAAGGAGTTAAAGTCTCCCGCATGAATGATCCTAATATGAACTAAGTCAACAGATCCCAGAGCGAATACCGATTGTGAACCTGGCCGAAATTTCCATCCAACGCAGCACCTCTACATGGGTGCTGGTCATTCTCGCCATCGTGGGGGGAATGGTTTCCTACTATCAGCTCTCTCAACTGGAAGATCCGGAATTTACCATCAAGTCGGCCAAAGTGGCTGTTCTTTACCCCGGAGCATCGGCCTACGAGGTGGAAGAAGAAGTCACCAAGCCGATCGAGGAAGCACTTCAACAGCTGGGCCAACTGAAAAAAGTTACCTCTGTCAGCAGCCGTGGAATGGCGGTGATCACTCCCGAAATCAAAGACCAATACGGTAAGGAGGAACTTCCAGGTATCTGGGATGAGATGCGCCGGAAATTGGCCAATGTCCGGCTGCCTCCCGGAACGACAGACATTATGGTTAACGACGACTTTGGCGATGTCTATGGCGTTTACTTTGTCATCACCGGTGAAGGGTATAGCTATCGTGAAATCTGGAATGTGGTCGACCGCCTGCAGTCTGAGCTGCTGCTTGTCAAAGGTGTGAAACGCATCTCCATCACCGGGGCGCAGGATGAGAAGATTTACATCGAAATGAAACGCGATCAACTTGCGAATCTGGGAATCACCAAAAGACAAATCTTCGCCGCCCTCGAGGCGAAGAACCTGGTTTACAACGCCGGATCCGCACGGGTCGGCCCCGAGTGGGTGGAATTGGTCCCGACAGGAGAATTCACTTCAGAGAAGCAGTTTGAAGATCTTCTCATCAGCGCATCCGGTGACCGGCTTGTCTATTTGAAAGATCTTGCGGAAATAAAGCGCGGATATAAGGAGCCCCCCTCCAGTATGCTCTTCTACAATGGAAAGCCGGCCATCGGCATGTCATTCTCTACGGTCGAAGGCGGGAATGTCGTCGAAATGGGAGAAGCTCTGGTCAATCGCCTCAAGGTGCTTGAAACGACGATACCTCTGGGCATCGAAATCAACCCGGTCGTGATGCAATTTGAAGCTGTCACTAAGGCTGTTGACGGGTTTATTGAGAATTTACTGGCTGCGGTCATTATTGTTATCATTGTCCTCTTTGCCTTTATGGGCCTGAGGAGCGGGCTGATGATCGGATTTGTTCTCTTTCTGACCATCGTGGCTTCGATGATCCTGATGAACATACAGGGGGTGATTCTGCAGAGGATCTCACTCGGTGCTCTGATTATCGCCCTCGGGATGCTGGTCGATAATGCCATCGTGGTGGTCGAAGGCATGCTTCAGGGAATTAACTCCGGAAAGAGCAAACTGCAGGCGGCCAAAGAGGTTGTCGCCCAGAATGCCATTCCCCTGGCCGGCGCGACGCTGGTCGCCATTCTTGCTTTCGGACCTATCGGGTTGTCAAATGACGCTACCGGTGAGTTCTGTAATTCCCTTTTTATCGTGCTCTACATTTCTCTGGGCTTGAGCTGGGTCACCGCCATGACGGTGACTCCGCTACTGTGCACAATATTTCTCAAGACGCCCGAGGAGGAACGCGCGGCAGCGGAGTACCCTTCAACTTTGAAAAAGATATCTGACTCATTCAGGAATCGTCTTCCCTTTTTTAACAATACACAAAAACCAGCACCGGATGCCGGAAACGATCCCTATGGCGGAAAAGTTTATCAATACTATAGACGCTTCCTGCTGATCGCGATTAAGAGGCGCTGGATAACAGTTGGCGTCACACTGGGACTCTTTCTCGGAGCTTTGTTCGGATTTCGTTTTGTCGAATCCAGTTTCTTTCCCAGTTCCTCGACTCCGCGTTTCTATCAGGACTTCTGGATGCCTTCCGGCACGGATATCCGCACACTTCGGGAGGAAATGGCCAAAGTGGAGACCTTTATCCTCGAACACGAGAATGTGGAATTTGTCACAACTGTCGTTGGCGCAGGACATCCCCGCTTCCAGTTGACCTATGCTCCCGAAAATCCGGAGGCCTCCTATGGCCAGTTCCTGATCGAGGTGAAAGATTATCAGAAAATCGATGACATGATCGCAGAATTTCACACCTGGGTGACGGAAAATATTCCTGATGCACTCACGATCGGTAAGAAACTGCAACTGGGCCCTGGAGACGGGGGTAAAATCCAGGTGCGTTTTAGCGGATCAGATCCGACCGAATTGCGTCGGCTTGCCGATGAGGCGATGGCCATTCTCGAAAACGATACGGAAGCGGATGGTTCTCCCGCTGGATGGGGAATACGTAGCAATTGGCGGCAAAAAGTAAAAATCCTGCGTCCGCAAGTACTGGAAGAACAGGCCAGACTCCTCGGCATTACACGTCAGGACATCTCCGATGAACTGAAAAGTTCTTTTGAGGGATACCGGGCTGGTATTTATCGGGAACATGACGACTTGATCGATATTGTCTTCCGTGCACCCGCAAGTGAGCGGGAGGATGTGAATGTCATTAACGATCTGCAAATCTACAGTCCCACTGCCGGTGCAATGGTTCCCTTGCGGCAGGTGGTCAATGGCTTTACCACCGAGTATGTCGATTCGAAAGTGGCACGGAGAGATAAGGTGCGAACCATCACTGTTCATGCCGACCGACGTGAAGGGGTTTCAAGTGTCTACCTGGGCCGGGTGAAGGGAGCGATTGAGGCCATCCCTCTGAAGCCGGGCTATTCTCTGGACTGGGGAGGTGAGTATGAAAGTTCCTCCAATGCCCAGGCGGGGATTGCGTCCTCGATGCCCCTCTTCGTGGTTATGATGGTCCTGATCGTCATCCTGCTTTTTGATGCACTTCGAACTCCGCTCATCATTTGGTCGATGGTGCCGTTATCGATTATTGGGGTGGTCTTTGGACTTCTGCTGATGGGACAACCGTTGGGGTTCATGGCTATTTTAGGCACGCTCAGTCTTTCCGGAATGTTGATCAAGAACGCCATCGTCCTCATCGATCAAATAAACCTGGAACTCGCGGCCGGAAAGATTCCCTTCTGGGCTGTCGTCGATTCAGGTGTCAGCCGTATGCGTCCCGTCGCCATGGCCGCATTGACTACCATCCTCGGAATGTTGCCACTGCTGATGGATCCCTTTTTCGTCTCCATGTCAGTAGCCATCATGTTCGGACTCGGCTTTGCGACCGTGCTCACCTTGATCGTCGTACCCACGCTCTATAGCATTCTGTTTAAAATCCCATACCCGGATACTGTCGATTAAGAGGCTGTCTAAAAAGTGGATGATACCGGTCACCAGAGGATGATCATTCAGGACTTTCATAGCCATCCTTCGGGAATGAGTTATATTGCCCGCTCATGCCGCCACGATCTGCTATTACCATCCGGGGAGCCCGATGCCACAACCTCAAAGACATCGACCTGGATATTCCCCTCGGTTCTTTTTCTGTCATCACAGGAGTCAGTGGTTCCGGCAAGTCATCGCTGGCCTTTGACACCCTCTACGCCGAGGGGCAGCGCCGCTACGTGGAAACATTCAGCCCCTACACCCGTCAATTCCTCGAACGGATGGACAAGCCCCAGGTCAACCGGATCGACGGCATTCCTCCGGCGGTCGCCCTCAGTCAGGCCAACTCAATCCGCAGCTCCCGCTCAACCGTCGGCACCCTGACGGAAATGGCCGACTACCTGAAATTGCTCTTTGCCCGCAAGGCCAGACTGCACAGCCCGGCCACCGGTCGCGAAATCCGCCCCTGGAAGCCGGAGGAACTCGCAGATCATTTGATCGCCACCTACCCGGACACATCTCTACTGATCGGGGTGGACATCTCCTTTGCACCGGGGACGAAGTGGAAAAGCATCGTCAGCACACTCTCACAGCAGGGCCTGATACGCCACTGGACGGACGGCCAGTTGGAACGCCTCTCCGAGACCAAACCGCTGAAAACCAAAAACGTCGAGGCCGTCCTGACCCGCCTCGATATCAATCAGGCCAATCACGCGCGTGTCACTGAGTCACTCGATAGTGCCTTCCGCCTTTCCGGTGAATCACAAACGCTCTGGATCCGGCCTCTCCAGGGCGACCGCATCCGGGAAAAGATTCTCTTCGCTTCAAGCTGGACCTGTCCGGATTCCGGTCAGACCTTCACTCCTCCCAGTCCGGCCCTCTTCACCTTCAACAACCCTGTGGGAGCCTGCCCCGTCTGCCGCGGATTCGGTCGTACGGTGGAGATCGACTATGATCTGGCCCTCCCCGACCGGAACCTCTCCATCGGCGAGGGGGTGGTCAAACCCTTCCAGACCGAAGCCAACTCGGAATGCCAGGAAGATCTGGAGCGGGCCTGTAAGCGCAAAAAAATCCCCCTCAATAAACCCTTCCAGAAACTCACCGCCAGGCAGCAGAAATTCGTCATCGAAGGCGAGCCGGGGACGGGCTACAAGAATCGCTGGTATGGGGTCAAAGGCTTTTTTTCCTGGCTCGAAACCCGCACCTATAAAGTCCACGTCCGCGTCCTCTTGTCCCGCTACCGGGCCTACCGCACCTGCTCCGCCTGTCAGGGGAATCGCTTCCAACCGGAAGTCAATCATTGGACGATTGATGACCAAACCCTCGCCGACCTCAACGAAATGCCGCTGGAAAAATTTGCCGCCTTCACTCAAGCTCTCAAATCCGCCGATAAATCGGAAGAAATCCTCATTGAGCAAATTCGCTCCCGCGCCGGGTACCTTAACCAGGTGGGACTCGGCTACCTCAACCTCAACCGGGCCGCTCGCACCCTCTCCGGCGGCGAAATCCAGCGCGTCAACCTCACCACCTGCCTCGGCTCCAGTCTGGTCGGCACGCTCTTCGTCCTCGATGAGCCCAGCATCGGCCTCCACCCACGCGACACCACCCGCTTGATCGATGCCCTCCAGCAACTCACCCGGCGCGGGAATACCACCGTCGTCGTCGAACATGACGAGCAATTCATGCGCGCCGCCGATCAACTCATCGAGCTGGGCCCCTCCGCCGGTGCCCGGGGCGGCGAACTCGTCGCTCAGGGGCACTGGCTTGATTTGGTCCGCCAGGGTGAAGGGTCAAAGGTAAAGGGTAAAAAGTCTTCTCGCCCCGCACCTTCCACCTCCCACCCTTCACCCAGCGCCCTTGACCCCGCACCCTCCACCCTTGACCCTTTACCTTTAACCCTTAACCATTCGCTTTCCGCCACCTACCTGAGCGGCAAGCGGAGCATCCCCCTGCCCGAAAAGCGTCGCCCCATCCCCGCCACGCACCCCGCCCTTAAAATCGAGGGCGCCAGCATGAATAATATCCGCAACCTCGATGTCTCCCTGCCCCTCCGGCGCTTTGTCGCCGTCACCGGGGTCAGTGGTTCCGGAAAATCCACCCTCCTCCACCACCTCATCTACCAGCAAGTCAGAAAGCAATTGGGCCACACCATCGAGGAGCCCGGAATCATAAAAAAAATATCCGGCACCGACCGGGTCAAGGCCATCCACATCGTCGATCAATCGCCCCTGACGAAAACTCCGCGCTCCACTCCCCTCCTCTACCTCGGTTGCTATGACGATGTCCGCAACCTCTTTGCTCAGACCGACCAGGCCCTAAGATCCGGACTGCGGGCCTCCAGCTTTTCCTTCAACAGCGGTGACGGACGCTGCACCCGCTGCCAGGGCACCGGCTTCGAAAAAATCACCATGCAGTTTCTCTCCGATCTCTATGTCACCTGTCCGATCTGCGAAGGCCGGCGCTTTCAGAAACACGTTCTCGACATCCGCTGGCGGGATAAATCTATCCATGATGTCCTCGAGATGACCGTCGATGACGCCATTCCCTTCTTCAAAGACGGCATCTCCCGGAAACCTCCGGCGGAATTCGATAAGTCGGATAAATTGCAATCCAAAGCCTGCGAGAGCATCGTTACCCAAATTTCCCTCCTGCGTGATGTCGGCCTCGGCTACCTCCGGCTCGGTCAGCCTCTCACCCACCTCTCCGGCGGGGAGGCCCAACGCCTGAAACTCATTTCCCACCTGGCTTCCGCTTCCAAGTCCCAGCCTACCGCCGCCGAAGAGTCGCACACCATTCTCATCCTCGACGAACCCACCACCGGGCTTCATTTTGCCGACATCGAGGTGCTCCTCAGGGTCCTCCAGCGCATGGTCGATCAGGGCATCTCCCTCTTCGTCATCGAGCACAATCTCGACCTGATCAAGGCCGCCGATCACGTCATCGAACTCGGACCCGAGGCCGGCGACAAAGGGGGGGAAATCGTCGCCACCGGCACCCCCGAAGCAATCGCCCTAGTCAAAGCCTCCCACACCGGGCACTACCTGAAAGAGGTGTTGAAGAGCACCAGGCGCTCAGCGGCCAGCCTTCAACCTTCGAAAAACGGACGAATTAAAAAAGCAGAAAGCCGGTCATCTGATGCGAACCTGATCTCCGTCCGGGGGGCCCGCCATCACAACCTCAAAAATATCAATGTCGATATCCCTCGCGATGCTATGGTCGTTCTGACTGGGCTTTCCGGATCGGGAAAATCCACCCTCGCTTTTGACCTCCTCTTTTCCGAAGGCCAGCGCCGCTACCTCGACTGCCTGAATACCTACGCTCGTCAATTCATTGAGCAGCTCGAGAAACCCGATGTCGATGCCATCCTCGGGCTCCCGCCCACCGTCGCCATCGAGCAGCGCACCACCCGCGGCGGAGCCAAAAGTACCGTCGCCACTGTCACCGAACTTTACCATTTCCTCCGCCTCCTCTATGCGAAAATCGGAGTCCAACATGACCCCCAGACCGGCGAGCCGGCCATCCAGCAGTCCGCCCAGGAAATTATTGCCCGAATTCGCCAATCCCTAAAGGGATCGAAATCAGAATTAGTTCTCCTCGCTCCCCTGGTCAGAAACCGGAAGGGCATCTACAACGAGATCGGACGATGGGCCGTGCGGCAGCAGCTTCCCTACCTGCGCGTCGATGGACAGTGGATCACCCCCGATCAATTCACCGCCCTCGACCGCTACCGGGAGCACACCATTGACGCGGTCCTCGGCAACACCTCCTCCCGCGATCCTCAACTGGAAGTGCTCATCAACCGGGCTCTCGCCATCGGCAGTGGCACCCTCTATACTATTGACGACCAGAGTCGCGAAACCATTTACAGCACCGAACTCTACTGCCCCGGCAGCGGTCGCTCGTTTGATCCTCTTGACCCACGCCTCTTTTCCTACAACAGCCCCTACGGATGGTGCCCCACCTGCCAGGGATACGGCGTCTGCGATCTAGACGTCCGGATTGACCCGCGACTGGAAGGAGCCGAACGGGAGGCCGCACTCGAAGCCGCACTCGAAGACCGCCAGGCCGAGCAGGCCGATGGCGATGACACTGACAGCTCCCGTGATGCGGACATTGCCTCCAACATCTGCCCCGACTGTCAGGGCACACGCCTTAATGAAGTGGCCCGGGCTGTTCACTTCGAGGGGAGTCCCATCACGGACTGGAACCACTTGGATGTCGATACCTTTGCCAAGGCATTTGCGGAAATCAAACTATCCGGGCGGAGCGCGGAAATCGCCCGTGACATCGTGCCCGAAATCCAACAGCGCTTGAAATTCCTCCAGCACGTCGGACTCGGTTACCTCCAATTGGACCGAAGTGCCACCACCCTTTCCGGTGGAGAAGGCCAGCGCATCCGCCTCGCATCCCAACTCGGCTCGAATCTCCAAGGTGTTCTCTACATCCTCGATGAACCCACCATCGGCCTCCACCCGCGCGATAACCAACAACTCCTGGAAATCCTCCAGGCCCTGAAAGAACGGGGCAACTCACTCATTGTGGTCGAGCACGACGAAGACACCATGAAACAAGCCGATGTCATCATCGATCTCGGCCCCGGAGCCGGCATCCACGGCGGCGAAATCGTCGCCCAGGGACACTGGCGTGAGCTGGTCCGCGAGGGTGAAGGGTCAAAGGTAAAGGGTAAAAAGTCCTCTCACCCCGCACCCTCAACCCTTGACCCCACCCTTAACCCTTCACCTTGCACCCTTAACCCCGCCAGCCGGACCGCCGACCTCCTCGGCGAACCCATCCCCCACCCTCTCCGCGGGCATTGGCGGGAGATTCCCGCCAAGCATCCTCACATCATCATAACCGGTGCCTGCTCCAACAACCTGAAAAATATCGATGTCCGCATCCCCCGCCAGCGCCTCATCGCCCTCAGCGGAGTCAGTGGTTCCGGAAAATCCACCCTGATGCATTCCGTCATCCGCCCCGCCGTCGAGTCCGCAAGAGTAAAAAATAAAAAACTTGTCCGTCGTAGCCTTGGCGAAGACGGATCAGCAATCAGCAATCAGCAATTCAAAGCTGTCCGCGGTGCCGAAGGCTTTGATCGAGTTCTCGAAATCACCCAGTCCCCGATCGGAAAAACCTCACGATCCACCGTCGCCACCTATATCGGCCTCATGGACCACCTCCGCGTCCTTTTTTCCTCCCTACCGCTCGCCAAGGCCCGAGGGTTTGACAAAAGCTACTTTTCCTACAACGCCGGTAAGGGACGCTGCCCCTCCTGCCAGGGGCAGGGCACGATTAAAGTGGAAATGAATTTCCTCCCCCCCACTTACATCCCCTGCGACCAATGCCAGGGCCAGCGCTGGACCAATGCCGTTCTCGATGTCAAATACCAGGACCGGAGCATCCATGACATCCTCAACCTCAGTGTCGATGAAGCCGTCGATCTCTTTGCCAACCAACCCAAAGTCTCGGTCCCCCTCCGACTCCTCCAGGAAACCGGGCTCGGCTACCTGAAAATCGGACAGACCAGCCCCACCCTCTCCGGTGGCGAAGCCCAGCGCCTGAAACTGGTCGCCGAATTGACCAAAGCCGAACTGACCCGCCAGCGGCACCTCCTTAAATCCTCCAATCCCAACCTCCCGGAAAACCTCTACCTCCTCGAAGAGCCGACCGTGGGCCTCCACCTCGCCGATGTGCGCAAACTCATCGACCTCCTCCACCGCCTCGTCGAAGCCAGCCACACCGTCATCGTCATCGAACACCACCTCGATGTCATCGCCGAGGCCGACTACATCCTCGATATCGGGCCCGAAAGCGGGGAGGCCGGAGGCCGCATCATTGCCCAGGGCCCCCCGGAAATAATCGCCACCTCCCCCCACTCCCACACCGCCCCCTTCCTCAAACAAGTCCTGACCCGATAAAGGGGTCTGACCCCATTTTTGGGGCTCACCACTCCTGACTTGCAAGTTTTCTGGATCGGCCAAGTATAACTTCTTCTATGCGAGTGTTGGTGACAGGTATGATTGCGGGTCTGGACGACCGGAGCTATCTCGATAAGGTGGTGGCGCTCGGACAGCGCAATGGTCAGGAGATTCAGGTCTTCCATGCCATCGATCACTTTACCAAGAATGGTCGCAAACCTCTGCAACGCCTGCTGGGAACGACCGACTACGTCTTTGAACTGACGCGGGAGCGGGAATACGAGCGCATTGGGTTCGAAATTGCCAAGAACGCGCATGAGCACGTCATCGTCCGCGCTCCGGCCACCATCGAGTGGAACCGGATCAACCGGAAATTCAAAGACCAGCGCTACATACGCGATTTCATCCGACCCGACCTGATCGTCACCTTCATCGACGCAGAGTGGCTGATCAAAAAGAAACTGGCCAGCGATGAAGTGGACGACCCGTTTCTGCGCACTTTAAAGGAACGTAAACACACGCTTTATGAAATCCTCTCCTGGATGCATGAGGAGGTCAGTCTTTCCGAGGATTGGGCGAAATACATGGACATCCCGCACTATGTCATCGCCACCGGCGAGCCTCCCGAGTGCTTGTACAAGCTGGTCATCGACCCGGATCCCTGGGTCATCTATGCCAGCTATTCCATGACCTACGCCACCCCGGAAATGCGGCAGGAGGTCAATAAAATCATCGACCGGCTCCGGAAATACTCGGTGGTCATCGATCCACAGACGGTGGAAATCGGTGAAAATTACGAGCACGAGAGCCAGGCGGATCGCGAGGCGATTTATGCCTATACCGTCCACCGGGACTTACACTGGTATGTCGGCAAGGTCGATGCGGTCGTGGCCATTCACCCCTACCCCGAGCGACCGCCACTTTCCGCCGGGATGATGGACGAACTCGGCCATGCCCGCGACTACATGAAAGCCCGCTACATGATTTTTCCCAAGGGCTTCAGCCCGTTTACCACCGACAGCTATATCGAGAAGGGCCATTTGTTTGAAGACCCGGATGATTTCTTCCATTACCTCGACCAGGTGGAGAGGCGCAAGACCTACGACCAGGATTTCAACCTCCAAGCCGACTTTCAATTATAATTATAAAAATCATGTCTCTGAATTCGCTCATCGACCACACCCTCTTAAAACCGGACGCCACCCTACCGGAAATCAAAACCCTCTGTCAGGAGGCGATGGACCATCAGTTTTTTTCGGTCTGTGTGCACCCGTATTGGATCGTCGATGCCCGACACTTGCTCGATGGCTCCGATGTCAAAATTTGCACGGTGGTGGGATTCCCCCTCGGGGCCAACCTCTCCCATACCAAAGTTCAGGAAACACGGGATGCCATCCATGCCGGAGCGGATGAGATCGATATGGTTATCAACCTCGGTGCCGCCAAGGAAGGGCACTGGAATTTCATCGAACATGAAATCCACGAGATCGTTTCTGCCGCAGACTCACGACTGGTCAAAGTAATCCTCGAAACCGCTATCCTGGCACCTCAGGAATGCGATGATGCCTGCCATGCCGCCGAGAATGCGGGAGCGGGATTTGTCAAAACCTCCACCGGATTCGGGTCTGGAGGAGCGACAGTTGAAGCAGTCCGCCGGATGCGTGCCGCTGTCTCCGATGCTATTGGAGTCAAAGCGTCAGGTGGTATCCGGAGCCGTGAAGATGCGGAGGCGATGGTTGCCGCCGGTGCGACCCGTTTGGGCACTTCCGCCAGTGTCGGAATCGTGCAGAGCCCGAAATAAGCAGTCCGTTACTTCCTGATCTCGGTAGAAATCTTCGGCTTGGTCTCTTTATTTCCGAAGAGTCCGAAGAGACCAGCGCTTTTTTCAGCAGGTTCGATATTGTCTGCCCGTATTGGTGAAGGGGCGGCTCCGGCGGCACTCCGGACACTGAGGTGTTTCGGGGTCAGTTGACTTTGCAGCATTTGCTGGTTGGCACTGCGCAGGCGCCGGGAGAGTAACTGGGCGATTCCAAGCATTAATTGGCCACCGGCGACCGGAAGCTTTTCAAAATAGCGTTGTAATTGATCGACTTCCAAGTTCCAGAGGACCGATGTTTCCACTACCCGAACGGAAGCGGAAGACTCACCGGGCTCGAAAATACTGACTTCTCCCAGGCAGTCTCCATCAGATATTTCCGCTACCTTGACTTCCTTCCCGGAGGCGGCGATGAAAACTTCGAGTTTCCCGCCGATGACAATCCAGAGGCTGTATTGGCGTTCCCCCTCCTTGATAATGACCTCTCCCGGTCCGTATTCACCGAAGGTGCCGTGGTATTTGAGCGCCTCCAGAGCCTCATCATCCATGAAGGATAGAATTCCCTCCGCTTTTAGATCAGAAATGACTTCGCCTGCCATAGTTGGTTATTTTATGAATTCAGGTAAAAAGATGCAAGAACATCTATGCACTAAAGCTTTCCCCACAGGAACAGGTGGCGACGGCGTTCGGGTTCTTCACCTTAAATCCGCCCTGCTGCAAGTCATCGCTGAAATCGATCTCTGATCCACTGACGAAGAGTGCACTCTTGGGATCGACCAACACCTGGACTCCAAAGGATTTGATGAGGATATCCTTCTCGCAGGGACCTTCATCGATTTCCATATTGTATTGCAGGCCGGAACATCCACCTCCGACGACCTTGACCCGCAAGGCCCCGTCTTTTTTCCCGTGTTGTTCAAGCAGCGTGCTCAACTGACCCGCAGCTTTCTCGGTCAATTTGAGCAGTTTTTCACTGCCTTGTTGGAAGTTAATGGTCTCGCTCATGATCACAAATTAGCGGTTGCGATGAAAATATCAAACTAACTCTAAGACCCAGCCAATCAGTGCTCCGAGAGGTGCCGGCCAGAACCCGAGCAAGAGCAGGAATCCGGAGAGCAGAACCACGGCCAGACGCGTCCCCGGATTGGGCTCGAACGCTTCCTCGCTCTCCGCGGAATCCCAATACATGGCTTTAACCACACCGAGGTAGTAGTACACCCCCGCCACCGCCGCGACCACCCCCAGAGCAAAGAGAAGATAGGCACCGCTCTCCCAGGCTGCTGCCAGTACCGCAAATTTTCCGACAAATCCGGCCAGCGGCGGGATTCCGGCCATCGAGACCAGGGCACAGAGCATTCCGAAGGCCAGCACCGGAGAGCGTCTTCCCAAACCGGAAAAGGACTTGATTTCCGCACCGGGAAGCTCACGCGATGCGGTTGAAAGAATAAAAAACGCGAGCAATGCCGCCGGCACATAGAGCAAAATGTAAATCAGAGCCGCTTCCAAACCGCGAATGTCCCCATTCTGACAACAGCTCATGGCTAGAAGCAGGAATCCGGCATGGGTGATGGTGGAGTAGCCCAGCAAACGCTTCAAATTCGTCTGCGGGATGGCGGCCAGACTTCCGAGCAGTAGACTGGCTCCAGCCAGGATAGAAATAACCAAAGCCAACGACTCGCTTAGCTCGTCCACCCCGAATCCGGAGAGATAGAAAATCCGGATGATCAGAACCAGCCCGGCGGATTTGGAGGCGGTGGCCAGGAAGCCGGTAACGGGCGTGGGTGCGCCCTGGTAAACATCCGGTGCCCATCCGTGGAAAGGAACGGCCGCCAGCTTGAACCCAACTCCCGCCAGTACTAGAACCATGGCCAGGAGCAGGGTGGCGGACTCGACTCCCCCATCGGCCAGATAAAACGCCAGGGCGCTTAATTGCGTGCTGCGGGTCATGCCGAAGAGAAAGGCAATCCCAAAAACCAGCACCCCGGTCGAGAGTGCGCCGATGATCAGGTATTTCACGCTCGCCTCCAGCGACTTGGGCTGGTTGCGCTGATAGGCCACCAGGATGTAGAACGAGATAGTGACAATTTCCAGCCCGACGAAAACCAGGGTCCAGTCCGTGGCCGAAGCCAGGAGCATCATCCCGATGGTGGCCAGGATCGGGAGGGCGAAATATTCTCTCCGGGCCATTGGCATGGTGCGGACATATTCACCACTCATCCAAAGCACAAAGAAGAGGGAAACGAGGAAGATCCGCTGAAAAAAGACGGCCAGGCCATCCTGGACGTAAATCGGGTTTTTTCCAACCACACCCCCACTCCCGGCCAGGCTTTCGAGGATATCGACTCCGGGTAAGAAGGTGGCACCCAATGCCACCGCCACGCCGGTCATGGCCAGCACCTGCAACCCGCGCAGGCTGAAACGCTCGAATGACGACTCGATCAGGATGATGGCAACCGCCACCACCAGCAGGATCACTTCAGGACTGGCCAGATAATACATCATATCAACCTCCAATCACTCCCCGGCACCATTCGATGATCCACTTCGGGCCAATGCCGACCAGCAGCAGCCCGCCCGCCAGCGTCCAGTAGGGCAGTCGTTCGCTCCATCCGGTCAAATCCGTCACTTGTTTGACCGACTCCGAAACCGGCCCGTAGCAAATGCGCCGCACGGCCCGCAACATATAGACCGCTGAGATGACAATGCCCCAGACCGCAATGGCGGTCATCCACTCATGCCCCGCGCCCCAGGCTCCAAAGAATATCAGGATTTCACCGGAAAAATTAGCCAAGCCGGGCACCCCGATTGCCGCCATCGCACCCAGAATAAATAAGAAAGCCAAGCCGGGAGCCTGGCTGGCCAGTCCCCCCAATTCCCCAAAGGAAAGCGTTCCGGCCCGCTCCCGGATTTCTCCCGCCAGTCCGAAGAGAAGGGCGGTGCTGAGTCCATGCCCCACCATCAAGAGCACAACCCCCTGGAGCCCCAGCTCATGGAGCGAGAAAAGACCGAGAAAGAGGTAGCCCATGTGCATGACCGATGAATACCCGAGCATCAGATCCAGTCGGCGCTGGTTCAGGGTCACCCACCCGACAAAAAGAATATTCATGAGCAGCAGCACCGCCATCAGGAGTGCCCATTCCCGCATCCCCTCCGGCAGGTAGGGCACAGCCAGACGCAGCAGCCCGTAAATTCCGAATTTTTTCAAAACCCCGGCGTGCAGCATGGCCACCGGTGCCGGGGCGGAGGCATAGGCGGGCGGTGCCCAACTGTGGAATGGAAAGAGGGAGACGAGAATGCCAAAGCCCACCAGCAGCAGCGGAAATGCCACCGCCTGATCACGAGCCGAGAGGGAATCCTGCATCTCGCGCAAATCAAAAGTCCTCGCCACCTCCGGCATGGAAAAGTAAAAGGCAAATAACCCCGCCAGCAGGATCAGGCTCCCGGCCATCAGGTAGAGTGCCAGTTGAGTGGCGGAGAATCTCCGGTCACCACTGCCCCACACGCCCATCAGAAGGAAGGTCGGAATGAGCGCCACCTCATGAAAAATATAGAGGTAGAACAAATCCAGTGACGAGAACGCACCCAGGGCACCAAAGACAATCAACAGGAGGCTGATGTAAAATTCACGCTCCCGCTCGATCTTCCCGGGATCGACGAACA
>CAYTLD010000009.1:10232-26992 GCA_964438585.1 uncultured Blastochloridaceae bacterium | reverse complement strand
TCCGTTGAAGCAACCGCCTAAAAGGCGGCGCTTCATGGAGAACGTTCGACTAAAAGAATCATGGTTAAGTGGTATCAGTATGTGATCACAGCCCTCCTGTTAGGATTGTCTGTGACCATATTTTGAGTGTCCATGTGGAGACCTACACGAGACGGCTTTGCTACAAGAGAAGGGTTGATGCCACGGGAGACTGTGGCAAAATTTTTTATATGGGCACATTCCACATAGGTTGCAGGGTTGAAACCATGTGCATCGCGACAAAGGCGTTCGTATAGCGAAGACTCTCGTCGACACGGGAAGCGAATACACGTGGATTCCCAGCGCCAAACTTGAGCAAATTGGTGTTGTCAGGGAGAAGAAGGATCTTCGTTTCGCGATGGCGAACGGAGAAGTGATAACCCGGAGTGTCGGGTTTGCCTTCCTTCGGGTTGGTAAGGAGTTTACGATTGACGAGGTCGTGTTCGCCGAGCCGGGTGACATGTCTTTCCTTGGCGCACGCACGCTTGAGGGTCTCAATTTGGCTGTTGATTCAGCTGGCAAGAAACTCGTGGCAGCTGGCCCACTCCCCGCTGCATAGAACTTGCCGAAGGTATTCCATTTGAGATTAAATTGGCTGACGGTGATAAGTATCAAGTGCAGACGGTTTTGGTTCGCAACGACTATCGCGATCATCTTGATTGCGGCACCGTTTATAGCTCCGGCGTGGAGCCCGATCAATTGCCAACACGAGGAAATCGACTTGGATACCGGTAGAGCACGGTATACCCGCATCCTTTATTGGATCCCCATTACCACCGAGATTAAACATACCCCAATTAGCGAGGCTTTGGGAGTTGATAATCTTGAAACACGGCGCGGCGACTGGCACCGAGTCAACACGTTTTCACCAGGAGTTCGTCACTCGCCGCATTACATTTACCACGGTGCGCTTTCGCAGGCTGAGACATTGGGAATAATGTGGAAGGTTCAACACTATACCCCGGAAGCGCGGCGTGAGACCGCCTCGAGGATTCTCGTTTTGTGGAAGCAGAGTGGAAGGTATTCCGGTGCGGATGATTACATTTCGCAACTCCTTGGATTAAGGCTTGAAAAGGTATCATTGGAGGATGTCGTGCAACTTGAAGACAAAAATGATGGGGCAAGATGTTCTACTCCTGCTATGGTGTTGGACTAACCATGACTCAACCGAGTGACATCCGCATTCACGGCGCGCGCCAGCATAACCTTCGTAACCTCTCGGTGACGATCCCGCGTAACCGTCTGGTCGTCATCACCGGGCCTTCGGGATCGGGAAAGACATCGCTGGCGTTCGACACCCTTTATGCCGAGGGGCAGCGGCGCTATGTGCAAAGCCTCTCGGTCCACGCCCGTCAATTTATCAATCAGTTGGAAAAGCCGCTGGTGGACCGTATTGAGGGGCTTTCCCCGGCCATCGCCATCGAGCAGCGCCGCAGCACCTCCGGTGGGCGGTCCACCATCGCCACGGCCACAGAAATCCACGACTACCTGCGTGTTCTGTTTGCCGCCGCCGGACAGGCCCACCACCCGGATACCGGAAAGCCCTTGTCGAAATTGACCACCGATGAAATTGCCGACCGCATCCTCTCCCGTGAGGAGGGCCGCCGCTTCATCCTCCTGGCCCCACTGGTTAAGTCCAAACCGGGGCGTCATACCGAATTACTCGACCGGTTGAGGAAGAACGGCTACGTGCGTGCCCGTATCGATGACAAAATCGTCCTTCTCGATCAGGCGCCCGCCCTCGATGCCGACACCCCGCATGATATCGAAGTCGTGATCGACCGCTTAAAGGTGGATGCGGGCTCCCGCAAGCGGCTGATCGACTCACTGGAACTGGCCCTCCGGCTGGGGCAGCATCTGGTCACGATTCTCTGGCCCGCTGAGGCTACCGGAACCGATGAACTCTGGAAATTGAGCAACCGCAATTACGATCCCGAGACCGACACCCATTTCCCGGACTGGAAGGCACGGGACTTTTCATTCAACCACCCGCAGGGGGCCTGCCCGCGTTGCCAGGGGCTGGGCACTATCCTGCGCGCTGACCCCAACCTCGTCATTCCCGATCCCACCCTCTCCCTGGAACAAATGGCCATTGCCCCCTGGAACCGTGGGAACAAGGGCATCACCGCTCAATATAAGTCACTGACCCGTGATCTGGCCCGTCACGCCGGAATTTCTATGGATACACCTTGGGCGGAACTTCCCGAGTCCGCACGCGATCTCATCCTTCACGGAAGCGGAAGTAAGAAAATCGAACGCACGCTTCTCCGGAAGGGGGAAATCCAAACCCGAGCCGAAAGGTTTGAAGGGGTGCTGGCCATGGTCGAATCCCTCCATGACAAAGCCAAAAGTCCCCTCACCCGGCGGCGCACGCAGGCATACATGAATAAATTGGTCTGCCCGGATTGCCAGGGGGCACGGCTCCGGCGGGAAATCCTCGCCATCCGCCTGGCTAATGGCGAGGACCAGCCGGGAAAAAATATTCATCAAGTTTGCCAGCTTTCGATCCGGGAATCCCTCTCCTGGATCAAAGGACTTAAACTCAAGGGCCCCGAACCCTTACACGACCTCCACCGGGAACTGACCGACCGGATTCAATTTCTGGACAATGTCGGGCTCGGCTACCTCTCGCTAGACCGCGAAACCGGAAGCCTCTCCGGCGGCGAATTCCAGCGCATCCGGCTCACCACTCAGATCGGCTCCGCCCTCACCGGTATTCTCTACGTCCTCGATGAACCCAGCATCGGCCTCCACCAAAGTGACCAGCAGCGCCTCATCGATTCCCTCCTCTCCCTGCGCGATCAGGGGAATACCGTCATCGTCGTCGAACATGATGAAGACACCATGCGGCAGGCGGATTGGATTATCGACATCGGCCCCGCCGCCGGCCCCCTCGGCGGCAGGCTCATGGCCGAAGGCACGCCGGAGGCAATCGTCGCCAATACCCAATCCCTGACCGGTCGCTATCTCTCCGGAGAGGAATCCGTTCGCACCCCGACCCGGAGGTTCCAGCCGGGGCCCGCATCGATCACGGTCACTGGAGCCTCGATGCACAACCTCAAACAGGTCGATGCGGAATTCCCGCTTGGCTGTCTGGTCTGTGTCACCGGGGTCAGCGGCTCCGGGAAAAGTACTCTCGTCAATCACATCCTCGGTCGCGCTATTTTCAAACAGCTCTACCGCGCCAAGGAAGCACCTGGCACCCACCTCCGCATCACTGGCATGGAAAATATCGACCGCGCTGTCATCGTGAACCAGCAGCCGATCGGACGGACCCCGCGCTCGAACCCGGCCACCTACACCGGACTCTTCGATGAGATCCGCGGCCTCTTCGCCGGAGTGCCTGCTTCACGGGTGCGCGGCTACACCAAGGGACGCTTCAGCTTCAATACCCCGGGCGGGCGCTGTGAGAAATGCCAGGGCGACGGCCAGTTGAAAATCGAAATGAATTTCATGCCGGACGCCTACGTCACCTGTGATGCCTGCATGGGGAAACGCTACAACCGTGAAACTCTCGATATCACCTACCGGGATCACACCATCGCCGATGTCCTCGATCTAAATATCAATGAGGCCAGAGAACTTTTCGCCCATCATAACAATCTTTGTGAAAAACTCGAGACCCTGCAACGCGTCGGCCTCGGCTACATCAAGCTGGGCCAGCCCGCCAATACCCTCTCCGGCGGCGAGGCCCAACGGATCAAACTGGCCACCGAGCTGGCCCGCACCCGCCCCGTCCATACCCTCTTCCTCCTCGATGAACCCACCACCGGCCTCCACTTCGAGGATATCAGTAACCTCCTCGGCCTCCTTTTCGAACTCCGGGAATCCGGCAACAGCCTCATTATTATCGAACACCACCTCGATGTCATCCGCTGCGCCGACCACATTATCGATCTGGGGCCCGGTGGTGGCGATCAGGGGGGAGAAATTGTCGCCACCGGTACCCCGGAGGAAATCGCCGCCCACCCCCGAAGTCAGACTGGAAAATTTCTCGCTTCTAAGCTAATATCGTTGCAAGATTGTCATATAACACATGAAGAGCTACGTCCTGAACTTTTTTAAGAGCTTCACTTTAAAAGGAAGCGTAAGTCTATGCCGCAGCATGACCTGTGCTAGTCGGCTGACGGCTGTTAGTCTGGCCCTGTTCTTGTTGGTTGCCGCCACCCCGGTACAGGCCGAGTCCAGTTGGCTGGAGCGCCGTGAGATGTCCCTCGCGCGACGGGCCTTTCAGGATTCTCTCTACGATGTCTCCCGACTGAAACTGGAACGCTTCCTGGAAAAGCGACCGGACAGCGACTTCGCGGCCGAGGCTACCTGGCTGCTGGGGCAGTCACATTATTTCCTCGGACGCTACGATCGTGCTCTCTCCTACTTTAAAACCATTCCCGCCGGTGCCGACGCCTCCCTCAAAGCCGGCTACCTCTATTGGCAGGGAGAAACCCTGGCCGCACTCGAACGCCATCCCGAAGCCGCCGTCATCTACCAACAATATCTGGATCAACACCAGGGCGGAGAAAACCTGACGGATGCCCGAATTGGCCTAAGCATCTGCCTGGAAAATATCGGCCAGCCGGAAGAGGCGCGTGAGGCACTCCAGCCTTTATTGAAAGCGGAGGAAGGCAGCCTGCCCTGGCAGCGCGGTCTGCTCCAGTTGGCCAAGCTGGATATGCAGCGTTCATCGTATGCTGAAGCCGGAGCCAGGCTGGCGAAACTTAAAGAGAAGGAGATCCACCGATCACTGAACTACGAGGTCAATTACTGGACTGGGGTCAACCTGCTGAAAATGCAGAGCCACGTCGAGGCGCGTCAGATTTTCGAAGCCCTGACAGAAGATCCCCGTGCCCACCCGCGCTCACTGGTCGTCCGCAGTTGGATGGGACTGGGCGAATCCCTCCAGCAGGAAGAAGCCTGGCCGGAGGCTTCCCGGGCCTTCCAGCAGGCCTACCTTCTCTCCCTCGATGGCACCCTCATCGAGGCAGCTGTTCTGAAATACCTGCACTGCCAGTACCAGCAGGGCACCCTCGCCAAGGGAGCCATTGAGGTGCGGAAATTTGCCACTAAAAATCCCGATGTCGCCCTCCCCGGCCTCATCGCCATTGGCCAATACTACTTTAACGATGGCAATTATGATGCCTGTATTTCTGAAATCGACAACCTGCTTCAGGACTACCCGGATTCGGAAAACATCTGGACCGCCCGCCTCCTGATGGCCCGCGCCTTCGACGCCAAGGGCGACCCCGAGGCCACCGTTCGCTCCTACCGCCTCGTCATCGATCAGGACACCTCCCCCACTCTGTCTCTTAACGCGCGCCAGGATCTGGCCCGGTTCTATTTCAATCGCCAGGAATACGCGGAAGCTGCCACCGCCTTCATCGAACTGGCGGATGCGGAGCAGTGCCCCGCCTATTTGAGTGAGAAGGCGCGATTCAGCGCCCTCAAGGCCCTGGCTGCGGAAAATAATATTTCCACGTTTACCGAGCAGGAAAGCGCCTTTCATAAAGCTTTCCCCGAGTCTTCCTACCTCCCCGATCTGATCATGATCAAAGCCCGCCTCTTCCGCCGGGCTGGAGAAAATGAAAAGGCCCGTGAGCTGTTCTCCCAACTGGCCGAAGCTCACTCCGGTTCCCGCCAGGCCGCCAATGCCCTCTTTCAGCTCGGGAGTTCCTACTATGAGGCCGGGCTCTATGACCAGGCTTCCTCCACTTTGAAAATGATCGAACAGGAACATCCCCAGCACCCGGAAATTTCGGAAACCATCTACCTCAGAATTATCTCCGAACTCAATACCGGCAAGTTGAACCATGAAGAAGCGCGCCAGCAGTTGATTTCACTCGGCAACTCCTTTGCTGATTCCCCTCTCCTGCCGAAAATTCGCTTCAAGGCCGCCTTCACCTGGATCGAGCAAGGCCGCTACCTCGAAGCACTCGCCGCCATGACCGAACTGATGAAAGACTGCCCCAACACCCCGGAGGCCGAGTATGCCGCCTACCTGGCCGGGCGCGCGGCCATGCAGTTGGATAAATATAAGGAGGCCATCGCGCATTTTGAACAGATTCCGCAAACCTCGAATTGGAAAATCCATTCCCACCTGGCCCAGATCCGCTGCTACATGTCCCAGGGGGATTTTAAGGCGGCACGAGAAATTGCCGAATCCGTCATCAAGAAATCCGAACCGGGCCACGTCCGCTCCGAGGCGTTCATCCGCAAGGCCGACTGCCTGATTACAGAAGGGAATGATGCCGGGAACGACTACCTCGAAGCCTTTAAAGCCGTCGAGCAAGTGATCGCGTCACCGGAAAGTTCCGTCGCCCAACGGAATGAAGCGGGATTCCTGAAAGGAAAAATCCTTCAGAAGCAGGGCCGCTCATCGGAAGCACTCGAAGCTTACCTCGATGTCGTTTACGGCAAGCTTCTCCCGGCCGACGTCGCCCAGCAATCGGTTCAGCCGGAAACCCACTTTTTCATTGAATCCGGAGTTACCGCCGCCCAGATCCTGAAGGAATCCGGCGACATTCGGGGGGCCGTCGAGGTCTATCGCATCCTCGAACGTTTAAGCGCCCCCCACCGCAATCAATTCCGGCGGGCTATCGAAGACCTTAAAACCCAGCACTTTATCTACGAGGAAACCTGATCATAAACGGGCCCAATCCACCCGCGCACCGACATTGACTTCGACACGCGCTCCGGCCTATCTTTATTAGCTGCTCAAACTGAATTGAATTAATCATTGTGGACGAAAATCTCATTCTCGTCGCTTGCCGCGATCAAATTGCTTACCTGAAGGTTTCCGGAAAGGGTTCCTTTAAGAATGCCAAATTAGCCAGGAACTTCTATGAAGCTTCACTGCGCGACGGCGTGACGCGTATTATCTTCGACCTCGCCCAATGCACCCATATGGACAGTACTTTTATGGGGGTCCTGGCCGCCATCGCCGCCGAGCAGAAACGGCTCGGATTTCCGGTCCCCACTGTCATCAACATTACCCCCCGTAACCGCGAATTGCTCGAAACGCTGGGGCTGAACCGTATCATAGAAATTCCCAGCGAGGCACCGGAGGAAATCGGGGCTGAACTGGTTCGCCTCCAGGGCGGAGAAGAAAGCACCAAAGAAGATGCCGCCCGCACCATGCTCGAAGCGCATGAAAAACTAATCGATCTGGATGAGCGGAACCGGTCGAAATTCCGCGATGTGGTGGAATACCTCCGCGATAAACTCGAGTCGGAACAAAATTCCTAGCCCACCTTGGATACCAGCGTTCCCATCACGGTCTTTGCGGTTGCCGTCGGATTGTTAATCGCTCTTAACATCTTCCTCGGAGTCCGCTGGTGGTCCCTCAACCACCGCCTCCAGTCCTCCCTCCGCAGCCAGTTTCAGCTCCAGGAGGAAAAGAACGTCGTCTTCGATTTTCTCCACGACCTCGGAGAATCCTTCACCGAAGAGGTCAACGCCCAGCAAATCCTGCAAATCGCGCTGACCAGCGCCATGAATGTCGCTTCCTCCCGCGGCGGTGCCATCTACCTCTACCATGAGGAATCCAAACGCCTCGTGGCCGAAGCCATCGAAGGCATCCTCCCCCCCCTCGACCCCCTGCCGGAGGGGAAAAAGAGCCTGCTCGTCTCGAATCTGGATTCCCTTAAACACCATCTGCGCACCCACCACATTCCGCTCACCTCCGCTTCCGTGATCGCCGAGGTTTTCCGCAGCGGTGAACCGGCCCGTATCCCCCATGAACTTCCACTAGATCGCCTGCCCGTCTTTCATGAGCCCTCACTGCAAATCCATTCCCTCATGCTCATCCCGCTTCAGTACCGGAGAAAGACCCTCGGAGTCATGATCCTGGCCAATGGCTCCGCGCCGGAAGGATACACGCGGGCTGATTTCGACATTGCCCGCACCCTCGCTGACCAGACCTCTTTCACCCTCTTTCACGCCCGCGCCTTTGCCCAGCTCGCAGAAAAACGCCGTCTCGATGACGACCTCAGCACCGCCCGCCAGGCCCAGCGCATCCTTCTCCCCAAAGCCTGCCCCATGCTCGATGACTACAACCTCGCCGCCATCAACCGACCTGCCCAATACGTCAGTGGCGATTTTTACGATTTCCTGAAAATCGACGACCATCGTCTCGGCATCGTCATCGCCGATGTCTCCGGGAAAGGAATGTCCGCCGCCCTCATCATGGCCATGACCCGCACGCTCATGCGCATCCATGCCCCCGGTCAGCCCTCTGCCGCTGAAGTGCTGAAACGGGTCAACCGCAACCTCTACCAGGACACCCTAGAAGAAATGTTTGTCACCATGGTTTATATGGTCCTCGATTACAAAAACCATAGCCTCACACTCGGCAAGGCCGGCCATGACGCCCCCCTCCTCAGTTGCGGGGACAACCAGAACATTAAGCCCCTGCAAAGCCCGGGCATGGCTCTGGGAATTGACAGTGGCGAAGTTTTCGATACCGTTATCGATGATCTGCAGATTCAAGTTAGCCCGGGCGACTCTATTCTCGTTTACACCGATGGAATTAACGAGGCCATCGACGCCGAGGGCCAGGAATTTGGCCGGGAACAAATCCTGCAGTCCATCAGGAATTCAGCGGATAAAGGCCCTACCTACCTTTCAATGAATATCCTCGATGAAGTCGCTAAATTCCGTGGCGAACAACAACAGAATGATGATATCACCTTGATTGCTTTAAAACGTAAATGAAACTACCTAAATCTGAGAAAAAGAAGAAACATCAGGATCAGGCGGATAACCAACCCGCTTCCGATCAGTCCCAATCCACCCAACCCCCTGAGGCCACCGGAGATGAACAGGCAGCTACCGAAAACTCAACTGAGCCTTCTCACGAGGAAATCATCGGACAACTGAAAGATAAAATCATCCGCCTCCAGGCCGACTTCGATAATTCACGCAAGCGCCTGGAACGGGAAAAATCCGACGCCATCCGCTACGCCAACGAATCCCTCCTGGAATCCCTCCTCCCCATCATCGATAATTTTAACCTCGGTCTCCAGGCCGCCGAACAGGGAGGCGACGCCAAGTCCATCGCCCTCGGCATGGAAATGGTGCGTAACCAAATCGAACAATTCCTCCACGACCACGAAATCCGGGAAGTCACAGCCACTATTGGCAGCCACTTCGACCACAACCTCCATGAGGCCGTGCGCCAGGAAACCTCAACCGATCAGGAGGAAGGCACCATCCTCGCCCTCCAGCGCAAGGGCTATCATTTACGCGACCGGCTCCTGCGCCCAGCCCACGTCGTCGTCGCCCATCCGCCCGAACCAGAACAACCCCAGGCAACTCCGGAATCCTGAACCCCGTCACAAAAATCCCGCATTCTAAATCCCCATGAGCAAAATCGATTACTATGAAATCCTCGGAGTCAGCAAGAGCGCCAGCCCGGAGGAAATAAAAAAGGCCTACCGCAAGATGGCCATCAAGTATCACCCGGATAAAAACCAGGGAGATAAAGCCGCTGAAGAAAAATTCAAGGAACTCGGGGAGGCCTACGAAGTTCTGAGCGATGCGGATAAACGAGCCGCCTACGACCGCTATGGACACGATGCCTTCGAAACAGGGGGCGGCTTCGGCGGGGGTGGAGTTCCCGGCGGCGGATTCCACGATCCCTTCGACGTTTTCCGTGAAGTCTTCGGTGCCGGAGGCGGTGGGGGCGGCGGCATCTTCGGCGACATGTTCGAAGAAGCCTTTACCGGACGGGGCGGACGCTCCCGCACCCGCGGTGCCGACCTCCGCTACGATATGGAAATCAGCCTCGATGAAGCCGTCAAGGGTATCGAAAAAAATATCAGCATCCGCAAGCCCTCCATCTGCACGGAATGCGGTGGCAGCGGAGCCGTCAAAGGTTCCTCCGTTGTCACCTGTCCCACCTGTCAGGGGCGAGGACAAGTCTCCGTCTCCCGAGGCTTCTTTTCCATGGTGCAGCCCTGCCCCGACTGCAATGGCACCGGACAAATCGTGAAGAACCCCTGCCCCGCGTGCGGTGGTGATGGACGGGTCGAAAAAACCAGTAAAATCAAAGTCAGAATTCCCGCCGGTGTCGATACCGGCTCACGCCTCCGAATGCCCGGCCAGGGAGAAGCCGGATTGCGCGGCAGCGAGAATGGCGACCTCTATATCGTCATTCACATCAAACAACACCCGATTTTCGAACGCCACGACTCCGACCTCTACTGCGAAGTGCCCATCTCCTTCGTCAAAGCCACCCTCGGTGGACAATTGACCGTCCCTACCATGGAAGGACGGGCCAATGTCAGCGTCCCGGCCGGAACCGCCAGCGGAAAAGTCTTCCGCCTCAAGGGCAAAGGCGTCCCCGACCTCCGCAGCGGCACCCGCGGCGACCTCCATGCCCGCGTCTATGTCGAAATTCCCCGCAAGCTCAACGCCGAACAGAAAAAAGCCCTCGAAGCCTTTGCCGATGTCTGCGATGAAGAAACCAACCCCGAGGAAAAATCCTTCTTCGACAAAGCCAAAGACATCTTTTCTTAGACAGCCTCTAACTTCCCAAAGCCCGATCAACCGGAGTATAAACGAGCCCATGGTCATCAGCCACGGCCTGACAGGTCAGGCTTCCAGCGTAGGTATTGATGCCGGTGGCAATCGCCTCGGATTCCAAGGCGGACGCCTTCAGCCCCCGATCCGCTATCTGAACCCCATAAGCAAGCGTTGCACCAGTCAGGGCCAGAGTCGAAGCCAGGGCCACCGCTCCACAGAAAATGCCCACGACTTCCCAAGTACATTTAAGAGGCTCACGTGAGCCTCTTAAATGTACTTGGGGAATCATGTCTTCATTCTAATAAACAGGGCCGATCAGCGTGCAAGGTTGCGCGGTTTATGGCGAGGTTGGACAGAACAACCCCAGCCAAAATCCAGCTGATCGTCCCGAGAACGCGAATGGGGGAAAATCCCTATCCGGATTTTTCATGTTCCGCATGGCGATGGTGTTGGTCAGCACTAGGGTTGGAAAAAAGGTGAGCATGTAACCGAAGAAAATCCAGTTAATCGCCCCCGGGCTAGCCCCGGCGATCATTAACCGAGTCGAGACAAACATGAAGAGACCACCGAAAATATGCATGACTCCCAGGACTCGCCGAGCTGAGAAGAAACGATCAACCACCACACCATCCCGAAAAAAAAGGCGTGAGCATGCCCGCGATGGCACCAACCGAGTAGGTTCATCCGAGATCGGTGCCGGTAAATACAATTGTCCCCAGGTAACTCGGAGCCGTTACATACCACGCGCCCCAGATGAAAAACTGGAGGAACATCATGATCGATAGTTGGATTCTTGTTGTGACAGACATGGTTTGTAGTGAAGGATTAACGGCTAGCAATGGCATGCAATTTGATAAATCCGAGCCAGCCGGACCATAAAATCTCTTGCCCTCCTACTGCGATTAATGCAATTTCAGAATATGTTGTTAATTAAACTTATTATCCAAATCTGAAACCTACATGAATGTGGGACTGGCATGGGTGATGCTATGGTCGATCTTCTGAAGTAACCACGGAGGAGGCCAATAGGCGACAGAGTATAAAATCAAACCATTCGACAACTTTTCAACTTGCTTGTCACACGGCTTTATACTCTGTCCCCCATCTGCGCGCATGATATTTTCTCGATACTCTTATGAAACGCTCTGACGGAAGAACACACCGGCAATTACGGACCACCACGATCCAATGGGACTGTGCGGCCCAGGCCCTGGCATCGGTGCTGATCGAATGCGGGGAAACCCGCGTCATCTGCGCTGTCAGCCTTGAGGAATCCCTCCCCCGCTGGAAAAAAGAACAGGGCATCACCAGCGGCTGGGTCACGGCGGAATACTCGATGCTCCCCTACTCCACCCCGGACCGTAAGATGCGCGACATCACCAAGGGAAAAATCGATGGCCGTTCTCAGGAAATACAACGTTTGATCGGACGTTCGCTCCGCGCCGTGGTCGATATGGATAAGCTGGGGCCCCGCAGTCTCTGGGTGGACTGTGATGTCCTCTCGGCCGATGGAGGTACCCGCACTGCGTCCATCACCGGAAGCTGTCTGGCCCTGAAGCTGGCGGTCGAACGCCTCCAGAAGAGGGGCCTGATCACAGCCAATCCGATTGAACAGTGGGTGGCGGCCACCAGCGTCGGGATTGTGGACGGGCAACCGCTTCTCGATCTCTATTACCCGGAAGACCGTGATGCAGCCGTCGATATGAATGTTGTCATGACCTCACGGGGAGAATTTGTCGAGGTTCAGGCCTCGGGTGAGGAAGCGACCTTCTCCCCGGAGACACTCGATCAGCTCACCAGTCTGGCTGGCTTTGGAATCCGCAAGCTGTTGAAAATCCAGCGGGAGGCCTGGAAGTCCAGACCTCAGGCCTAGCGGCTGATTAGTCTTGTGACCGACACCGCACTCCAGTAAAATGTATTAATGTCTGATAGCATTAATCGTCCCACTCTCCCCGATGCGGGCTTATTTCTCGGAATCCGGGAAGACGACCGTGACCTGCTCGCCACCTATGGTCAATTTATGGGTGTCCAGCCCGACCATGACATGATCCGCCAGGGAGAAACCCAGATGCACCTTTACTACGTCATCCAGGGAAAACTGGAAGTGCGGCGTCAGGGGATCAATGATGACATCGTGGTCGGTAGCATCCAATCTGGAGAATCCATCGGAGAAATGAGTGTCTTTGACGAAGGACCGGCCAGCGCCAGTATCCGCGCCCTCGAATTCAGCCAAATCTGGAAAATCGACGGCGATTCATTAAAGGCCTTCCTTCAAGATAACCCAGTGGCCGGAAACAGCATTATGCTCCGAATCGCCACCCTGCTCAGCCAGCGGTTGAGAAAATTGAGCGAGCAACTGGTGGAGGCCCGCCAAATTTAAACTCTAGACGGCAGGGCACCGAACGATTTTTTTCATTCCACATTACAGGCTTGCCAGCCATCAGGACGTTGCCTTTAATGCACCTCTCAAATCAACCTAACCAACGAAACTAATATGCCTAAAAAAACCACACCCAAGAAAAAAGCGACTCAACGCACCGTTAAATCCACCAGCAAATCCCCTAAATATGTTTACTTTTTCGGAGGCGGAAAAGCCGACGGAAATGGAAGAATGAAGGAGCTTCTCGGCGGCAAAGGCGCCAACCTGGCCGAGATGACCCGCATCGGACTGCCGGTCCCTTCTGGTTTCACTATCACCACGGATGTCTGCACTTATTTTTACGACCATGGACGCAAGTATCCGAAATCACTGGATGCGGAAATCGATGCCACCATTAAGAAAATGGAAAAAATCCAGGGCAAAAAATTCGGCGACCCGAATGATCCTCTGCTGGTTGCGGTCCGGTCCGGGGCCCGGGACTCCATGCCCGGCATGATGGATACCATCCTCAACCTGGGACTCAATGATGTGACGGTTCAGGGCTTGATCAAAAAAACGGGCAACGCCCGCTTTGCCTGGGACTGCTACCGCCGCTTTATCCAAATGTATGGGGACGTGGTCATGGGCGTGCAACCCCGCCCAGGTGAAGATCACGAACCTTTCGAAACCGTCATCGCCGATCTGAAAAAAGAAATTCTCGGTGATGAGCACGGCAATGATACCGACCTCGATGCCGACGCCCTTCAGGAAATGGTCAAGCGCTTCAAAGATCTGGTAAAAAATCGCACCGGGCAATCATTCCCGACCGACCCGAGAAAGCAACTGGCAGGAGCTGTCGGCGCCGTCTTCGGATCCTGGAACAACGAGCGTGCGAGCGTTTATCGTCGTAAATATGGCATCCCACATGAGTGGGGCACGGCCGTCAACGTCCAGACCATGGTCTTTGGAAATATGGGTAACGACAGCGGCTCCGGCGTTGCTTTCACCCGAGACCCCGCTTCCGGAGAGAAAGTTCTTTACGGGGAGTTCCTCGTCAATGCCCAGGGCGAGGATGTGGTGGCCGGGGTGCGAACGCCCCTGCCGGTCAAACAAATGGCCCGCAAGCTTCCCGAAGCCTATAAGGGACTACTGAAAATTCAGAACATCCTGGAGAAGCACTTCAAGGACATGCAGGACTTCGAATTTACAGTTGAAAACAAAACCCTCTTCATGCTCCAGACCCGCAACGGAAAACGCACCGGCCTCGCGGCGGTTCGGATCGCCGTCGAGATGGTCAATGAGAAATTAATCAATTGGAAAGATGCGGTCCGCCGCATCCCGCCAGACTCACTCAGCCAGCTTCTGGCTCCGATCTTTGATGAAGCAGCCCGCAAGAAGGCGGAATACCTGACCCGCGGTCTCCCAGCAGGTCCGGGTGCAGCCTCCGGTCAAATCTACTTCAACGCCGATGAAGCGGAGAAGATGCAGCAAAGTGGTCAGCGTGTCCTCTTGGTCCGTGTCGAGACCTCACCGGAAGACATCCGGGGCATGCTGGCATCGGAAGGTATTCTCACCGCCCGTGGGGGTGTCAGTTCCCATGCCGCCCTCGTCGCCCGTCAGATGGGTAAGGTCTGTGTCTGCGGTGCTTCTGATTTAAGTGTTAATTACAAAAATCAGACCCTGAGCGTGAATGACAAGACCTTCAACAAAGGTGACTTCCTCTCCATTGATGGAACCACCGGTGATGTTTATGGCGGTCAGGTCACCACCTCCGCTTCCGAGGTTATTCAGGTTCTGGTCAACAAGACCAAGCGTCCCTCATCCAGCAAGACCTACACCATGTTCAATCAGTTGATGACCTGGGCGGATCGCCTGCGCAAGCTCAACATCCGGACCAACGCAGACCAGCCTGATCAAGTCGAAACGGCCGTCTCCTTTGGTGCCGAAGGCATCGGACTCTGCCGCACGGAACATATGTTCTTTGAGGGGGACCGGATTGAATCCATGCGCGAAATGATTCTGGCCGACAATGAAAAGGACAGGCGCAAGGCGCTGAAGAAACTTCTGCCCTATCAGCGGAAGGACTTCATTGACATCTTCAAGGCACTGGACGGCCGCCCGGCTACCATCCGCCTCCTTGATCCCCCTCTTCATGAATTCCTCCCCCATGATCACACCGCCCAGCACAGCCTGGCCGAACGCCTGAGCGTTTCACCGGAAGCGGTAGCCAAGCGTGTCCATGATCTGGCTGAGTTCAACCCCATGCTCGGACACCGCGGGTGCCGCCTCGGAGTTGTTTACCCGGAAATATCGGAAATGCAGGTGCGTGCGATACTCGAAGCCGCCTCTCAGGTTCAGAAATCCGGCATCAAGGTGCAACCGGAAATCATGGTTCCTCTGGTTGCCTTTGAAAAAGAACTCTCCATGCAGAAGGAGTTGATCGACCGTGTGGCCAAAGAGGTGGCCAAGGAAACCGGTGTGAAAGTAAAATACATGGTCGGCACCATGTTGGAAATTCCCCGAGCCTGTATGACCGCTGACAAAATTGCCCGTCATGCGGAATTTTTCAGCTTCGGCACCAATGACCTGACCCAGACCGGCCTCGGTATGAGCCGGGATGATTCAGGATCCTTCCTGCCCTTCTATCAGGAGAACGATATCATCGCCAACAACCCGTTTGCCGTCATCGACCAGGAAGGGGTAGGCCTTCTGATGGAAACCGCCATCGGGAAAGCCCGCACCACCAGGAAAAATATCAAGCTCGGCATCTGCGGTGAACACGGTGGCGAACCGGCATCGGTGAATTACTGTCATCAGATCGGGCTCAATTACGTCAGTTGCTCGCCCTACCGGATCCCGATCGCGCGACTGGCTGCTGCTCAGGCGGTGCTCTAAGAATTAGTATTAATGATTCGTGGTTTAAATATTCTACTAACAGTCAGATTGACAAAAATGGGGGGCAAAATGCCCCCCATTACTTGCTAAGTAACCGGATATGATGGAGACTTCATAACTTACAACATGGCTGAATATCATCAGGATGGAGCACTAGCGACCTATATGAAGGAGATTGGAGAAATCTCTCTCATATCGGTTGCAGAGGAAAAACGCCTGGCCCACAAGATTCAAAAGGGCGATGATAAAGCGCGTGGAATCATGATCCAGGCCAATTTGCGCCTGGTAGTCAAAATCGCTCAGGATTATTCGGGTTACGGACTGCCCTTAGTGGATCTTATTTCAGAGGGAAACATCGGCCTGATGAAAGCGGTCGAGCGCTATGACCCGGAACGGGGTACCAAATTCAGCACTTATGCTGCCTGGTGGATCAAACAGGGCATAAAACGTGCCCTGGCCAACCAGAGTAAAACCATCCGGCTGCCCGTCCACCTCGTTGATAAATTAGCACGCATGCGCCGACTGACCGCCCAATTAACCGAGGAATTAGGCCGCGAGCCCACTAATCAGGAACTCTCAGAGGAGTTGAGCATCCCGGTCAACAAGATCGCGCAAATGAAACGTGTCTCCATGCGCCCGGCCAGCCTCAACGCCATGATCGGCGAAGATGAGGGGGCGGAAATGGGTGACCTTATTGCCGATGAGACGGCCATGACTCCCATCGACCTCCTTTCGGATGAAAGCCTCAGGAGCAGCCTGAAAAAGGTTCTCCACCTTCTCGATGACCGAGAGCGCAAGATCCTCCGCGCCCGCTTCCCCATGGATGACCGGAAACCTCTTACCCTGGAGGAAATAGGTGCCAAAATGGGGCTAACCCGTGAGCGCATCCGTCAGCTCCAGAACAGCGGACTGAAAAAGTTGAAAGCTGCGATTGACAAAATCGACGAACCGAAGAAAAAAGGGGAACGTT
>CAYTLD010000009.1:5592-10132 GCA_964438585.1 uncultured Blastochloridaceae bacterium | reverse complement strand
AACACCATTCAAATGCACACCGACTCCATCAAACCGGGTGAGCGCGTGCTCATTATCGATGATGTCCTGGCCACGGGCGGTACCCTCAACGCCACCGCAAATTTGGTGCGTCGTCTGAGTGGGGAGGTTATTGAGGCGGCCCTGCTGATCGAACTGGAATTTCTCAAAGGACGCGATAATTGCCCGGGCGTCCCGATTTATTCCATTTTGAAGTATTAGAGCAATTATCATTTAAATTGCCACATTCATGGAAGATGAGGTAGGGCGCAGTCTCCAGACAAGCCGGTAACCATGAGTAACTTGCGGCTTGCGTAGAGCCGCCGCCGCTCTGTCGAGCTATGGCGCGCCAGGCTGCTGCGCCCTACCCGCTAGACCTTCTCTGAGCGCCATATTGCTCCAGGCTGCGGACTTACCGCTTTTCGACTGGGACGTAATCACGCTTTTGCGCTCCAGTGTAAATCTGGCGGGGCCGGTGAATTTTTCCTTTTTCCTGCGCAGCCAGTTCCTTCCAGTGGGCAATCCATCCGGGCATCCGCCCGATACCGAACATGACCGTGAACATATCAACCGGTATCCCGATCGCCCGCATAATGATTCCGCTGTAGAAATCGACGTTCGGGTAGAGATTGCGCGAGATGAAGTAATCATCCTTGAGCGCGACTTCCTCGAGATTTTTCGCGATATCCAGAAGCGGATCGTTCATGCCCAACTTATCGAGCAATTGGGTGCAGACGACTTTCAGGATATTCGCCCTCGGGTCAAAACTTTTATAGACCCGGTGCCCGAAGCCCATCAAACGGCGTCCGTGGGTTCCGGCCTTGGCCTGCTCAATAAAGCTGCTGCCATCGTCTCCCTCCGCATGGATAGCTTCCAGCATTTGGATGACCCGCATATTCGCGCCTCCATGCGCCGGTCCCCAGAGGGCGCAGACCCCGGCCGCCACGGAGGCAAAGAGGTTGGCTCCGCCGGATCCTACCATCCGCACCGTCGAGGTGCTGCAATTCTGCTCATGGTCAGCATGAAGCAGGAAAAAAAGGTTGAGGGCCTGGTCCACTTCCGCCCGCGGTTCATAATCATCGTAAGGCTCAGAGAACATCATGTGCAGGAAATTAGAGCAATATTTGAGCTGGGGTTTGGGATGGATGAAGGGTGCCCCTCGCTTCATCCGGTGAGTCATGGCTGCCAGAGTCCGAACCTTGGACATAAGGATCGCTGCGGCAACATCAAAGTGCTCGAGATCCTGTTGCCGGTTATTGGAAGCCATTTCCGGATAGTAGCAGCCGAGAGAGTTCAGCATCGAGGAAAGCACCGCCATCGGGTGGGAATCTTTGGGGAATCCCAGGTAATGGTTGAGCATGCTCTCATCGATGTGGGCACTGCTGAGGATTTGATTGCGAAAAACGCCCATCTTATCGGCGTCTGGCAATTCGCCGTGGATGACCAGGAAGGATGTTTCCAGGAAGTTGGACTGCTCAGCCAGTTGCTCAATCGGATAACCCCGGTAGCGGAGGATGCCTTTCTCCCCATCGATGTAAGTAATTGCACTCTCACAGGAACCGGTGTTCCCATACCCGTCATCGTAACAAATGTAACCGGTATCCGAGCGAAGCGTACGCGTGTCGATGGCTTTCTCATTTTCAGTGCCGGTTATGACCGGGTAATTGACCTCTTTGCCATCTGGAAATGTAATGCGTGCTGATTCTGACATAAGCTTGTTTGTAGCGGATTAATTCTCCGATGTGAACCCAATAGATTGAAAAAAGTTTGTTACGACTATGACATATTCCAAAATTGACGATCCAGCGTGCGGTATTGAACCGCTTCGCTGATGTGCTCGGCATTGACATCCGCGATTCCGGCCAGATCGGCAATCGTGCGTGATACCTTGAGAATCCGGTCGTAGGCCCGCGCACTCAATTGCAAATCATCCAGTGCATATTTCAGAATCCCCAGTGCCTCCTGATCGAGAGGCACGACTTCACGGATCAGGCGGGTGCTCATCTGGCTGTTGGAAAAAATGGCGGAATCACTGAACCGTTCGCGTTGCAGCACACGGGCACGCTCAACCCGGTCCCGTATGTCCCGCGATGGCTCCGCCGTGTGTTCATCAACCAACTCCCGGGTTTTCAATGCCGGCACCTCGATATGGATATCTATCCGATCCAGGAGCGGGCCGGATAATTTGGCTAAATACCGCTGCACGGCCGCAGAACTGACCCGCCCTTCTGCCGCATCCTCCCTCCGCCCGGAAGGGGTCGGATTCATGGCCGCCACCAGCATGAACTGTGCCGGGAAAGTCATCGTCCCCATCGCTCTCGTCACGGTCACCTGTCCATCTTCCAGAGGTTGCCTCAACACTTCCAATGCTGAGCGCTTGAATTCGGGAATTTCATCAAGAAAAAGCACGCCATGATGAGCCAACGACACCTCACCGGGGGTCGGATGGGTTCCTCCCCCGATCAGTCCCACATCGGAAATGGTATGATGTGGAGAGCGGAATGGTCGCCGGGTCACCAGGCTTTGCTCGGGTCCGAGGAGTCCGCAGACACTGTGGATACGGGTGGTTTCCAGGGACTCCTCCAGGCTCATGGTGGGCAGAATTGATGGAAGTCGCTTGGCCAGCATGCTTTTCCCGGACCCCGGTGGCCCGATCATGAGCATGTTATGACCTCCCGCCGCCGCAATCTCAAGGGCACGTTTGACATTCTCCTGGCCCTTAACCTCAGAAAAATCGATCTCATGTTCATCCCTTTCTGCGAAACCATGACTTCCGGAGGGTTCTGACTCCAATCCCCTGCCCTGCTCAAAAAAATCTGCCAGCTCGCGGATATGGCTGACTCCGAACACATTTAAGCCTTCGACTACGGACGCCTCCTCGACGTTGGCTTTGGGAACAAATAGCTCTTTGATCTTCCGGGAACGGGCCGCCAGGGCAATCGGCAGAATACCTTTCACCGGGCGCACCTTGCCATTGAGTGCCAGTTCGCCCACCAGCAGCCGACTGTGCAGGTCAGCTTGAGTCAATTGCCTTGAGGCTTGGAGTATGCCGATAGCCATCGGGAGATCAAAAAGCGGGCCCTCCTTGCGCAAATCCGCCGGGGCCAGATTGATGGTGATTCGCCCTTCCGGGAACCTGAAGCCGCTGTTGCGGAGAGCGCTGTGCACGCGTTCTTTGGACTCCTTCACCGCCGCGTCCGGCAGCCCAACCAGAGCCCACTCCTCCTGGCAGTAATCCGTCACATCCACTTCGACTTCGACAAGTTGGGCCTGAATCCCGACGACGGACGCGGAGTGAACCATTGCGAGCATTAGCGATTTATGCCCGCTCCCTAACGTACCTCAACCATTTAATTCCCAAACCGCTGAAAATCATGGAATCCCGTCCTGATTAAGAACGTCTGATGGGACGATTCTCTTAGACAGCCTCTTAAGACGTTACACTTTCAATCAGAAATCTCATCTCCCTGTCGGCAGATTAGAAGACATTGGAGTAATGCTGGCATTTTTGGACGTTTTCGCCGTCCAGATAGACCTCCACGATGTCGTAGCGGTAGGGCACATCCCGATGTAGTTCCTTCAAATACTGACGCCCGGTCAGAATCAGGCGGCGGCGCTTTTTATCGGTGACCGCTTCCCCGGGACGCTGGAGTCCATCGGCTTGGCGGGCTTTGACTTCGACGAATACCAGGATGTCCTTTTCTCTCCCGATAATATCGATTTCCCCGTAACGTGACTGGTAGTTACGGAGCAGGATTTTTATTCCTTTTTGACGCAGGAACCGGGCCGCTGCATTCTCCCCGATTTCCCCATGCCGGTGCTGAACCGGCTTACGGGAGGTGGTGTTGAGATTGCGCCACCGGCGCAAACGAGCGACGATGAATCGCACACGGCCCCAAACGCCTGAGAGCTTCGAGGTGCTGCCGGGTGCCGTAACCTTTGTGTCGGGCAAATCCATATCCGGGATACTCATCTTCGTAAGCCTCCATGATGCGGTCACGGGTTACTTTGGCAATGACAGAGGCGGCCGCAATGGAGGGAGAACGAGAGTCTCCCTTAATGATGGCTTCTCCGCGCCCCCCTTCGCCCGGCATCCGGTTGCCATCAATCAAGGCGTAATCCACTGGCTGCGGCAACCTGGAGAGGGCCAGACGCATGGCTTTCATCGACGCCTGAAGAATATTAATAGAATCAATCTCATCCGCCTCGATCTGAGCGATAGCGTATTCTCCCACTTCTAGGTCGAAAAGGAGGCTGAAGAGTCGCTCCCGGCGGGACGGGGTAAGCTTCTTCGAATCATCGAGCCCGTCCACCCACTCCGGACGAGTCCGGAAGCAGTAGGCAGCGGCAACGACCGGGCCGGCCAGTGGCCCCCGACCGACCTCATCGACACCGGCAACCTTCAGGCATCCCCTGGAGTGGGCCGCGTCTTCATAACTCCAATCAAGTGATCGTCCCATAGGTGCCATTTGTAAGCTTTTTTACAGCTAGGGAGGTTTCTCAATAATCTCCTAGCACCCTATTCGCGGTGGTTTGAGAGGTA
>CAYTLD010000009.1:0-5492 GCA_964438585.1 uncultured Blastochloridaceae bacterium | reverse complement strand
GAGGCCTCTCCGAGGCCTCATCGAGAATCTGCGATGTCTCAACGCTGTTGACGGCACATTGGGCCTGATGGCCCGAGGAGGTCTCAGAGAGACCTCCCTACCAACGAAATACGGCACCCCTCATATCACAACCTATAAAGGCACTAGGCCTGGGCGGCTTTTCTGGTGGCCGCGCGTTCGCGCTTCTTCTTCCGCCCGGTTGCGTCGGCCTTGCGCTTGGCGGCACTGGCCTGAATTTCCTTGGTGTTTTCCTTGATCTGGATCTGGCCTTTACGATCACGCAGGTAGTAAAGCTTGGCCCGGCGCACCTTGCCCGGACGCTCGACCTTGATGGACTCGATGAAGGGAGAATGAACCGGAAAGCGGCGCTCGACACCCTCACCATAGCTGATTCGCCGGACAGTAAAGGCCTCGTTAATCCCGCTGCCTTCACGCACGATCACAATGCCACTGAAATTCTGGATGCGCTCTTTTTCACCTTCACGCACACGCACCGCCACCTTGACGCTGTCGCCTACCTTGAATTTAGCTGCTTCCTTCTTAATTTGCTCATTTTCGATTTTCTCTATTATTTTCATCGTTATCTCCACTTACGTATTAATTAAAAATTTTTTTCTTTACCCTGCACCCTTTAACTTTTTCCAATTTTATTCTCTCACTTACCCTCGCCCCCGAGCAACTCCGGACGTCGTTCCCCGGTGCGGGCCCTGGCCTTTACCCTTTTCCATGCCTGAATTTTTTCATGGTGTCCCTGGAGCAGAACCTCCGGCACCCGCCGACCGCGAAATTCCTCCGGTCGTGTATAGTGAGGCCCCTCCAGGATTCCTGCACTAAATGACTCCTCCCGGGCAGATTCGTCATTTCCCAATACACCGGGAATGAGCCGGACGATGGCATCCACCACCACCAGGGCTGGCAAGGTGCCATTGGTCAGAACATAATCACCAATCGAAATTTCCTCATCGATCCAGCCCTCACGAACCCGCTCATCAATGCCCTCATAGTGGCCGCTGACCATAATCAGGTGCGGGTGGGAGGACAACTCATGGGCGCGCTCCTGAGAAAACGGCTTCCCTTCCGGAGTCATGTAAATAACCCGCGCTGCCTTCTCTCCCCTGCCCTGCCTGGCCTCGATGGCCTCCACCAGTGGCTGACAGGTCATGACCATGCCCGGACCTCCACCAAAGGGCCGGTCATCGACAGTCCGGTGCCGGTCATGGGCATAGTCCCGGATATTGCAGACGTTGATTTCAACGAGTCCGCGCTCCCTGGCCCGCTGAATGATGCTGGCTCCGATAATTCCGGGCACCATCTCGGGAAATAGTGTTAAAAGATCAATTTTCACGATACCGGTTTTTCAATCCTACCGGTTCCGGAAGGTGCTGTCAGTTTTCAACCTCCAGCACCACACGGCGACCATCGCCTTTCGCCGCATTGAGAATAGTGCGCATGGCATTGATCGTGCGCCCCTTACGTCCTATGACCCGGCCTACGTCAGCCGGGCTGACGTTGATCCGGTAATTAATCTGACGATCCTGCTCCTCTTCTTCAATGCTGACCATGTCCGGCTTGTCAGCCAGGGCCGAGACGACAAATTCCACAAAGTATTTCATCAGCCGGATTCCTCTCCTCTTTTTCTCTTTTTCAGCTTAGGCGACAGCAGTCGTGCGGGCTTCCTGAATTAATTTTTGCACGCGTTCACTGGCCTTGGCTCCGTGGGAGAGCCAGTAATCCACCCGTTCAAGGTCAATCGGGCTGACCTCATTCTTACCGGTCGGATCATAGGATCCGATTTCCTCGATGAACTTTCCATCGCGCGGGTTTCGCTTATCGGTCACCACCACCTTATAAAAAGGTCGGTTCTTGTTGCCTTGACGCCGCAGTCGTATCATTACCATTTTATCTGCTCCTTCTTTCTGTTGTTTCTAAAAATTCATTTTCCCGGACATCATCCGTGCCAGCTTGGCCTCAGTGTTGCCACCTTTCATCAGCTTACCCAGCATTTTCTTCATCTCGCGAAACCGCTTCAGTAACTCATTCACCTCCCGGACCGTGGTTCCACTGCCCGCCGCTATCCGCAAACGCCGCCGGGCATTGATTATTCCCGGACTGGTCCGCTCCTGGCGCGTCATTGAGCTGAGAATCGCCTCCATCCTACTTAGATTTTTTTCATCCAAATTGGAACGTGGGATATTACTCGCACCCGGCATCATGCCAAGAAGATTCTGCAAGGGCCCCATTTTTTTCACTTGCCGCATCTGATCGAGAAAATCCTGCAAATTGAATTTAGAACTCATCATGCGCTCCTGCAGCCGTCCCGCATCCTCGATATCAATGCTCTCACTGACCTGCTCCACGATCCCCATCAGGTCCCCCATGCCCAGCAGGCGCTTGACCAGCCGCTCCGGATCAAAGACCTCCCATTGATCCGGCTTCTCCCCGGTTCCGAGGAATTTGACCGGGCATTCCGCCACTGACTGGATCGATAAGGCCGCACCACCACGGGCGTCTCCGTCGAATTTGGAGAGAATGAGGCCGGTTAAGTCCGCATTATCGACAAATTGCTTTGCCACCTCCACCGCTGCCTGCCCGAGCGCTGCGTCCGCTACCAGCAGTGTCTCATCCGGTTCGATCAGCTTGAGCGCGGTTTGCAGCTCGGACATCAGCGCCTCATCCAGTTCGCTGCGCCCGGCCAGATCGTAAATACGCACACTGGCAGCCTGATATTCCGGATCACGGGCCACACGGGCCAGATGAACCGGAAGCGACTCCCCTTCTCCGGGGCAGAAGACCTTCAGATCCAACTGCCGCCCCAGGGTGGCCAACTGCTCGATGGCCGCTGGACGCGAAAGATCAGAAGCGATCATGACCGGCGATTCACCCTGCTTCCGCAACCAGAGAGCCAACTTAGCGCAACTCGTTGTTTTCCCGGCCCCGTTCAATCCGCAGAGTGCAATGGTAAGTGGGCGCTTTGCCGCCAGCGAGCGGTCCCGCTGACCAAAGTAAGCCAGCAGTTCGTCGTGGACGATTTTGACAAAGAGGTCGCCGGGGCGGACACTGCGGCTGACCTCTTCTCCAAGTGCCTTCTCCTTAACCTGTTCACAGAAATCACGCGCCACCTGGTAATTAACATCCGCCGAGAGCAGTGCCATCCGCACCTCCCGAACCGCCTCCGCGACATTGCTCTCCGACAACTTCCCGTAGCCCCGGAGATTCTTAAAGACCTCCTGAAATTTTTCCGATAATGCGTTCATTTATATTTTCTTTCGCCTAAAACCCGGATGTGGCGGAGCACATCCCTCCACGTCTTTTCCCCTTACCACGTGGAGGGAGCATCTCCGCATCCTCCGTTCTTAGAGGTATCCAGGGAACTCTTAACCAACTGAAGTGATCAAAAAGAAGCCAAGTCAATCTTTCAGCTTTTCAGGTTTCATCTTTCAGGTTTCAGCCCTCAAACCCCTCCTCCACCGCCTCCAGGATCACATGCAAAATCCAGGTATGCATTTCCTGAATACGGGCTGTGTCATCGGCCGGAATAATGCACTCATACGTCGCCAGGCCTTTCGACTTCCCACCGTCCTTTCCCAGTAGCGCGATGCTATTCAAGCCTCTTTCACGGGCGACTTCGAGGGCGCGGACGATATTGGCTGAATTTCCACTGGTGCTAAAAACCACCAGCACGTCCCCGGGCTGCCCCAGCCCCTCCACCTGGCGGGCATAAACCTCATCAAATGACCAGTCATTGGCGATACAGGTCAAAGTCGAGCAGTCGGCATTGAGGGCAATCGCCGGTAGGGATTTACGATTCGAACGGTAGCGTCCGACACATTCCTCGGCCAGGTGCATGGCATCCGTGGCCGATCCCCCGTTGCCGCAAGAGAGAATTTTGTTACCCTTTTGTAATGTTTCGACGATGCATGCCGCCGCCGCCCCGATTTCCGGGAGAATTCCCTCTGTCGCGGCAACTGTCTCTTTCAAGGCCTGAAGTTGTTCGGATATACTTGGCATGGCGGGAAAAAACTACATCCTGACCCTAGACCTGTCATGAAAATTGTTTTTCGCTACCTGGCCACTTCCCTGCTCAAGCCGTTGATTTTCTGCATCTTCACGTTCTTCTTCCTTTGGATCGTTCACGACCTCTTCGACATCCTCGGCGACCTGATGGAGCGGAAGCCGGAACTCAGTCTCATGATCCGCTACTACCTCGTCCAGGTGCCCAAGATCAGCCTGCAGGTCCTGCCGGTTTCCTTCTTCTTTGCCGTCGTTTACGTCCTGGCCAATTTTTCCGCCAGCCGCGAACTCATCGCCCTTCAATCCGCCGGCATCAGCCTGAGCCGGATTTCCATCCCCTTTTACCTGGTCGGACTGGTGCTCGCCGGGATTCAATACTTCATCTACATCGACCTCGCACCCAATGCCCGTAAGTCATCCGATGCCATCCGCGACATCATCGAGGGCCGTCCACCGCAAGAAGACCAATATACCACCGTCGTCTACTTCAATCCGGAGACCCACACCACCTGGTACCTCGGAAGTGTTGATCTGAAAAAACAATCCTTCTCCCAGGGCGAAATTCTTATCAGCGACCCCAGCGGACGTGACCGGATAAAATATTTCGCCGCCGCCGGCACCTATAAGAATGATATCTGGAACCTGGCCCGGGTGAGAAAAGTCGAATTCATTCCTGGAGAAGCCGCCTCACCGGCTGTGGATATCAACTACCTCGATGCCCCCTTTCTCAAAGAAGCACCTGCCGAACTCGTCGCCGCTATGCGCACTCCCCAGGAACTCCCCTGGCTGGAACTGCACCAGTTCGTCAACAGTCGCAACCCCCACGCCGCCATCCGCATGGCCCCCTTCCGCACCGAGTATTACTTCCGCTTCCTCTACCCTCTGGTTGCCGTCATACTCTGCGCCTTCGCCTTTTCCCTCGCCATCACCCACGCCCGGCAGGCACGGGCGGCATCGCTTTTCTGGTGCCTGCTTGTCCTCTTCAGCATAATGATCTGGATGAAACTCTCTGTCGCCTTTGGCAACGGCAACATCCTCCCCTCCTGGTTCGCCGCCAGCAGCGGGATTATCCTCTTCGGACTCGGTGGCCTCTACTTCTTCTCCTGGAAAGCCGGCTGGCTCTGGGATCTGTCCGACCTGGTCAAATGGCGATCCGCCCGCCGGAAATCCAACAAAATTGACCTCAACGAGGCCATGGGCGACCCGCCACCGCTACCTTGATTGTTGATTGTTGATTACAGACCTCACCGATAGGTGAAATGCAAAGCTTTGCTTTGTTACATTGAGCATTGATCGGAACATCTCTCAAGTCTCAGGTTTCAGATCTGAGCCCTCATGCATTTCCCCCTTTACTCAGCCCCCTTCACCCTTTACCTTTCCCCCTTCACCCCAAACAACCGGGCCTGTGGTGGAACTGGCAGACACGCTAGACTTAGGATCTAGTGCCGCAAGGCGTGGGGGTTCGACTCCCTCCAGGCCCA
>CAYTLD010000008.1:21255-29089 GCA_964438585.1 uncultured Blastochloridaceae bacterium | reverse complement strand
AAGGCATTGAAAACGGCAGTCTTTCTACTCTTATTGATCACGGCACCTCTCCGGTCGGCGGAAATCATCACGGCGGTGGACGCGGATGACATCGAGCGTGAATTGAATAAGCCGGGCTGGGTATCGGTAATTTTGTACAGCAATGAAGCACTGCAGGATTGGACCCGGGAGGCGGGGGAGTCGCTGGACCCGTTTCAGGGGATGAAGGATTTTCGGTCCATCGTGGTGGTGGATTTGCGGAATTCCCTGGCCCTCTTTGCCAAGGGTTATACCCTGCGCCGAATGCGGCGCGACCTCGATGCGGAGGCGGAGCGCGTCATTCCTTACTACCGGAAAAATGGCAATCCGGGTGATCCGCGTGAGGGAATGATGGCGGTGGCCGATTTTCATGGGGAAGCCTGCGAGGCGCTGGGCTGGGAGGAAAAATCGAAGGATAAGCGGGTTATTATTTTTAATCGCGAGGGAAAAGTGGCTAAGTCGTGGGAAGCGATGGAGGATTTTAAGGAATTGAAGGCGGTGGTGCGCGCTCTGCTCCTAGACGGGGGAAAAAGGGAAAGAAAAAAGGAAAAAACCGCGCCATGAGTGGGGAGCGGAGGAGCTTCGTTCTCGGCACCCGCGGCAGTCAGCTTGCCCTGACGCAGACGCGGCAGGTGGCCGCCCGTCTGGAGGCGCTTCATCCGGGTCTGGTGGTGGAGGTAAAAACTTTCACCACCACTGGAGACCGGATGCAGACGGAAGCAACGAAACCGGAATTCGCCACCAAAGGAATCTTTACCAAGGAAATCGAGCAGGCCCTCCTCGATGGTGAAATCGATGCTGCCGTCCACAGTTGCAAGGATCTGGCCGCCCGGATGCCCGAAGGGCTCGAACTGGCGGCCATCCCGGAGCGCGAACGGGTCGAAGACGTGCTGGTGACGGATGGCATCTCCTCCTGGGAAGATTGGCCGCACGACGCCCTGGTTCTCAGCGGCAGTCCACGGCGGCGGTGCCAGTGGGCGGAACTCCGTCCCGAATCACCGACCGAGCCGGTGCGGGGAAATGTGGAAACACGTATCCGGAAAATGATCGAGCACCCGGAGGCCAGAGGATGTCTGCTGGCCTGGGCGGGCCTGCGGAGGCTTTCAATGGACATCGCGGGTGCCCACCTGCTCCCGCTTGACCCACTCGAAATGATTCCCGCCCCCGGTCAGGGTGCCCTGGCCTTGCAGACCAGAATCGGTGACCGTCCCGCCGGAGAAATTTTAGCGGGGCTCGATCATCCGGACAGTCATCGGGCCATCGAAGCGGAGCGGCACCTGCTCATCACCCTCGATGCGGGCTGTTCGATTCCCCTCGGTGCCTGGGCCCGTATCGAAGACAGCGACATCGTTCTGGCTGCGGTATATTACGCGGATGGGTGCGCCGAGGGAAGACGAGTCGAGGAACGGGCAACGGTCGGAAGCGAAATCGAACTGGCCAGGAAGGTGGCAGGCAGCCTGATGGAATGAAGAAGGAAACTCAAAGAAACAAAAAGGGATTTTGTTATCTGGTCGGAGCCGGGCCGGGTGATCCCGGTCTGCTCACGCTGCGCGGACTGGAAGTCCTGCAATTGGCGGAGGTGGTGGTTTATGACAGCCTCGTCAACGTCGAGATGTTGGCACTTACGCCTGAGGGCTGTGAGCACATTTACGTGGGTAAGCGGGCCGGCCAGCACACCATGTCTCAGGATGCAATTAACCAGACCCTGATCGACAACGTCAGCCAGGGGAAACAGGTGGTGCGCCTCAAAGGAGGAGATCCCTTTGTTTTTGCCCGCGGAGGGGAGGAGGTCGAGGCAGTGGACCGGGCCGGTTTCCCATTCGAGGTCATTCCCGGCATCTCCTCCGGGATGGCTGTCCCGGCTTATGCCGGGGTTCCGTTGACCCACCGTGATTGCGCGTCCAGCGTCACTTTCGTCACCGGCCATGAGCAAGATTCTGAATCCGAGCGGGTGGACTGGAAGGCACTGGGGGCGTCCGGGGGAACACTGGTTATTTTTATGGGCAGCCGTTCGTTGCACCGGGTCGTTCCCCTTCTGCTCGATGGAGGCATGTCCGCCGACACACCGGCGATTTTTATTCAATGGGGTACCACCAGCCAGCAGCGCAGTGTGCATGGGACAGTGCGTGAACTTCCGGACCGGGTGGAAAAGGCGGGCTTGGGGGCACCGGCGATTGTGGTCATCGGTTCCACCGTCAACCTGAGGGAAAAATTGTCCTGGTATGAGACGCGTCCGCTTTTTGGTAAACGGGTGGCGATCACCCGGGCGCGGGGGCAGAGCGGTCGGCTCAACCGCCTCTTCCGCCAGGCCGGCGCCGCTGTCCTCGATATTCCCGCCATCCAGATAGAATTTCCGCCGGACTGCATGACCAAACTTCGTGCCGGGATGGAGATTGACTGGATTATTTTTACCAGTGCCAACGGGGTGAAGGGATTCTTCCAGGCTTACCTGCAGGAGCGCGATATCAGAGATCTGGCGGGGGTGCGCTTTGCCTGTGTCGGCCCTTCGACAGCTGAAGCACTGAAGGCCTATCACCTGCCGGTGGATTTCATGCCCACTTCCTATCGGGTCTTTTCTCTGCTTAAGGAGTGGCCCACGCCGGTCAAGGGGCAGCACATCGTCTATGCCTGCGGCAACCTGGCTGCTCGTGATCTGGAGGAAGGCTTTGCCGGTCAGGGGGCTCAAGTGCAGCGTCTCGAGGTTTACCGAACTATTGAAGTAATCGACTGGGAGGATCCCGCCTGCCGTCAATTCCGCGAGGGAGGAGCGGACTGGGTCGTGTTCTGCAGCCCGTCGGCCGTCCGCAGCTATGCCGAGCACCGCCAACACTGGCCCATAGAGGGCCTGCGTTATGCCAGCATCGGGCCGGCCACGTCTGAAGCACTTAGAGAACATGGATTCCCCGTCCATGCCGAGCCTGATCTCAGCACCCTGGAAACCCTGGTGAGCCGGGTGGTCGAATTGACAAGCCACGGTAACGATGCAGGATGACGAATATGTCCACAGAATCTGAAGAGCACTTAGAGGCCGGTAACACGCAATTGGCCCAGGGGGAACTGGGAAATGCAGTCGAATGCTATCAAAAAGCCGCCGAGGCGGATCCGGACTCTTTTGAAGCCTGGCACGCGCTGGCCATCGGCCAGATGAAACTCGAGCGATACGAGGAAGCCATCCGTGCGGGGAAGGAAGCCATCCGCCTGCGCCCGCAGGATCCGATGGGATATACCTCGCTCTCCCTTACCTATGCCCGCAATGGACAAGTCCCTGAAGCCGAAGATATGGCAGGCAAGGCACGCATCCTCTCGTGGGGCGGTAAGGTCGATTAGGATTTATAACGCAAACGCTTTTTGTGACGGTTGGCGCGGCTGCGCTTGCGTCGCTTATGCTTGGCGATTTTAGTCTTACGTTTCTTCTTGATTGATCCCATAATGGTTTTGGTAAAGGGTGATTAAAGCGGACTTTCCCTAATAGACAACTTTATTTAGCGGATATTCGATAATTCCTTCCGCCCCGATTTCCTTCAATTGAGGGATAATGGTGCGGACAATGACCTCATCAATGACAGTCTCGATGGCTACCCAGTCCGGATTGGTCAGTTGGCTGACAGTGGGATTCCTGAGTGCGGGCAATTCATTGAGAAGCTGATCGAGTTTTTTCCGCGGGACGTTCATTTTCAGCCCGACTTTATCGCGGGCATTGAGGGCTCCTTCGAGCAGGAGGGCCAGGGTTTCGATTTGCTTGCGCCAGGCGGGTGCGGCCCAGGTAGTTTTGTTGGCGATCAACTGGGGGTAGGATTCCATCAGGGTGTCCAGGATCCGGAGGTTGTTGGCCCGGATCGAGTTGCCTGTCTCGGTGATATCGACAATCGCATCGTAGAGTTCCGGCACCTTGACTTCAGTGGCACCCCAGGAAAAATCAATCTTGGCTTTGACCTTGTGCTTGCGCAGGTAGTCGCGGGTCATGTTGACCGCCTCGGTGGTGATGCGCTTTCCCTCCAGATCCTTCACTTTCCGGATTTTCGAATTTTCCGGAACCACCAGCACCCAGCGCGCGGGTTGCTTCGTCGCTTTGTTGAAGGAGAGGTTCTGGACCACCTCGACTTTCGACCGGGTTTCGGCCACCCAGTCGCGACCGGTGATGCCAATATCGAGGAAACCGTCCTCGACGTATTTGGCAATTTCCTGAGCCCGGATCAGGCGGACCTCGAAGCTCGGGTCATCAATCGTCGGTTTATACGAGCGGCTCGAAATCGTGACATTGAAGCCGGCACTCTTAAAAAGGTCCAAGGTCGAGTCCTGAAGGCTTCCCTTCGGCAATCCAATCCGTAGCGGTCTGTTCTTTTTCCCTGACATGAGCGCAAAACACTGCGGCTCCACTTCTAACTTGTAAAGGCAAAAGGCATCTGCCAGTAAAGTGGTCTAATGCGGAATAGAAGGATGGGCAGGATAGAGATCTGGTTTTGTCGGTTCGCAGACAGTTAAATAGTAATGACCATTCAATTGTGCTGCAGAATAGCTTGCTCTGCGGTTTCCGAGAGGGTCTGGCCTGAACGCCTGGCATTTTCTTCCAACTGTCTGCGCGCTTCCGGACTCAGGCGTAGCGTCACTGGCTTGCGTTGGGATAGAGGCCTTCCCGCACCCGATCTTGCTCCTCCATGCCGGAACTTGCGGCCGTAACGTCCGGCGAGTATTCCCTCAATGGAAAGGTCTTCATCGAGTAGCGGCCAGTGAACTCCCATCGCTGAGAGTTCAATGACCGACCTTTCCTGCTCGCTGGCTTCCTCAAGGTATTCATTCTCAGCACATGAGAATGAAACCTCCCGCCCGTCCGAGAGAAGAATGTGTATCTGTCCGTTACTGTGCCAGGCTCGTTCCGGGGTGGGCCAATCTAGCTTACTGCTCTTTGAAGTATTCATTCCATTTCTCCACGATGAGTTCTTGATGTTCTTCGGCAATTTCCACTGCCCGTTTAAGATCTCGCCAGTGCATGTTCTCTGAACGGCCCAAACTTACGGGCTCTATCCAGATTTTAGCTGAACCTCCGGCTTTCCTCACATGAACATGGATAGGTTCACTCCCATCCGCGCTAAAGAAAGAAAATACAAAACCTTCGATCCTGAAAATGGTGGGCACAGTACTACTCTATGCCTTATATTTTGAAATGCAACATCTAAAATCAAAACAGTGATCTTTAGTGCTTACATTTACGTGAGGCGTGATCGTATGGATTGGCCATAATCCAGACAGCCTCTAAGTATTGAGTATTGAACACTGTCCGGATTGCATTCAACTTACCGTAATGTTGAAAGCGATTGCTCTATTGTTGTTGTTATCGGTTATGCCGGTCGCTGGTGAAACCCGAGCCCTCTGGAATGGAAAAGATCTGACCGGTTGGACTATGGATATCCCGGGTCGCGACGGAATGACCGCAGCGGATGAGCCCGAATTCCAAGACGGCATCCTCACCATCGACACCCGTAAGGTCGAATGGTGGAAGGCCAACCCGCCCAGCTTCCTCGTTCGCGATGGGGTTCTGGTCAGTCTGGGCAAGCCCGGTGGCCACCTCATTACGGAAGAGCAATTTTCCAATTACGAGCTGGTGGTTGAATACCGCTTTTCCAAGGCCCCCGGAAACTGCGGAGTTCTGGTCCATGCCTCGACTCCTCGGCGACTCTACCAGATGTTCCCCCAATCGATCGAAGTGCAAATGATGCATGAAAATGCCGGTGATTTCTGGGTCATCGGGGAAAACATAGAAGTGCCGGAGATGGAAAAGCGTCGCCCGCGTAAAGATGAAAGCCAAAAATTTGGCGGGGGTCCGAAGGATGCCCGCCGCATCATCAAACTCACCGATGCCGAGAAGCCCCTGGGCGAATGGAATACCATGAAGATCGTCTGCAAGGGCGATGAAATCATTGTGCACGTCAATGGCACCCTGGTAAACCACGGGCTCAAGAGCACCGCCACCTCCGGCAAAATCGCACTCCAGGCAGAAGGCTCGGAAGTCGAATTCCGCAAAGTGGAACTCACCCCGCTCTAAAATGGCGATTTACCCACAACCCCCGAAATACGCGAGAGCGCGGTAGGGAGGCCTCTCCGAGGCCTCCTCGGGCCGTTAGGCCCAATCGAAAAAGTTCAGGCGGGATGCCAAGTCCTGATAAAACCAACGTTCTCTCTAGGAGGCCTCGGAGAGACCTCCCTACCTGCGGATCCCTGAAGGCGTGGCTGCGGTCTCAAGCAAAATGGGGATGGAGCTTGTCGAAGATCGTGTCTAGGTCGTTGGGATGGATGCGGGTTTCGGCGGTGGCGGTCATGAAGTTGGCATCGCAGGACCAGCGGGGGACGACGTGAACGTGGAGGTGTTTGGGGATGCCGGCTCCGGCGCTTTCTCCGATATTGATGCCGATGTTAAACCCGTGGGGTGAAAATTCTTTTTTCAGAGCGTCGGTGACTTTTTGCACCAGCTTCCAGAGGTCGGCGGATTCCTGGTCGGAAAGCCCAGACAGATCCTCGACGGCGCGGTAGGGGACGACGAGGGTGTGTCCGGCGTTGTAGGGGTAGAGGTTGAGGACAGCGAAGGCGGATTTCGAGCGGGCATAGACACCATTGGCGCGGTCGTCGGTGGACTGACCCAGAGTGGCGAAGAGTTGATCGCGATTTCCCTGCGGGGAAGTCACATAACGGTTGCGCCAGGGAGCCCAAAGGTGTTCCATAGACCAACGATGTCATGAGTGAACTTCCCAGCAAGCATCTTTTTATCACCGGCAATGACGAATACCGGATTACCGAGCGGTGCCGACACCTGGCGGCGGCGTTGGCTCCTGAAGATCCCATGAACCTGGAGGAGATGGAGGGGCGTGCCGATACCGTCGATCAGGCCTGCGAGCAAATTGACCGGGTGCAGGAGGCGCTCCTGACTCTGCCCTTCATGGGCGGGCGCAAGCTGGTCTATCTGAAAAATGCCACCTTTTTCCAGGACGGGGTGATCGGCAAGAGCGAACGCGTGCAGGAGCGGCTGGATAAAATGATCGAGGTGTTGACGTCCTTGTCAGACGGATCCGTGCAATGCCTGATTTCAGCTCCCCTCGCGGACAAGCGAAAACGTTTCTATAAGCAATTCCAGAAATTAGGAGAGGTGGAGCTGTGTGAACTGCCGGATCTGCAGGGATACGGGGCGGTGGAAGCCTGGACCGGAGAGGTGGAAAAAATGATGCGCGGTGCGGGCCTGGAGCCGGTGCCGGGGACAGCGGAATGTTTGTTGGAGCTGGTCGGCAATCAGCCACGGCAGTTGCACGCTGAGATTGAGAAATGCGCCCTCTATATCCACCCTCGCAAGGATATGCAGGAGGAAGACTTGAGGCAGATTGTCTCATCCACCCGTGAGCTGTTGGTCTGGGATTTATGCGATGCGGTGACGGAGGGGAAAACCTCCGATGCGGCCCATCTGGCCAGGCAGCTTCTGGCCCGTGGGGAGTCGGAGGTGGGGATTCTCATTTTACTCAGTAACCAGATCCGCCTGGCCGCACTCCTCGTCTGGATGGAGGGCCAGGGACAGGCTCGATTGCAGTCCAAGGGCCGTGCCCAGGTGGTGAATGTGCAAGCCGGGGTTGAAGATTTACTTCCGGTCACTGCCGCCGGAAAATCACCCAGTCCCTATCGCTTGGGAAGAATATTGAGCCGGGCTAAGCGCCGCGAGGCGAAAACCTGGTTTACCGCCGTCGAAACTCTCTATCAAACCCACCTCAACATCCTCAGTGGCCGAGGTGACCGTAGAAGAACACTGGAGACGGCGGTGGTGCGCCTCTGCGAACTATGA